>NZ_JAALJH010000059.1 GCF_011064615.1 Aquisphaera insulae | reverse complement strand
CTTGACGCACCCTACAAAAGATGCGCATGCCCACGCCCGTGGATGGCGGATTTCCGAGCCCGGCGCGCGCTTCGGCCGGATGAGCCGGTTTTTTTCCCGTGAGCGGCCGACGATGCGGCTGACGCCCCATGGCTACAGCCTCTCGGTGCTCCGCAAGTTCGTCCGCTCCGCTGCCCGCGAGCCCTCCGTCCGCGAGGCGTCGCCGACTTGGCCGATGTGAGCATCAGCGGCCGGCTGCTCGACCGTATCGCCCGCGAGTTCGGCGAGCAGTTGCGGGCGGTGCGGGATGAGCGGGCGGAGCGATCCCAAGCCGTCACGCTCGAGCCGCGCGTCGCGACGCGACCGGCCATGGCGGTCGTCGAGGTCGACGGCCCCGGGGCCAACGACGCGGCCTGGCGAGAGGAGAAAGGTCGCGATCCTGGCGACGAAATCCCACGTCGTCTCGGGGGGCGACCCCGAGCCGGTTCTGCCGGCCTGTTTCCGCGACCGGGCCCACGTCGAGAAGGTCGTCGGGGCCATCGGCGGGACCGTGCCGAAGGGACCGCCGGCCCCCAAATCCGGCGGCCTGGCCCGCTGCCGCCTCCCGGGCCAGGGCCCGCGGGCTGCGGCGGACGAACCGGCTGCGGCCCATCGGGTCGCCGCCGGTCTGCGGACCGACAATCGTCACGAGTAGCGGGACGATCTCCGGCGACTTTTCTCGAGCGAGGGTCGTCCTCCGCCGGGAAGTCGGACGCGGTTGGCGGGGCGACCCTCGCGGGTGCTGGCCAGCTCCCCGCGAGCCCGGCGGATCGTGTCGATGTGCAGGCCGGTGACCGCGGAGATGAAGCGGTCGCCGCCGTGGCCGATCCGGGCGCTATCGACCGCGGCGAACCAGCACCGCTGCTGCTCTTCGAGCCGGCTCAGGAGCAGGTTCATCGTGTACCAGAGACCTGGAACCTGTTCGTGGACGGCCCCTTAGGCGAGCACGATTCTAGCCTTGGACTCCCCGACTCCTTTCAGGGCATTGCGCGTGTCGACGATCAGCCCGGCGTGCTGGGCAATCCACTGCCAGTCGTAAGCGGAGTGATCCGTGGACACCAGGAGGCAATCACGCGAGCGCAAGTAATCAGCAGTCAGCTCCTGGCTTGCCATGCGTAGATCGGGATAGTGCCGCATCGAGGGAAGGACCGGGATATGCGGATCGTTGTACTCGACGATGGCGTTCTTCTGGAGCAGCCGTTCCATCAGCTCGAATCCGGGGGATTCTCGGGGGTCGTCCACATCCTTCTTGTACGCCATCCCCAAGATCGTGATCTTGCTTCGGTTGATGGGCTTCCCATCCTCATTCAAGGCATCTGCAATCTTGTTGACGACGTAGGACGGCATGGAGGTGTTGACTTCGCCGGCCAATTCGATGAAACGGGTCGCCATGCCATGCTTCCGGGCCGCCCAGGTCAGATAGAAGGGATCGATCGGGATGCAGTGGCCTCCCAGGCCGGGCCCCGGGTAGAACGCGCTGAAGCCGAACGGCTTGCTCTTCGCCGCCTCGATGACCTCCCAGACGTTGATCCCCATCCGGTCATAGAGCATCTTGAGCTCGTTGACCAGCGCGATGTTGACGGCGCGGTAGGTGTTCTCGAGTATCTTGCAGGCCTCTGCGACTTCGGGACTTGAGACCGGCACGACCCGGACGACAACCTTGGCGTAGAGTGCGGCGGCCAGCTTGAGACTCGTCGGGTCGAGTCCGCCGACGACCTTGGGGATGGTCGGGGCGGAGAATTGTGGGTTGCCGGGGTCTTCTCGCTCGGGGCTGAAGGCCAGGAAGAAGTCCTCTCCGGCTTTCAGGCCCCGGGCCTCGAGCAGAGGTAGGACGACCTCTCGGGTCGTGCCGGGGTAGGTGGTACTCTCCAGGATGACGAGTTGCCCGGGCCTGAGCCGCGACGCGATGGACCTCACGGAATTGACGACGTACGTCAGGTCGGGCTCGCGTGACTCCGTTAGAGGGGTCGGTACGCAGATGATGATCACGTCCGGCTCATCCAGCCGGTAGAGCGAGTTAGTCGCCTCGAAGCGGCGCTCCCTCATGCGAGAAATCACGTCGTCCGGGATGTGACCGATGTAGCCCTCTCCCCGGTTGAGCTTCTCGATCTTGGCTGGGTCCGTATCGAAACCCAAAACCGCGATCCCCATGTCGGTGAACGCTCGCGCCAGCGGAAGGCCCACGTAGCCAAGACCTATGACCCCCACACGCACCTTCCCGGACTCGATCTTGCTCATCAGGTCGTGCTGTCGAGATCCGGAGCCGGTCGATTTCGGGTCGATCATTGATTTTCCCTCTTAAGTGCACATGTACCGATCATTGGTATTGACGACCAGGGAGTATTCGCCACTCCTCGCCCAACCCGACAGGTCGCGAACCCTCCGTCCGAGCCGGAAGCGTCAGCAACGGATACCCAGGCCAATGCGAAAGTGAGAACGATCGCGACGAGTCGAGACGAGGCCGCGGCGGATTGGGGATTTTCAAGGAAGACCGACGCTGACGCTTCCGTCTCGGACGGAGGAGCGCTTCCGCCGCAGGTAACCGTCTCGGAGTGGTCGGGTTGAGAGAAAAGTCTCGAGAATTCCCTCGCTCCGCGATCGCTCGGGCAAAAAAACACCCAACCTTGCGATCTTGCTCAAGACGTGAGGCAGAACGCCGGTAATCCCTCCGAACGCTCGATCAACCTTCTGGCCAGATCAATCCCCCGCACGAACGAGAAATCGGCCATCAGGCTGGCAAGACGGCGCTGGCCACGCCGGATCCCGACATAAGTTCGGAATCGGCTCAATCCCCTCAACGGCAGGGCGGGCTGGTCCGGATCGAACTCCCAGGGATGAAAATAGAGCATTGAGCCGATGCATTGTCGATCCCGCCGCGAAAATGCGAGCGCCAGCCAGGTCAGTGGATACGGGAGGAGCCGGAAGTAGCCCCCGCCGCCGATAGGAACGTTCAACCTCCCGAGCCCCAGCGTTGCCGGTGGGATCTCGAGAATCTCCCGCTCGACTCCCCGGACCTGGAAAGGGTGACGGGGTGCGTCTGGTACGCCATACCTGTCATGATGCACTGGATAAATGGACGAGTCATAGAGGAATCCAGCTTCCGCAAGCACGTCGATGGCCCATGCCGTCCGACGGACGATGCTGAATGTCGGCGCCCGATACCCCAGAACGGGCGTCCCTGATGCCTGCTCGAGAGCATCCTTGCTGCGACGGATGTCCTCCACAAACTGAGGCCGGTCCATGGTGAGTATGCGCCTGTGATCCCAACCATGGCTGGCAACCTCATGGCCCGCGCCGGCGATTGCGCGAATCAGCCCGGGGTCGCCTTTGGCGATCTGGCCGAGGATGAAGAAAGTCGCCCGGATGTTCCGACTCGCGAGTTTCTCGAGGAGCCAGTCCGTCGTCCGGGCCATCCGGCGCCGGTACACCACCTGGAGCGACGGAGGGACGTCCAGCCCGGCCGCGGCCTCGATCCGGTAGTGCTCCTCGATGTCGAGGCTCAAGACGACGGGTAAGGCTCCATTCCCGACCGGCTTCGCGGGGCCGGGCCGCGATTCCTCGAGAGCCGGCCTCGCGATCGCGGGGCTCATCTCCTCTTTCATCGTCGGGCTCCCTTGTGCGTGACGCTTCATGACGCGGTCGCTCGATACCATTCGACGTATCGGGCTATCCCCTCGGCGAGTGAGGTCCTTGGCACGTATCCAAGTTCGGCCGCAGCCTGGCTGGTGTCGGCATACGTCTGTTGGACGTCCCCCGCCTGCTCGGGCAGGCGTTGGACCACCGGCTCCTTCCCCAGCGCCGCGCCGATCGCCTTGATCAGCCGATCCAGCTCGACGGGGTTCGAGTTCCCCAGGTTGTACAGATGATGGGCCCGGCATCGGTCGATCGCCCGGACGATGCCGTCGACGATGTCCTCGACGAACGTGTAGTCGCGCCGGCTCGTCCCGTCGCCGTATATCGGGACGGGCTCGCCGCGATCGATCAGCCGAGTGAACTTGGCGATCGCCAGATCGGGGCGGTTGCGCGGCCCGTACGCGGTGAAGAACCGCAACCCTGTGACGGGCAGGCCGTGCAAGTGATGAAAGGTGTAGGCGAGCAGTTCGCACGCCTTCTTGGTCGCCGCGTACGGGCTGATGGGGCGGTCGACCGGGTCGGACTCGTGGAAAGGGGCGTCGGGGCGGTCGCCATAGACGCTCGAGCTCGACGCGTACACGAACCGAGGCCGAGGCTGGAGCCGGCAGGCAGCCTCGAGCCATCGGACAGTGCCGGTCACGTTGACATCGGCGTAGAGTCCCGGCGCCTCGATGCTGGGCCGCACCCCCGCTCGCGCGGCGAGGTGAACGATCACATCCGGGCGGAACTCTTCCACCAGAACCTGGGCCTCGAACCCGTCGCGGATGTCCCGCTCAGCCAGCCGGCACCGCGGGTTCCGCAAGGCCATGGTCAGGTTCGCCTCCTTGACCTCCCGGGAGTAGAACGGGTCGAAGTTGTCCACGACGAGGACGTCCGCGCCGTCGGCCAGCAGCCGGTCGACCAGGTGCGACCCGATGAATCCGGCCCCTCCGGTGACGATCGCTCGCATTACTCTCCCCTCCCCGGAAACCAGAACGAATCACCATCCTCGCGGCCCACCCGTGCCTGCGTTCGCTTCACGGCCGAACTTCCCTCCGAACGTCGAGATCGCTCGTTTTTTCAGCAATCCTGCGTGATTCGATGATGGTGTGCTTGTGGGACTTCCATCAAGATAGAACGGATCACATCGAAATGGAAGGATGTGCCAAGAAACGACCTATTCACGCACGCCAGGCTGACAAGAAACCTCGAGTTCCGGGATTGCCGATCGACGTCGCAAGGTTTTGGCGGGATGAATGAGGAGCCGTTGACCATAGCATAGATAAGGTCTATGCATAAATAATCAAACTTGATAATTGCTTTCTAGTTTATTGACGCGGATTCTCTTCATCTGGCTTGGACGAGTCAGCTTCGTTAACGGATACGATGCTCTCGGACCAGGACTCATCGAGCCGTTCGCGCGACGACTGCACCCGGGGCTTAACTGCGGGATTGCCCGGCACTCGGGAAGCGGGGCGACCGGGGCGGGATGGGGACAGTTGTGGCCCGGTGCCGGACCGGTCTGGCGAACTCGAGGGTGCCTTCATTCGAGCTTGGTGCTCACGGACGACGGCTTCGAACGTGAGCGATGCGAGAAAGCGGGCGGCGGAGTCAGGTAGGGGCTTGCCGGGTTGTGAAGTGACGGTCAGGGCATAGTAGAAAGAACCGCGCATGAAGTGGCGAGTTCGTAAAGTCGCGGCGGCCTGGTGCGGGGGCGAAGGAGGCACGTACGTGAGGTCATCGCCGATGACACCATCCACGACGATCGGTGACTCCTTGATGAGTCGAGTTCCTACCGTGAGATAGCGCGGCTTGAGGAGATCGAGCTGGGGAAGAATCTGGTTGGGAGGGATTGCTCGGGGGGCACGAATTCGCTGAAGCCGGTAGTCCACGCCATCGACCGAGCAGGAGTAGGAAAGGATCTCGAGCGGGCCCTCGGTGCCGCGGGCATTTCGCGTCTCGCGATCCGGTCTCGACGGCATCGAGAAGGCGATGTCGCCATCGGGTGAACGAATGATGTCCCAGACCTCCCGTTCAGAGATGGTGCCGGCCCGACCTGGAGCTGGCTGCGAGGAGAGGAAAAGGAGCAATGTCAGGCTCAATGACATGCAGCACATTGACCGAATCCCCCCAGGTCAATTCGTGAGAGCACGCACGTGGCATCCTGGAAACATCATGGTTCTTACTCTGAAATCTCGTCCGACATCCCAGACTCTGGAACGATGAGTCGTATGCCGTGGTCGGGCCCATCATGCCGACAACGATGTCTAGATGCTCAATAGCTCATACGGGGGCAATCCTGAGGGCTCGACTCGGACATCGAGTCTCGCAACGCTCCGGTCATGCTGACGACCAATCATCAAGACAAGACACATTGATTGGGAATTAAATGAAAGTGCGACGATTTTTTGTCTTGACGGCCAGCTTTCGGGTGCGGAATAATGTCGGCCTCTGGTCCAAGACGGGCGATCTATCTTCTGCGGTACTTCAGCGACGTTTTCTCGTCTCCGCAGAGGCCTGCGAAAGCCAAGGACCGTCGCGGATCGTGTGGCGACGAAAGGGCCGGTCGCGATCGGCGGCCTCCGTCGGGCGCACTCGGGATGGAGATACGGTGAGCCTCCTCGCGCCATGGCTGGGCAAGACCGGATGGAGGCGGCCGGTTGTCAGGATTGGGTCGCCGGACCCGATTGCGTTGAATGCGGCCATGCCGGTGGAGGTGGACGCGGCTGATCAGCAAGAGATGGGGAGAAGACCGGGGCCCTTGCAGTGATGCGGCAAATCGAGTCTACAGCGAAGTGGCAGGCCGGGAGGATGGGCACGCGTTGATCCGGCGGCAGTAGCGATTCGGTATCAAGGCTGGAAAAGCGGCCGAGGGCCGCGTTCGGTTGGGAAAGGTCGGCGTCGGGCCAGCTCCGCCGCACGAACTGATCTTCGTCCATGCGCAGATCGCCGGACGGTCTCCTGGTGGGCCGTCTCGAGAGCATCAAGGGCACCATGCGGATGTACCTGATTCATGCCACGATTTCCCCGGCTCCGCCGACCGAGCCAGCATTTCGATGCGTCACCATGGGCCTCATCCGATCCGCCCGTGCCTTACTGGGGCCCGGTTCGTAGGTACGGGCCCGGACGACGCGGTCCATCGCCACAGGGCTGTCCCGGTCGCATAAAAAAAGAAAGATCGCTTTTGCAAACGGAGCATCTTGAATCTAGGGTTCTCTTGATTGGAGGGGATGGAGTTCCCCCACAGGCCCGGTTCGGTGATGAACCCCTTCCGAGCTCGGGATCGACCCCCGTCCCCGCATACACGCCGTGAGATCTCACCTCCGGGGAATCCCTCCGACTGGAGCTCGCCGCCCATGTGGTCTAGCCACCTTCCGCGCCACAGCAGCGATTCACGCATCCAGAGTGTCGGCGCCGCAAGGACCCGATCTCGCCGTGACCGGCCCCGACCGCGATTCGAGGTCCTCGAGGACCGTCAGCTCCTGAGCATCGCTGGCTCGCTTCAGTTCGATTTCGGCCCGACAGGCTATGCCGTGGCTCCTGGCTACACCGGGGCCTCCAATGCGGCTTACAGCACAACCACAGGATTTGGTTGGCAGAGCAGCAACGGCGTCTACGGGGGAGGTGACTGGTGGCCCAACTCCAACCCCGTGACCAGCGACTTCGCCTACTCGAACAATGCCACGTTCCTGGTTGACCTGCCCAACGGGACCTACACCGTGGCTCCAACGCTGGGCAGGCTGACCGCCTCGCAGAGCCAGGTGGCCGTCTGGCTCAACGGGCAGCAGGTCGCCTCGGGCATCGCCACGTCGCCCGGGCAATTCATCACGCCGGCCTACCAGGTCAAGGTCACCGGTGGGCGGCTCGCTATGCAGGTTCAGAACCTGAACCAGAGCTCTTCCTACTTCTGGCTCGACGGACTGTCGATCCTTCCAGGGACCGTGCAGGTGCCGATGGCCAGCGCAGGGTCAGCGATCACAACGGATGTTGGCGCTGCGGTCGCCTTCAGCCAGGCAAAGGCCAGCGGCACTGGCCCGCTGGGCGTGAGCTGGTATTTCGGCGATTACGGAAGCAACTCGACACCGACGTCGAGCGGCTCTCTCCAACCGACCCATACCTACACCACGCCCGGCACCTACACCGCGATGCTCACGATAGTGGACGCGAACGGCCTCGTCTCGGCAAGTCCGGTGACCGTCAACGTGAACGCGGCGCCGACGGCGAACGCCGGCTCCAACCAGACGGTCAACGAGGGAAGCAGCGTGCCTTTCACCGGCACGTTGGCCGGTGGAACGGCCCCGTACACCTACACGTGGAACTACGGCGACGGCACCTCGTTCAGCGGGAACACCGCCACATACATCGGAACGGACACCGCGACGCAGGGGAACTGGAAGGGAGTCTACGGTCTCGCTGGCTACAACGTGCTGGGTGACGCTTCGAGCTATCCGTCCTACGCGGCCGTGACCCCTTCCGGCCATTGGTCCTACACGTGGGCCTCGTCCACGACGGACGTGCGGGCCCTTCAGAAGTCCGCGGCGGGTACGACCTCGCGGGTTGCCGCGTGCTGGTATGGCTCCTCATTCACGGTGGACGTGAATCTGACCGACGGCCAGGCTCACCGTCTGTCGCTGTACCTGATGGATTATGATACGACGAAGCGTTCGGAGCGGATCGACGTGGTCGATGCCTCGACCGGAGTGGTGCTGGATAGCCGGACGGTGAGCGGTTTTTCGGGCGGTCAGTACGTGAGCTGGAGCCTGGGCGGTCACGTCCAGTTCAAGGTGACGTGCCTGGCGGGTGCGAACGCCGTGATCGGCGGCCTTTTCATCGAGCCGGCGACGGCGACCTCACTCTCGGGCCCCCTGGCCCCCTCGCACGTCTATGCCGATCAGGGTACGTACACAGCGACTCTGACCGTGACTGATGCCCTGGGCCGTAGCGGTATCTCGAGCACGGTCGTGACGGTGGCGAACGTGGCGCCGACCGCGACCCTCAATGCGCCGTCGACCGGGACCGCGGGCACGCCGGTGACGTTCAAGGCCACGGCGACGGACCCGAGCCCGGCGGACACGGCCGCCGGCTTCACGTATGCGTGGAACTTCGGCGACGGCACGACCGGCACGGGCGCAACCCCGACGCACGCCTATGCCTCGGCCGGCAACTACACGGTTTCGGTGACGGCGAAGGACAAGGACGGTGGTGTGAGCACCGCCGTCACCAAGGTCGTGACGATCACGTCGGCCCTGGTCATCAGCGCAGGCACGCCTCTGGCGGGGAACGAGGGGTCTTCGATGACCTTGGTCGGGTCGGTTGCCGGCGGGACGGGCCCGTACACCTACACGTGGAACTACGGCGACGGCACCTCGTTCAGCGGGAAGACCGTCAGTGGGAACGCGGCCACCTACATCGGAACGGACACCGCGACGCAGGGGAACTGGAAGGGAGTCTACGGTCTCGCTGGCTACAACGTGCTGGGTGACGCTTCGAGCTATCCGTCCTACGCGGCCGTGACCCCTTCCGGCCAGTGGTCCTACACGTGGGCCTCGTCCACGACGGACGTGCGGGCCCTCCAGAAGACGGCGGCAGGTTCGACGACGCGGGTTGCCGCGTGCTGGTACGGCTCCTCTTTCACGGTGGACGTGAATCTGACCGACGGCCAGGCTCACCGTCTGTCGCTGTACCTGATGGATTATGATACGACGAAGCGTTCGGAGCGGATCGACGTGGTCGATGCCTCGACCGGGGTGGTGCTGGATAGCCGGACGGTGAGCGGTTTTTCGGGCGGTCAGTACGTGAGCTGGAACCTGGGTGGTCACGTCCAGTTCAAGGTGACGTGCCTGGCGGGTGCGAACGCCGTGATCGGCGGCCTTTTCATCGAACCGGCGACGGCGACCTCACTCTCGGGCCCCCTGGCCCCCTCGCACGTCTATGCCGATCAGGGTACGTACACAGCGACTCTGACCGTGACTGATGCCCTGGGCCGTAGCGGTATCTCGAGCACGGTCGTGACGGTGGCGAACGTGACGCCGACCGCCACTCTCAATGCGCCGTCGACCGGGACCGCGGGCACGCCGGTGTCGTTCAAGGCCACGGCGACGGACCCGAGCCCGGCGGACACGGCCGCCGGCTTCACGTATGCGTGGAACTTCGGCGACGGCACGACCGGCACCGGCGCGACCCCGACGCACGCCTATGCCTCGGCCGGCAACTACACGGTTTCGGTGACGGCGAAGGACAAGGACGGTGGCGTGAGCACGGCCGCGACATCCACCTTAACGATCACGTCTTCATCATCTCTGACGGTCAGCGCAGGCGGAGCACTCACAACCACTGAGAACACCAGCGTGACGTTCGCTGGCGCGGTCACTGGAGGATCCGCTCCATATACCGCCATGTACTGGAACTTCGGCGACGGTGCAACGGCAACCGGAACGCTCACTCCGACTCATACTTATGCCGACAACGGTATATACAACGTTGTCCTGGCCGTGACAGACAGCGCCGGCAGCACCGCCACTTCCACCATGGTGGTCAACGTCGCAAACGTCGCACCGACAGCCTCGATCTCCGGACCAACTAACGGAAATGTCGGATCGCCCGTGGCCTTCGTGGGATCGGCGAAGGATCCCAACACGGCTGACTTGCTCGCGGGGTTCGCGTATAATTGGGCCTTCGGCGATGGGACGACAGGAACGGGCCAGACCCCTTCACATAGCTACAGTTCGCCGGGCACCTACACCGTGGGCCTAACGGTCACAGACAAGGACGGAGGAACCAGCGTGCTATCCACAGCCACCATCGTGATTGTTGCGGCAACGGTGATTCCCATCGATGCGACGTGGCTTCAAGCTAACGGTCCCGCACCATACTACCTAACTAAACCGGGCGTGACCTACCAACTCCAGACGGATGTCACGACAAGCGGCACCGCATTCATCGCACTAGCCAGCGGCATTACCTTCGACCTCAATGGTCACACGATCACTTACTGCAATAGCTCGCCGATCGTGGTCCCGAATGGAGGATTCGAAACAGGAACCCCCGGTCAGGCTCCCCCAAGTTGGGATGTTTCTAACGCACCCGGGGCGACGATCAAGACCACGTCCACAGCAAACTGGCAAACCGGTTGGTGGGGCAACCAACTTCTCGAGATTCCGGGGATCACCGGCACGTCGACTATCGTCTCCAGTGCGATCACCATCCCCCAGGCTAACCGCGACTACACTGCAGTGATCAGCGTGAAAGTTCCCGCAGTGAACAACCAGGAAGCTACGGTGACGCTTTCCGTGATCGACACCGTGACCGGGGCAGTGCTTGGGAGTGCGAATTCGGCCTCGGCGACTCGTGGTTATGCTCCGGTAGTCACATTCACACCGACGACCACCAACGCCGTCAAGTTGAAGGTGGATGTCACGGCCGTGGGGGGCCAGACGTTCATCGCGGACGCCGACTATTCCATGCTCGTCCCTTCGGGCGACTATGGCGTCGTCGCCTCGCCTGATTACTGGAAATTCGGCACACAACTCCAAACTCCTTCGGTCTTGGCCAACGTGGGCCGTGTCCAGAATTTCACGATCGAGAACGGGACGATTGCCGCTGGCCAGGCCTTCGCATACGCCAACTCAGCACTTTTCCTGGAGGAGATGACCGGCGGTTTCACCGTGAAAAATGTTGCGATCTTCGTCAATGGCAATGATGCCTCGGGCATCGACGGATACTGGACAAACGGAGCCACGATCACCAACAGTACGATCACAGGCGGCATTCTCCGCATGACGAACCGCATGCACGACGGGCCGGCCATCGAGTTGCAGCGATCTCAAGGGGCGCTCAACATCCAGGGGAACCACATCAGCGGCAGTCTTGCGGGGGGGATCGTTGTCTCCGGGTATCAAAGAGCTTCGAGGACCAACTTTTCCTCGATCATTATCAAGAACAACGATATTCGCATTAGTGCACTAGTCACCGATAGTTACGCCATCGCGTTCGCCCCAGGAGTTGACTCGTTCGAGGTCGCAAACAACACGATCGTCCAGGTCAACGGCCGCGGTATCATGCTGGACGGCATTGACTCTGGGGTTATCACGAACGGGACGATCCACGACAATTCCGTCGATGTGCAGGAACATCCGTTCCTGGAGTACGGGCAGACCTCGATGGAAGCGACCGCCTTGCGGATCAGGGCGAGAGTTGGCACTGTAAGCAATATAAATATATACAATAACATGTTCTATGCTCATACTTCCGTGGACCAGGATTGGAGTGCGATCGGTGCAAGGCTCACGTTCTTGAATGGCTCAGGTCAGAACCAGAACTCGAATGTGATCCTGCAAAACAACACTTTCAAGGGGATCGTGTTGTCGCCAGCCCCCAACCTTTCGGGCCCCTACGCCTCCAGTGCTCTGGGGCTATCGATCTCCGGGCTCGATGCCGGTACCGGCCTGACTCTCATCGGCAACACTTTCGAGAGCAACGTGACGTCATTGAACATAGGTGACAACGACTCCTACGGGCTGCTAAATCAGGATGTCACATTCACAGGGAATACGATCGCCAAGTCAGCCAGCGGTGCGGCAATGACTTACACGAGCATTGCGGCCGGAAGCTGGGCAAATACTACACATAATATCCGCCTGATTAGTATGAACTACACCAACGGGGCGACGCCGAGGATCACATTCCTCGGCAATGCGGCAGAAGATGTCACGATCGGCTGGCAACTCAACGGCACGGTCACCGGTTCCTCTGGCAATGCGGTCTCAGGAGCCAACGTGAGCGTCTTCGATGGCAATAACAGATTGGTCTACTCCGGCACCAGCAACGCCGAAGGGCGGTTCACCGGCATCATGGTGCTCGCGACTCTGTACGCACAGCCGGGGGCCGATCCTTCCAAGGTCACGACTACCAACTTAGGCCCGTTCACGGTGAAGGTCACGGCGGGAAACAGGACTCAGTCCCAAGTAGTCGAACTGACGGGGAACCAGAGCATCGGCATCACGCTCTGACGACTCTCCAGGCTTGGATACCCCTCCTCTCAATCGATTGGAGTCGGCTCCTCTGCTAAGGGACAGGAGTGGCCGAGAATCTTGCCCACTCCTGGATCCTTGTCCGGCCCAACTCCCAGAGGAGCGCGACGCCAGCATACGCGATCGTACCTAAGAGGCCGACGCTCAGGAAGGACGTCCACGAATCGATCGGGAAGATATGGTTGAGTGAAAACCATGCAATGAAGACAGCTGCACCGAGGAGAGTCGGCTTCGCCCACGACAAGATCACATAGTCTCGAATCCGAATGTCTAGAAGTCGACATACCATGGCAATCACGAAAATGTTCGCCACCAGGTTCGGCACCGTCGTAGACAGAGCGACTCCTCGGATTCCGAGCGGGCGAATCAGGGCCAGGCTACCCAAGAGGTTCACGATCGCTTCCGATGACACTATGATTGAGAACATGGAAAGGCGTCCCAATCCATAAAGCACTCGAGCCGCGACGATCTGGGCCACGAAGGGCATTAGTGGTAAGGCCAATATGACAAGCACTGGGAACGATGAGGAGGCATGGTCTTGCCCCACCCACAGAGCAAGGAAGCACTTCCCCAATGTCAGGAGGCCAGCTTGCACAGGGGCCATGATCCAGAGCATCGCCCGAGTGCCCGTCAGAAATGATCGTTGGATCGCCCGAATGTCACCGGCCGCTTCATGGGCGCTGAACGCCGATGTGAAAGGCAATGTGAACGCCCGGACCGCATCCTTCGAATACTCCACCAATCGAGCGGCAATTACGAAGAACGTGATCCACTGGGGGGCCAGGAAGCCACCGATGACCAGGGCATCGGTCTGAAAGGAGATCCTGCCCGCGATCATGGCGACGAGAGCATAGGCACTGTTACCCCAGATTTCTCGGATCGACTTTCGGTTTACGGAACTGGCCAAAAAGCGAAGATCGGGAACGAGCCGGTGGATCACCGCGGCCATCATCAAGTTCTCGGCCTGGGTACAAGCGACGGTAACAAGTCCTACCGTGATCAGACCGTGCCCGGATCGGATGGCCGTCACGAGCAGGGCGGCCGAGACTAATGTCCAGGAAGTGCGGATCGCGACCTTGGTCGGGTATTGGCCAAGTGCATCGAAGAGCGTTGAGTAGACACCCAGTGGTAGGCTGAGTGCCATGTTTAGCCCAAGCAGGAGCAACAGGTAGCGAATTTCAGCCGAGAGGTCGGTGGGGACACCGAGTGGACGTTCCCAACCCAACGCGAGAACAAGGGTGATTCCGAACACAATCCAGCCGATGCCAGCGAACAGGATCAGGGTGGTGCTGTAGACTCGATTGAAGGATCGCCAATCCCGCTGGGCCTCAAATCGAGCCCCGAAACGGACGAGAGTCACGGCAAGTCCCAAATCAAACAGTGATAGATAGGCAATCACTGACTCGACGAGAGACCACATTCCATAGCGGCGATCCCCCAGGCCGTGTATCAGGATGGGTGCCATGAAGAAGGAGACGATGATCCTGGCGGCGAAGCCGAGCCAGTTGACTGCGGAACTGACCGCGAGTCGCGGACGTCGTCGTTGCGGAGCGGAGGCCATGCCGCCACGACCCGCCGAGGCTGTCCGCCGCTGCTCTCCGTCGAGAGGCGAGGCGCTATTTGTGATCTCTTGCTCCATGCTGTGCATCCACGCGCGAAGACCGCGAGCCAGGGGCTGCGGGAGACGGTCGTCGGTCAGGGTTACATTCGGCCAGATGATGACCCCTTAGCTGGCGAGGCTTCGTGCCGGGATTGATTTTTCCACGCGGACGGTTACTCCGTAGTTGTTGGTAGTATTCACGACGCAGCGTACAAATGTTGCGACTATTGGATTGAGACAACACTGATTTTGTGATCCGAGAATGCATTAGGAAGTTTGGATATACAGAAGCGATATTTCCCCGAAGGCTCCTGGGGTATCATTCCGACGAACTCGCAGTCGAATTTGCTTTCTTGCCCGAATCTTTGAGCCACGAGTTCCGCTATTCGGCTTAGACTCTCGGGTCCGAAGTCATCTCCCTTGACGATCCGAAATGTGAATCGATCGAACTCCTCCTGGATGATCTGTAGTTGAGCGATGCCGGGAACCAACATCGCAAAGTTCTCGGTCAAGGAGATTCCGGAAATGAGCTCTCCGTGTATCGTCGAGACGAAATCGGCCTCTCGTCCCTCGACCCTCTCGAGCAGGGGCATCCCGCGACCGCAAGAGCAAGGATGGTCGGCCCAACTGGCGACGTCCCCCACCTGGTAGCGGATGATTGGCATGGCGCGGTTGGTCAAGTCTGTCACGACCACCGAGCCCGGTTCACCCGGCCCCACGGGCCGGCCGTCCCGGATAAGTTCGACATAGACACCATCGCCATTGACGTGTAACCCTTCATGTCGCTCGCACTCGGAGGCGATCAGGCTTACTTCCTCGCACCCGTAGCGGTTTGTGACCTTGCAGGCGAAGGTGCCCTCGATCGCTTGCCGTTGCCAGTCGTGCAGGATCATGGCGCTGGTGATGACTCCCCGCGGGCGGATGGGCCCGAGGCCGCGCGAGTGGACGAACTCGGCAAACAGGTAGACGGAGTGCGCGTGGCCGAAGATCAGAGAGGGGGGGCGTCGAGTCAACTCGGCAGCGAACCGGGCCATCGTCTCCTCGTCCATCTTGAGTGTGTCGAGGTATCGGGCCCTCTCTAGCAGGGTGTTGCGGAGTCGGCCCCGCCAGCCCCGCTTGAGGTACTCGGGGTTTCCCCAGATCATCGCCACCGGCTCGCCGAATCGCCAGCCGCTGCGCTCGTCTGCGAGCAGCGTGCAAGCCCGCTTGAACTGCATGCTCGGCTCGTCAACCCACACCTCCAGCGACACCCCAGTCGAGCCAGATGTCGCCTTCCTCCTCAGGTCACGTCGATCATATCCACGAGCGATCAGCTCCGGTCCGTGCGCGCGGATGTCGGCCTTGGTCAGGACAGGGATGCTCTCGAAGTCATTCCAATCCTGGATCCGCTCCGGGTCGATGCCTGCGCCTGTCCAGACGGACTGATAGTATGGGACCTCATCGAAGGCGTGGCGGATCATTCCCCGCAGGACGTCCCACTGCTTCTTCTGGGCGACTGGAGCGGCCTCGTACTCCCGGTCCTTCAGCTCGCGGAAATGCCGGAGATAAGGGCTGCGCTCCCAGGCGGCCCAGAGCGGTCCGATGAACGCGCGTGCAACGGGGGCGTAGAAATCCATGGCAACTCGTCTCCACGATCCAGAAGGTCACGGGCTTTCGGGGGAACCCCCGCTTATCGGACGTCTCGACACTACTGGTGGGAGGAGCGGGTCCCGCGGATTCGGGGCTCGCGCGTCCGGGCCAGGCGAGCGTGATGGGCCTACCTATCCTAAACGGAACTGGTCCCCCCAGCGTACGGTACGCAGCGCCGCGATCGGAGGGCTTTCACGCCGCCCCCCTCGGCGTGGTCCTCCCACACGGGCTCGGCCCCCTCCGGGGTTCCTCTGAGGAACTGGACCGCGGCCGCCTGAAAGAGCCCGAACCAGAGCCAGGTGTAGCGGTAGAGGTTGTGGTCGCTATATCCCTTGAACAGTAGGAGGCCCACGGACATTAGAATGCTCATTGACAGGCCGGCGAGGAACTGGGAATCGGGCGATGGCCGATGACGAGCGAGCCGCCGGGCCTCCATCGCGTTGAGGGCAAAGCCGGCGATGATGCTCAGTAGGCCCAGGGCGCCGAGGGTCCCGGTCTCCCCAAGCACCTGACCGTACAGGTTGTGTGACTGCATCCCGAGGCCTGTCGCCGCCCCGTGCGCCCCGGGCCCCACTCCAAGCACAGGACTTCCTTGCCACAGCGCGATGCCGTCGTACAGCCCCGTCAATCTCCCCTCCGCCGACTCCTGGGCATTCTTCGGGCCGACGCTCGGGTCGAAGATCGAACGGAATCGGTCTTTGAGATTATCCGGCAGCACGCTCCAACTCAGCGGGACCGCGGCCGCTACCAGGAACAGCACCTTCCAGTTCCCCAGTAGCCTCCTGAAGCACAAGGCGCCGAAGCAGATCAGGCCGGCGAGCCCGGATCGCGATCCCGTCAGGAGGATGCAGGCCACCGATAGGCCCATGTAATAGAGGATCAGGAGGCGTCGTCGCGTGGAGGCCTCCGGCCAGAACGGGAGGGAGAGCGGCAGGGAGTAGAGGATCGTGGCGGCGAAGGTGTTGGGGTCATTGAACGTTTCGTCGACACCGATCATGCGCGGGATGCCCATCCGATAGACGTGGCGGCCACGATGGAACTCCAGCAGCGAGTGGCTCATATAGAGGCCGAGGATGACGAGATATCCCGTCGTCAAGAGCCTGAGGTCCCGCTCGCTATGTATACTTGTGAGGGCCAGCACGAAAAAGACGAAGAGCTTGGGATATTCCTCGAACGTCCTGCTGCTGGTCAGGTAGTTCTGGTAGGGGCTGGCGACGTAGGCGAGGACGAAGGTGATGCCGAAGAAGAAGAAGGCAGGTATCAACCGGTTGTTGATCCAGGTCTTCCCAGGGGAACCGATAAGCCAGTACGCCGCAGTGAAGATGAGATAGATCCGCTCGATGTGCCAAGAACCCATCCAGCTCCAGATTTCAAACGGCCGGTGGACAAACAGCCACATGTAGCCGATCAACAGATAGATCATCGTCAGCCGTGTTCCAATCTCGGCCCCGTTACGCCGAGGTGCTGACGGCCGCCCGTGGGTCTCCCCGGCAGGCGGCCCGTCAATGTTTCAGAGTCGCGCGAGCCATCCGCTTGCCCAGACGGAGGGGAACATCAACGACATTGAAAGGTGAGGCCAGGAGGGTGGTCAGCAGCCCCTGCGGCAGGGCTCGATTCCTCAGGATGAGGATCTTGTCCCACCAGGAGACCCAGGGGTTATGCAGTGCCGTCCCGGTGATCTCCCGAATCTTCCGCGTGGTCACGTTCCGCCAATCATAGGCCATTCGGGGATAGATCGAGTCGCCATCATAGCCGCATTCGCCGGCCTTGCCAATGAGCCGCGAGTCGTCGATGATCAGAGTGTCCTTCTGCTCACGCCGGCAGATTAGCTCCAGTTCCCGCAACAGTGGGACCTCCTCGGACCCCATGGCGGTGGTCCCGCCTGAATAGTGGGCGTCGAGGAAGAAGACCGCCGGCTCCCCGATGGTCGGAAGCAGCGTGCGAAGCACCTCAACGCTGTCGCCGAAGTGGCAGGTCACGTTGGGGTAGGAGGCCAGCTTCTCCTTCGAGAACGAGTGCCACTGCTCGCTCAACTCGATGGTGTGGACCTCGCTGAATAGCGAGGCGAATCGCACGGTGCTCTCTCCCCGATAAGTACCAGTCTCAATGCAGATCCTGGGCACCCGCGCGCCGGAGAGGCGAGTGATGGCCGAGGACACCCCCATAACGGGATCCGAGATCGACCCTCCCATGAAACTTGCTCTCCTCTTTTGGAATGGCCTGAAAATGATTCATGATGCCGATGCCTTGGGGCAACACCGCCCCGCCAGCTTCGTCGGCCGTAACGGGCGTGGTCATTCTGGGCTCTCCAGGGCGTCGATCAGGATGACCGCCCCTTGAACCTCCGTGCCCAGCGCCGCCGGAGCAGCCGGAGCCTCTCGCCGGATTCCTTGACGAACATGCGAGGTTCGTGCAACAACAAATAGATGGCGAAGCCAATCATTTGCAGTATTGTATAGTTGCCGGGATAACTTTGAAGGAACCGGGAGAGGTGTTGGACCCTTGTCTCGCGGAAGGCGATTTTGTGCCACGGGAACTTGCGGCTACCTTGCAGGAAGACCCGGCCGTCGTACCCCGAGAAGAGGTAGGTAATGCTCTCCAGGTCGGTCCAGAGGGCCTCGGGGCGGTTGTCCTCGATCTCGAAGAGTGGGAAGTCCTCGGCCCGGACGAAGAACGCGTTGAACCGCGACGCCGAGACCAGTTCGTAGCCTTTTTCCTTGCCCAGCTCGACCAGCGAGAGCAAGCTCGCGCCCTGGTTGACGCGCGGGTCGGCTGGCTGGACGAAGCGAAGCTGCGGGGGGATCGTCGGGTTGAACTCGATGCACACCGCCTTCGGCCGGTAGGCCGACATCCCCCGCCAGATGTGGTAGTCGTTTCCATCGATGTCGATCGACAGGAAATCGAAATCGGGCGGGATTGGGGTCGAGGCCAGGACTCGGTCGAGGTCATTGTCCTTCTCGAAGCCGATAAACGTATTGATGGCGATGGTGTTCGGGTCACTGGCGCAGTTCCTCTGCAGAGCGCGGAACCGCTCCACGCTCCCCTCGATCAGGACGGCTGAGTAGCCCCGGTTGCGGATGAGGTTGCGGGTGTTGGACAACTCGACGCCGTCCCAGGCACCAAACTCGACGCACCAGCCGTCGTTCTGCGGCAGCAACTCAAGGATCTTCTGGACGATGCCGTCCTCCCCGGCCTGGGAATAGACGTTGCGCTGGTGTTCCTTCAGCCAGGCGGCGGGCTTGATCGTGGCCATGGGCCTCTCCTGTCTCCTCTTCGGCCTGGCGCGGCCGGTCACTTGCCGAACAGGGCCAGCCGCGTCCGAGAGGCGAGGGTGCCCCGCCGCTTCCAGACCTGCGAGGCGAGCCTACCGATTCGTTCCGGGGCCTCGATTGCCTTGGTGTGGATTGGCGCCCGCGCGTCTCCACGTTGGAGGACGCGGAGAAGGCCCTTGACCGCCCTGTCCTCACTCCGGTAAAGCGGCACGTAGGCCTCGGGAAACCAGTCGGGCTTGCAGGCGGATCCCCGATAAGCCTCGACGTCCGGATTGAAGATCTTCACGAAGGCAGAAAGCTGCGACATGCTCTTCAGGACGTACCGGCAGTGCGACAGGGTCAGGCTGTCGAGGATGGCGTCCTTGGCGAGGGCCTGCTTGTCGGTGCACTTCTGGTCGTTCCACAGCGGCCGCCCGTCTTGGGAGCGGGCCTGCTGATAGAACCGGACCCGCGGGAACCCGCACATGGCCTCGATGAATCGCGTGTCGTCAGACGCGACGAACACCGAGGTGACATCCGGATGGACTCGGAGGAAGTCCTCCACAATGCAGAGGAATTGATAGCGGGAGGTCGGGTTTGTCTGGAATCGGTCTACGTTCTTATCTGTACCCCGATAGTGGATCCCCAGAACCGTCTCGCCCTCGAGGTTCTCCCGCTGGAAGGCGTACAGGCGCTCGTAGATGTCGTCCGTGAAGCGAAAGTAGGTGTTCCAGAGTCGGTTGGCCGCCCGGTAGTTATGCCGGAACTGATGTTTATGAAAGAAATTCAGTTTTTCGAACGACTGAATTTCGCCTCCCGGCTCGGGATCGTAGTTGGTCCGGATGATACCGGGAAAGATGTTTGCGGTCTCAGGGTCGCCGTAGTTGCGGGATCGGATACGCCATTCTGGCTTCCATCCTCGCGACTCGATGTAGGGCAGGACCTCTAGCATCCAGATAAAGATCTGGCCGAAAAGCCCTTCGGTCAGGTAGTCGCTTTCGATAATCATGCCAAGCCTCGTGAATCGATCTCTTCTTCAGAAGAACTCCCGGCCGGCCATCCTCGATCTTCGGCGATCTGCCCGGAGCTTAGGCCGCATGGTCGCCGTGGCGGGGCTCCCGGTCGTGCGGCCGTTCGGAGCCGAGTCTCCCAGATTTCTCCCAACCGCTGGGCCAGCGGGTCCCAGGAGTAGCTCTCCAGGATTCTGTCGCGTCCCGATCGTGCCAGCTCATTGGCCAGGCGGGGATCACGGATGCAGCGCACGATGGCCGCGGCCATCTCCGCGGGGTCGTCAGCCCGGATATAGTCCCGGCCGTCGACCAGGTCCAGTCCCTCGCTGCCGACACTGGTCGAAACGACCGGGCAGCGGCAGGCCAGTGCCTCGAGGATCTTCAGCCGGGACCCGCCTCCTATGCGGAGTGGGACAGCCAGGAGTCCGCATCCCTGGAGGAAGGGGCGGACGTCGGGCACGCTCGGATAGAGGGTGGCATTCGATGCCCGGGCAACCTCTGCGGCGAGCCATGGGGGGGGGTCGCGGCCGACGACTTGGAGCCGGGCATCGGGCTCCTCGGCGAGCACGCGTGGCAGTACTTCCCTGAGCAGGACTTGGACGGCGTCGAGGTTGGGGCGCCAGAAAAGAGCGCCGACGTACAAGATAGCCTTTGAGTCCCGCGGAGTGGTTCCTGGGAGATAGTGGTCGATGTCGACCCCGTTGCTAACCACCTCGACCTCGGACCTCCCGTAGAGCTCGTGGGCTAGCCGGGCGTCGGGCTCGCTCACGACGATGACTTCGCCCGCTTCGTTGAAGATCACGCGCTCGAAGTCCAGGTACTTGCGGAACTGTCGGCCTATGTACCATTTCTTCAAGGGGTTGGTTTCCGTCTCGTAATATCTCCGCCAGATCTGGGACTCGATGTTGTGGGCCATCACGACCCAGGGCGAGTGGACCCGGCCCCTCAAGCTCTGGGCGTAGGGAGTCCATTCCACCTGCCAGAGGTTGATGCGGCTCTCGATCTCCATCCGGCGCACGGCCGTCTGCATCTGGGCAGTGCTGTGACGCTGGACTGAGTACGGCAGCGGAGACAACAGGTTAGCCGCCAGACGTCCGTAAAACAGTGGTCCCCCATTGACGGCCACGGAGCACTCGACGACCACGGGCTCGATCCCGTGATCGCGGAGGAAGACCTCGGCGTCGCGGGTCTGTTCGGGCCCGAGTCCCTGGTGACCGATGAAGACAATGCGAAAGCGATCCGCCAGGCGACGCACCAGATTCAACGTGCGGATCCGCTTGCCCGAGTCGGGAGGGTAAGGAAGTTCTTCATCGAGGATCGCGATGCCCGGCCTGCGGTTGGTCGACATTCTCGTTCGCTCTCGGTAAGCGTGGCCGGCTCTATGCCTCGTCGTCGTGGCGGGAGCCGAGGGGCATCGTCAAGCCGACGAAACGTCGCGGAAGAGCCTCTCGAACCGGCCGACCGAGGCCGCTCGGGAGAAGCGGGACTGGACGTGCTCTCGCCCGGCCGCAGCCAGTTCCGCCGCCCTCCGGGGGTTGTCGAGCAAACCGGACAGGGCTTCGGCGAGCAATTCGGGCGACTCCGGTGTGACGAGCCAGGCATGGACCCCTTGCGACGCAACGCTCGGTACGCCGCCGACGTTCGCCGCCACGATAGGACGACCGGCTGCCATGTACTCGAGCAGAGCATTGGGCATCCCTTCGGCGCGGGAGCTGAGGACGGCGACGTCCAGCTCGGCAAGGAACATCGGAATGTCATCGACTCGGCCGTGAAGCTGAAGGCGGTCTACGAGCCCCAGTCCCTTGATAGAGTCCTGCAATTCGGGACGTTGGGGGCCCTCGCCCGCCACGTGGAACGTCACGTCCGGGGCTTTCGCGGCAACGATGGCTGCGGCCTGGATGAACAGATCGACCCCCTTGACCGGCCGGAGGTTGGCCACCATTCCTACGCGACGAGGCCGGGACCGGTCACGCTTCGGACTCACCGGCGAGATGTGCGCGAACCGCTCGATGTCGACCCCATTCTCGATCACTACTACGGAATCGGGGTCCGGCCGCTCGTCGGCCAGGATGGCCTCTCGAGCTGCCTCACAATTGCAGACCGTAACGGTCACCCATCGATTGAGGATCTGCCCCAGTAGGCGGTGCGTCGCGGTCATCCAATGGTTGATATTGTTACGGGTCCGCAGGATGGACCTCACGCCGGCCAAGCGGCCGGCGAGGGTCCCAAAGTAGGTGCTATCCGGGAAGTAGACCTGGAGGACATCGATCCGCTCCCGCCTCAGGAAGCGGCAGAATGCTAGCAGCTTGCCGAGGGAGCCGAGGCAGAGAAGTCGCTTCACGCCCAATCGCGTTACGGGGCAGCCGGCCGGCTCGAGAGCCCGGGACGCCTCTTCCTCCCCGTCGAGTAGCGCCAGGTAGGGTTGTATTAGCGAGCGATCGAGGTTGCGGATCAGTGCCAGGAGCTGTGTCTCGGTGCCACCCATCATGAGGCGATCGATCAGGAAACAGACACGGATGGGCTGACTTGAATTCGCCATATTATGCAATGACATGGAATTACGTGGAGCTGTCATCAAATCGCCCTCGGCGTCCGCTGATGCTCTTGTCATCGGACAGAGACGGCTTCCGTTCACCGATTGTGCGACTCCACCAGCTCCTCGTAGACGGCCTCGAGTCTCTGCTGCCTCTTTTGAAAGGAAAGCTCCGTCTCGACACGCGATCGGGCTGCCCGGACCCTGGCCTCCGTCGCCTCCGGTTCGTCGAGTACCTTCGCGATAGCGTCGGCCATTGCTACTGGATCTCTGGGTGGCAGAATGATCCCGTGAACCCCGTCCTCCACAATCTCAGCGGTTCCCCCCACGGCCGTGGCGACCACGGGAACCTCCATCGCCATGGCTTCGAGCACCACGTTCGATGTCCCCTCGTAGTCGGAGGACTGCACACAAACGTTGATCGCTTGGAAGAACTCGATTACGTTGGCACAATGGCCGAGGAGCCGGCATGACCCATTCAGGCCCAGGCTGTCCGCCTGTGATTCCAATTCAGATCGACAGCTTCCCTCACCGGCTATGAGAAGTCTGAGCCCGGGCCGAACCGGTCTGAGTAGCGCAAATGCCTGCAATAGCAGGTCAAATCTCTTTTGAGGCTCGAGACGACCTACGGCACCGATCACGACCTCGTCGGATTTCAGTCCGTAGCCGGATCGAACCGCTTCGATTCGAGTCGGATCTTGTCGGTATATTTGATGATCAATGCCATTGACTATCGTACGAATCCGGTCGGGGGCAGTGCCATGTTTGATCAATATGTCTCGGATTTGTCCTGATACGGCAATAGCGATAGGATACCGCGTGAGGAGGAGGAGGTCCAAGGGATAATAAAAGCAGCGTTCCCGTCGGCTGTGTCCGGTCCAGCCGTGGGCCGTCGCGACCAGTATCACTTGCGAACTGCGGGCAAGCCAGAGCCCGAGGAAGTCCGTCTTGTAGTCATGGACATGGACGATGTCGATCTGTCGTGCCCGGACCAGGTCTTGAAGTTCCTTGAACGCGCGTACGTCCAGTGGGCCGCGTTGTCGGATCTCGCAGTAATCCAAGCAGAGTTCCTCGGCCCGTCCCCGGATTGATTGATCTGCGTCTTGCTGATGGCGAAGGTAGCAAACGGTGATAGCGAAACGTGAAGGATCGGATCGAGCTGCACCGTGCAAGATCGTTTTCTCTGGGCCGCCACCGGGCCCATCGGCGCAACGGAGTTCCAAGACTCGGATCGGTTCGGTCACTACAGGACTCCTATTGAGCGGGTTCTTTTGCTCAGTCCTGGACAACCCGCTTGCCGGATTTTCTATCGTGGTACTGCTCCTCGATCCACGCGTAAGTCTTGGTTATCCCGGTACGTAAGGGCGTGCTGGGCTCCCAGTTCAAGACGCTCTTTATGAACGTGTTGTCGCTGTTCCGCCCGGCGACGCCGCGGGGGGCATCGAGCTTGTACCGACGGGTCAGCTTCACGCCGCCGATGTCCTCGACCAGGCTAACCAGGTCGTTGATCGAGATTATGTCCTGGGTACCGAGGTTGATCGGAGTCGCGATCAGCCGGTTGCAATGTGTGATATGGTCGATCCCGACGACGCAGTCCTCGACAAAACAGAAGCTCCGCGTCTGCGTACCATCGCCCCAGATCTCGATCTCGGTCTTGCCTGTGTCCTTGGCCTCGATGACCTTGCGGCAGATCGCCGCCGGCACCTTCTCTCGGCCGCCGAACCACGTCCCATTCGGCCCGTAGACGTTATGGAACCGGGCAATGTGCGTCTTAAGGCCCCGCTCGGCCCAGTACTCCTCACAGAACATCTCGGCGAACAGCTTCTCCCAGCCATATCCGCGCTCGGCCATCGCCGGGTATGCGTCCGACTCCTTCAGTGCCCGGACATTGGGGTCCTTCTGGAGTTCAGTGTTGTAGACGCAGGCCGTCGAGGCGTAGAAATAGCGGCGAACCCCGGCTCGCCAGGCGGCGTCGATCAGGTGCGTGTTGATCAGGCTGCTACGCAGACACTCTATGCGGAACTGCTCGATGAAGCCCATGCCCCCCATGTCGGCGGCCAGGTTGTAGACCTCCGTGGCACCCTCGGCGGCCCGGGTGGCGTTCGCCTTCTCGCCCAGGTCCATCGACAGGCATTCCACGCCCGGCACTCGCTGGAACCAATCCGGCAGCGGCTTGCGGTCGACTGCTCGGATTCTGCTGAAGCCCTTGTCGTGGAAGTAGCGGGTTAAGGCACCGCCGATGAAGCCCCCCGCTCCGGCGATGACGATCAAGTCATCCAGGGCGAGGTCCCGTTCGATCGTGTTCGGAGATGATACCGCCATCATGGAGCCTCTCTTGTCGTAAAGACGCGCCCCTCTTCGGCAAAGCGCGGGTGTCAATCCGGGGAGCCCAGCGACTACCCTGGCGGGACGATCAGCCGACAGCCGGCCACAAATTCGGCAAGCGCCCCCCACCCCGCCCCGGCGTGGACGGTCGAGAACACCAGGGGGAGCCAGCCCAGCAGCCGCGGCTCGCGTCGTTGCGCGGCGATCACGGCTGAGGTCGCCAGGACGGCGAGGAGATAGACGGCGATCGTACCGCCGTAGATCCACCATAGGGGGGGCCAGGTCATTGCCAGCAGCGGGCCGACGGATAGTCCCATCAACCAGGCGGCCGGGATGAGGCCGCCGGGTGAAAAGGTCTCGGGGTGCTTTCGTAACAGCCGGACTCGGCCGCGACCGTAGCGGGACATCTGACGGAACAGGCCCAGTAGGCTGGACCGGGGGAAGTAACGCACCTGGGCCGTCGGCGTGAAGAAGCAGCGAACGCCCGCCCGGTCTAATCGGTGGTTCAGCTCGACGTCCTCGCAGGCATCGAATCGCTCGTCGAACGCGCCCACGCGGTCGAAGACCTCGCGGCGATACGCCACGGCCACGCTCTGGGCCGGGACGAACTGCTCCTCGGTCGAATAGATGAACGAGTCGGGATGATGGCCCAGCCAGCTCGATCGGGCGGCGGCGATGGCCCGCTGGAGTGGGGTTGCTCCCGTGACGTCAAGGGGCTGGGGACGGCCGATGCAGTCGGCACCACTCCGGGCGAAGGCGTCGGCCAGGTCGCGAAGATAGCGGCGGCCCTCCAGTTCGCAGTGGCCGTCCACGACGACGATCAACTCGCCCCGGGCCTCGCGGATCCCGATGTTCCGTGCGGCGCTGGAGAGGCGACGAGGGTTCTCGAGAACCCTGAGATTCGAATGCCTGCTCGCGAGAGACTCTGCGATCGAGCGCGTGGCGTCGGTCGACCCGCCGTCGATGACCAGGACTTCAAAGCGGTCCGTCCGGTAATCCTGCCCGGCCAGTTGCTGGATGGTCCGGGCGATGAATGGGGCCTCGTTTCGAACCGGCACGACGACGGTGATGAACGGAACCTCCAGTCGTTCCGCCCTCGAGTCCGGAGGAATAGGCTCGAACTCGACTCCCTGAACCGACTGTGTGCATGATCCGAGCACGTCGTCTGAGCCCTCGATGAGGCGAATCCTCGACCTCGAGACGATCGGGATTCCGGTCAGGCCTGAGAAGGGTCCAAATGGCACGATACGGCCTTGAGAATCTGATCAGGCCCGGGTGCGTTCCGATGCCATTCCCGGGCAGACTCCGTCCCCGTGGGTTGCAGTTACACCCTTCTCGCCGTCATACCGGACCAGCGGGCGGTTCGCATCGAGCCCGCTTTCTCTCAATGAGACCTCGAAAGTCTCAACCGAGAAGAGCCGCTACGAGGAAAACCGCAATCCCTGGCCATGATGGTATTGTGCACGCAAGACGAACGCAATGCGATCCTGGTCTCATGTTTTCATCGTCTTGATGACGGGAGGCGACTGAGGGAGGCATCGTGTGTGATTTTCACCATTTCGTGCCCGATGGCTCATCTCAGGGCAGCCGATTCGTCTCGCGGACATGAGCTTCGAGGCGGTTGAGGCTCGAAGCGGCTCCGGGATCGTCGGGTTTGAGCCGCAAGGTCTCTCGATAGTGCGCGATCGCCTCTCGCGTGTTCCCTCGCCGCTCCTCTGCCAGGCCGAGGTTGCGGTGGATCGCCGGGTCCTTCGGGCTGAGCTGAGCGGCTCGCTGGAGCTTTTGCACGGCAACATCATGTCGGCCCAGGAGGGCGTTCGCGACGCCCAGGCGATTCAGGATCGAGGGCGAGTTCGGCTCGGTCCGTTCGGCGGCGGCCAGATGTTCAAGTGCCTCGCCGGGATGTCCTCCGTCCAGGAGGAGGGCGCCCAGTCCCTCCTCGGCGCAGGGGGCGCCGGGCTTTCGCATCAACGCCTGGCGGTAGAAGTCGGTGGCCTTGTCCACGGCCCCAAGCTCGCCGCTCAACTGGCCCGCCCGGCAATAGCCATCGAGGTCACCGCCGCTGAGCGTGAGGCCCTCCGTCACCCGTTTCAGGGCCTGCTCGAGCTGGCCGAGCCCCTGGAGTAGCCCGGAAAGGGCGTAGAGCTCATGTGCGTAACGCGGGCCATCGATGGCCCCCTCGATGGATCGCCCCACCTCCTCGATCGCCGATGGCCCCCACTTCGTGGAGGATTGGAGGAGTCCCTGTCCCTTGAGGGCGTCAAGCAGTTCGAGTGCCATGAGCCGCGAGCCGGGGAGCTTGAAGTGGACATGATCGTAGAAGAGGTCGTCACCGGGGATCCCGTCGGCGGCGGCCCGGGCGGCGATCGCCTCGAAATCGAGGATCGGGACGCCGAGATCTTTCGCCACCCGGCGGATGATCTCGGTGGTCTCGGTGAGGGATCGGAATGGGCAGATATCCTCTTCACGGGCCTCGAGAAAGGCGGCGCTGGCCTCGTCACGCCGGTCGAGGGCGAGCAGGGCTTGCCCGCGCCGGAAGCTCATGTCGGCGTGGCGAGCGTCGATGGAACGCGCGGCGTCCAGGGCGGTCAGGGCCTCGGCATGTTTCCCGGCACGGAGGAGGTCACGGCCGCGCTGATAGGCCTCGTGGAATGCTCGCAGGCGGTCGGGAGCCAGGCCAGGCTCATTCTCGCTCTTGAACGGGGCGAAGTCGCGGAGGTTGGAGGCGGGAGTGACGAGGATGACCCGAGCTTTCACGCTTCGGGCGAGATCCACCATCGTCCTCAGGCCCGACTCGAAGTGGTCGAGCACCTGACGGCGGAAAACGGGGTCGCGGTGGTAGGCCTCGGGGCCCACCGCGTAGACCGGGACCCGCCTGACTTCCTCGGTGAGCCCGGTTGAGCGGTCGAGCTGGGGCGGGTTGAGCAATCCGACCGCTTCCAGGGAGCGCTCGGCCACCGCGCCAATCCGGGTCTGGCTGATCAGGCCGGCGGCCTCGCGGATCAGGCGCGGGGTCCTGAGGACGTCGGCGTACGTGCGTCGTTCGAGGAACTCGTTGTGGCCGACATCGATGACGAACAGGTCGGGCTCATACTGGGCAAGCTCGGCCATCAGGCCCTTGATGCGGTAACTGGCGTAGCTGATCGCGCCGGCGTTGATGACTTCCCAGCGGAACGTGGGGTCGGCCTTCGCCAGGCACTGGCGGAGCCAGCCGGGGTAGGACGTGAGGTCGAAGAACGGTCGGCCGTAGGTTGTCGACCCGCCCAGGCAGACGATCCGGTACGTTCCCGGGCTCTTGTGGCGTGCAAAGAGCTGAGGATTGAGCGTTTCGCTCTTGCTCGGCACGACCGAGACGACCTCGACGTCCTCCTCGGTCTTGATCTGAAAATGAGGCGATCTCGGGGTGAATCCCGCGAAGGGATCGTTGCGAAGATAGGCCGGCCTGACCCCGCAGGCCCAGAGGGCAAACTCCAGGATCGCGAGGGACCCGGACACGGCGACCGTCGCGAACGCGAGCTTCTTCCAACGGGAGAGTTGAGCCGGGGCTGCTGGCGGATCGGCGGGCGAGGGAGTGGCCTGGATGGACTCCTGAGAGGGACTGGGAGTGGGCTTTCGTCGGGGAGGAATCCTGTTGCCACCTCGTCCCATGGGCTCGTCATCCTTGAATGTCGGTCAAGGGAGCAGGATGTCGTCACGAAGTGAGGGTGATCCTCCGCGACGGTGTCTCCACGTCCATGCTTCCCAGACGCGTGAAGATCCGCGAATCAAACAGTCATGGCCCTCATCCCTGATGGGGGCGAGGGCCATGACTGAACTTCCTCTTGAGCGAATCGATCCCGTCGCCCTGGTCAGATGGAAAGGGGGAGGCCACGGCTGTGGGCTCAGGAGATTGTGCGCCGACGCAGCCCGTAACCGAGCACGGCACATGCACTCAAAGCGGCGATGGCGAAGGTGCTGGGCTCGGGAACGGCGACGGCCGCCAGGAGCGTCTGGCCGGCCTTCTTGACATAGTATCCGTCGTCATCGGCCTTCTTGTTGCCGGGTTCGTAGGTGACGCCCTGCCGGAACACAATCCCACGAGCCATCTGGACGTTTCCATCGCCCCATGATGCGGTCAGGAGGAAGTTGGCCTGGGCCGTGGCGTCCTGCGTGACGTCGTACCGGTTCTTCGGGTCCGTGCCGAGCTTGTTATTCAGGCCGTACCCGGAATCCACCTCGAAGCCACTCGTCCCGTTGCTGAACGAGAGGACGTTTCCCTTGGCGGTCGTGCCGGCATCGTAGAGGATATCCCAGACGGCGAGCTGGGTCGCCGCGTTGACCACGGCCGAGCTGGTGATGCCTTGCGACATCAGCAGGCTCTCGGCGTTTGAAACGATCCAGGCTGCACGCTGGAGGACCTCAGTGGCACCTCCCTGGACGTAACCCACTCCATTTGGACCGGTCTCCGCGGTGGGGACGGACTCGATCGCCGTATTGGAATCGTCACTCGCCGTCAGCCGGCCCGAGAGCTCGATGCAAAACGTCTTGAAAGTCTGACCGATGTAGATTTGATCGTTCGTATAAGTGGTTTTTCCGACGGTCCAACTGTATCCGCCGGTCGTCCGGGTCGAGAACGCCTCGGCTGCCACGCTTGTACTCTGTAAGTCCTTGCCGGAACTTGTCTTGAGGTAGATTGGATTGCCCTTTCTGTCCAGACCGGTGACGACCGTGATCTTGCCGGTCAGGCCAGTCCCGATTGTCGTCTGGGTCTCGTTGTTGATTGGGTCCGCCGAGGCGGCCGACGCTCCGTGGATGATGACTGCCATGCTCGAGGCAGCCAGGAGCAAGCACCGCATGAGGAGCCTTTCCTGAAAGACGGAATGGGACTGGGCTGAAGGGAAGGGCGACCTTGGGGGCCCGTCGAACGTGGCCAGGGCGAATCAGGGTTTCGCTCTCGTCAGGCTCATCGTTACGCCCAGGGGGGCCTTCCCGCCGGCGAGGTCATGATCCGAAGAACCAGCCGGCGCAGTCCTCGCCCTCTTTCGAAAGCGAGGAGCGTGGCCGGCCACCAGTCGGACGGGTTCAGTCCCGTCGTCATCTGGTCAGGTTTTCCGGGAGCCCAGGGAAGCGGGCTCAGGAGATCTTGCGCCGCTTCAGGCCGTAGCCGAGCATGCCCAGGGCGCCCACGCCGGCGATGGCAAAGGTGCTGGGCTCGGGGACGGCGGCCATGATCGTCTGACCATTGGCAGCACTACTGTATTGGCCGGTGGTGTGGTTGTACGTGATGCCCTGGCGGAACACGATTCCTTCACCGAGCTTGACGTCCCCGGAGTTCCAGGACGCTAGCAGAAGGGCATTTGCCTGGGTAACCGCGCTCGCTGAGCCCTCGGTGAACCCGGAATTCACCTTGAAACCAGTCGAACCATTGCCGAAGTTCGACACGTCGCCCTGTGCGAGTGTGCCGGCATCGTAGATGATATCCCACACGGCGAGCTGGGTTGCAGCGGCAACGATGTTGGCGCTGTACCCAGAAAGCAGGCTCCCGGCATTGTAGATGACCCAGGCGGCCCGCTGGAGGATCACATCGGCTCCGCCTTGAACATAGCCATACCCGTTCGGAGGAGCCGCAGCGGGTGGGACGGTCTCGATCGCCGTATTGGAGTCACCGACCAGCCCGCCCGTAAGCTCGATGCAAAAGGTCCTGAAGTTCTGCCCAACGAGGATCTGAGAGTCCCCGCCATAGCCTCCGGTCGTATGGGTCGAGAACGCTAAGGCGGACACCCCGCCGTTGTAGAGGACGGTGTTGTCGCTCGCGATGCCCGTGATGCTGCCGGACAAGCCTGGGCTGCCTGAAGTCGAGGTATTGGTTACATTGTTGACCGGATCCGCCGAGGCGATCGACGAGCTGAACAGGACGACTGCCACACTCATGGCAGCCAGACGTAAGCGTGTCATGGAATCACTCTCCTCAGAAGAAGGGAAAGGAACCGGATCAGAATCGTGATCGGGTCGCCCGGGCAAACGTCTGCCGGGCATCGAATCGGGAGACAGCCTTACGCGGACTCCGGGGCCTCCTTGGGTTTCGATCCTGCGGGCCGATCGGCCCGACGGAGTCGCGAACGAGCCGGCAGGGGCCGGACACATCCATGGCGTTCTCGCACCTCTCCGAGCATCCTGGATCTCATTCGGTCTTCGGTGAAAGGAGAAGAAAGGATTGGATGACAAGATATCGGAAAGGTGCGCATCCATCAAGTGATTGCCGAGGACCCGCTCGAGGATCCTCCGGCGAGAGACGGTCGAGGACGACCGGGTCTCCGCGGTGACCGTACAAGTTGGCGCGGGCAGGTCGCGTCAGGGCCCCTGCACGTCGCTCTCCAGCAGGCGAAAGGTCTCCTTTTCCAGGGGGTCCACGGTTTCACGGGTCAGGCTCAGTTGTCGCGCCGTTTCAAAGGCCTTGCGCGCCTCCTGAGCGTTCCTGGATTGTCGATGCGCCTGAGCCAGGTGGAAGGAAAGGCTCGGGTATCGTGGGTTCACGGCCAGGGCGGCTTTCAGGTCCTTCAGGGCCGGCTCCGGCTGCTCCATCTGGAGATAGACCGCGGCCCGGGTGTCCAGGAGGGGAACCACGTCGCCCGCCGCCTCGATCGCGGTGTTGATCAGGCCCAGGGCGTCCTGGGGCTTCTTCGAATGCAGGGCGAGCAGCCAGGCGAGGTTGTTGAGCGCCGCGATGTTCTTCGGCTCCCGGGCGAGGACGTCCCGATAGGTCGCTTCGGCCTCGTCGAATCGCCCTCCCAGGCTGAAGAGCTGGGCCAGGTTGACCTGCAGCCTCGGCTCGCCCGGCTTTCGCTTCAGGGCCTCCTGGATTCCCGTTTCAATCTTGCGGCGGAGGGCGTCGCTCGCCTGCCGGCTCGAGGCGACGGTCATGCAGGCGTCGCCAGCGGCCTCGGGAGGGCAGGTCTTCCAGGCCTGGTCGCAGAGGGGCAGGGCCTCTTCAAGGCGATTTCGGCGGGCCAGGAATCCGATGAGGGGGAGTATCCGGGTCGGCTCATCGGGTTTCTCGGCCACGAATCGCCGCAGGGTCGACTCCGATTCGTCGAGGATCCCGAGCCGTTCCAGCAGGTCGGCCACTGCGAGGGCCTGGTCGGGGTGTGATCCGCTGAACGTTCGGATCAGTGACTGGGCGTCGCTGGCGCGATCGCGGGCCTTGAGCACCCGGGCCTCGAGCTCGATCGCGGCAAGATTGTCGGGGAGCAGGGGCTTCAGTTCCCTGAGCCACTTCTCCGCGGCGGCCAGGTCGCCCTGCTCGAGGAGGATGCTCACCAGGTAAACGAGATAGCGAGGCTCCCGGGATCGCTCCAGGATCTTGAGGAGCCTGGCCTGGCATTTCGCCCAGTCGCGTTCGGCGCCGTGGAGCATCGCCAGGGTGAATTGTTCATTGAGCCCAAGGAGATGATTCCGGTCCAGGGCTTCCAGCGCACGGATCGCCTCTTCGCGGCGCCCCGGCCGCATGGAGAGGAGGATCGCGCGGGCGGTCTGGTCCTTGAAGCTGAACGGGTCGGCCCTCAGGTTCTGGTCGATCAGGCCGAGGGCCTGGTCGATCTGGGGAATACCTCCGGAAGACATGCCGACGAGGCCCTGAACCCGCCGCGCCCAGGTGATGTTGGCCTCGGGCGACTTCGTTGCGGGGTCGAGGATCCGGGCCATGACCTCCCTGGCCTTCTCCATGTCCATGATCTTGACGTAGAACTCGCCCGCCCGGCGAAGCGTGGTGGCATCGTCGGGCCGGAGCGCGAGAGCCGCCTTGAAGCTGTCGGCCGCGTTCTGGTCGTCGTCGGCCATGGCCTGGCAGACTGCGAGCGTGAGGGGCCGATCCTTGGCGGGCAGGGCGAGTTTGGCCTTCTCCAGGAGCGGTGCGACTTCCGACTTGCGGCCGGCCTTCAGGAGCAGCTCCACGAAGGTGGTCCAGTTCTCGGGGTTCTGTGGGGCCAGTTCCAGGGCCCGACTAAGCGGCTTCTCCGCCTCGGAGGTTCGCTGCGCGAACAGGAGAATGCGGCCCAGGAAAAGCAGCTCGAAGGGGCTGCGAGAATTCTCGGAGAAGATCTGGCGAGCCAGGGCGACGCCCTGGTCGAGCTCTCCGCGGCGGAGCGCGTTGAGCGCCCCGATGACCGCGAGCTCCCCCGGCATGACGCCGCGGTCGGCCAGCGTTCGGCCCAGGGCGTCGATCTGATCGAACTGCTGGGTCTGATAGAGGAGCGCGGTCAGCCGCTGGATCAGGTTGGACTGGACATTCCCGAGCCCCACGGCGCGCTGGTAGTGGAGGGCGGCCTTGTCGGGCTGATTCCGGAGCTCGGCGACCTGGGCCTCGATCACGGGGGCGCCCCACCAGTTGGGACGACGCTTGGCGATCTCGGCCACGAGGTTCTCGACATCGGCCGTGATCCGAGGGTCCGGGTTCCCGCTCGATCCCTGGCCGACCCGGGCCTGGCCCAGGAGCAAGATCGCCCGGCAATATCTCCAGGTCGTCCCCTCTTCACCCTCGAGCTTGCGGACTTGCTCGAGCAGGCTCGTGGCTTCGGAGACGTCGTTCGCCTCCTGGGCCAGGTCGAAGAGCGCCAGGCGTGTCCTGACGCTGGCGGGCTGGATGGCCGCGAGTTCGCGGAGGTGCTGGCGGGCGAGTTCGGGCTGGCCCACACGTAATTCCGTCCCCGCCAGTCGTTCCAGGAAGGCCGGTTGGTCGGAGTCTGGGAGCTTCTTCCCGGCCTCCGCCATCTGCGCGACGGCAGGCCGGGCGTCCGGGCCGCGCTGGGCCAGGGCGTCGAGCCGCGCCAGGAGGATTTCCAGTCCCGGCCCGAGTTCCTTCTCGGCCGCGTCGATCCGGCTCATGGCTGCGTCGGGCTTGCCGCGCTGTTCGTCGAGCCGCGCCAGAGCCAGACGATACCGCGTGTTCTTCGGATCGCGCTCCAGGGCGGACGTGAGTCGTGAGGAAGCCTCGTCCGGCTTGCCCTCGGCCAGGAGCAGGTCGGCACGAAGGAGCGTGTTCGCCTCGATCGCGGCCGGCCGGGCCTTCTCGGCCTGCTGCATGGCGGCTTCCGCCGCGGTCCAGTCCCGGCGGTCGCGGGGCTGGCGGAGCGTCTGCTGGATCAGGAGTCGAACGACTTCGGCCTGCAAATCCGGCCGGCGGTCGGCCAGCGGACGGAGCACGGCCAGCGCCTGATCGACCTTGCCCGATCGGACCAGGGCCTGGGCCAGGTTCTGCCGCGCGGCGTCGGAGGCCCCTCCGGCCTCGGAGGCCTGCTGGAGCGCCTGGAGTTGCTCGTCGTCCCGTCCGACCTGGCGGTAGCACTGGGCCAGCATCAGGTGGAGCTGTTCCATCACGGCCGGATCTTCCTTCAGGAGGACCCGCGCTCGCTGGATTTCGACGATCGCCTTCTCCCACTGCTGTTGCCGGACCAGGACCTGGCAATCGAGATAGCGGGCGTAGGTGTCCCCCAGGCCGCGTGACCGCAGCATGGCGATCCATTCGGCGGCATTCCCGTCGCCCTCGATCTTGCCCTGAAGGATCAGGGCCTCGGTCAGGAAGATGGCCAGGGTGGATGAGGGGGTCACCTTGTAAGCCTGCCGCAGGATCGCCTCGGCCTGATCGGGACGCTGGTCCCGGATCTCGGCCCTGGCGAGGCCGATGGCGAACGCCGGTTTGCCAGGTTCGACCGCGTTCCCCCGGCTCCAGTAGGAGCGGGCGGCCTTGAAATCGCCCTTCTCCTCGCTGGCGATGGCGGCTGCCAGCAGGACTTCCGGATCCTGGGGCGCACGCGCGAGGGCCTGCTCGATGTCCTTCGGATCGGCGGGGGGCTGGAACTCGCTCCTGAACCTCCAGGCGAGGACCAGAGCCCGGGCCGATTCGGGGTTCCTGGCTCGCATCTCGCCGATGATCTCGGCACCGGTCTCCGGTTGCCGAAGATTCCCGGCCTTGAGCCGGGCCAGGCTGTAGTAGGCCGATGCGCGCTCCGGATCGTCCTTGATGGACTGGCGGAAGAGCGACTCCGCCTCTTCGAACCGGGTCCCTCCCACGGCGCACTGACCGAGCAGTTCCCCCAGCTCCGCCTTGTCCCTGGGCTTCTCCGCGGTGCCCGCTCGGCTCAAGAGCTTCTTGAGATGACGTTCGGCGTCGCTGTACCGGACCAGCTCCATCGCCAGATCGGCGCAACGCCGTTCGAGCGCCTCGTCGTCGGGATTGAACTGGAGGGCTCGCTCATGAACCAGGAAAACCTGCTCCTTGGCGCCGACCTCCCGATCCTTCTCGTCGAGGATCCGCGCGTACCATTTCCAGGTCTCGGCGTCCTCGCGGTTCAGGCTGAGGTACTGGACCAGACAGTCGGCGGCCTTCGGCAGGTCCCTGGCCTCCTCGGCAAGGCGGGCGCGATTGAGCAGGTTGGCCACCTGTCGGCGCACCTGCCAGGAGTGCACGAAGTAGGTCGTGACCCCGAGGATGGCCGCGATCGCCAGCAGGCTGAGCAGGAAGGGGAGGTTGAGCTTTCTCATGATGATCTGGCCTGGAGCTTGTGAGCCCATCTTGGGCCCCGCGACGAGCACGAGGTCTTGCGGCGGAATTCTCGGCCGACGGGGAACGATCAGCCCGCGTAGTAGGGCGTCACCTGGGAGTCATCGAGGTGACTTCGGCACTCGTCCAGAGTCGCGGCAGGTTGCAGCTCGTCTGTCGGGAAGCCGAAGAGGCCCGCGATCCTGGATTCGGGGACGTGCACGACATGCAAGGGGGTGGCCAGGAAAATTCGGAAGTCCATCCAGGGGCCCACTTCCCTGAGGTAATGAAGGTCGAGTTCGAGCTTGCGGCTGACGCTGTCAAGATCAGTGTCGGGAGGCTGGAGAACCTGGGCCAGTCCGGTGAGTCCGGGGCGGACTTCCAGGCGCTGACGGTAGTCCGGCAGGGACTTCTCGAGCTTGGCGATGATCTCGGGACGCTCCGGGCGAGGCCCGATCAGGCTCATCTCGCCCCTCACGACGTTGAAGAGCTGGGGCAGCTCATCCAGGTGGCTCCAGCGCAGGAATCTACCGACGGGAGTGACCCGCGGATCGCCCGGCAACGACCAGACGGCGCCGGTGTCCCGCTCGCAGTTCTGATACATGGTCCGGATCTTATAGATCGTGATCAGCCGGCCCCGCAATCCCAGCCTCTTCTGGGAATAGATCGCCGGGCCTCGGGAGGTCAACCTGACGAGGATCAGGGAAACAAAGATGACGGGACACGCGACGATCAGGAGCAATAGCGCCAGGCAGAAATCGGCCTTCGGCTTAACCTGCTGGTAGCTGAGGCCAGTCATTGAGCGCGGGCTCCTGGCGATCATTGGGGGCTCAATAGGCCCTTCGATATCGAGTGGATGCATGGTGGAAGACTCCTGAGATATCACTTGGCGGAGCTCAATCAATGGGAGGCGGAGGAGGGAACTGCGGCAGGCGAGGCCTGCGAGGGCCCTTCGTGGGCGAACAGGGTCGCGTCCAGCGTCTGAAGGAACTGACGGAGGAACTCCTGGCAGGGGTCCTCGCCGGGATCGACCTCAATCCCAGAGGTCTCCCGAATGACGTACAGCTTGTGAAGCACCGGGGCGGACGCGAACGACCAGCGGGCGTTCTCGGGGGCGGACCAGCCCCGGGAGTCGTTCCAGCTCCAGAAGATCCGCAATGACGAGGGTTGGACTCCGCCTCGACGCGCGATCGCGGTTCGAAAGGTCGCTGTCGCCGGCGGCGTGCCGTAGGCGACGGTGGAGTTCGCCTGGGGCCCGAGGGTATATCCAGCTCCCGGGTAGCAGGCATCGGGCGTGTGGGTCGCGATGTCGCCGGGCAGTCCGCAGATCAGGAGCACGGAGATCGACTGACCGAGCCGGGGATTGCGGTAGACCCGGGTCAGATGGCCTTCCGCGCCGGCCATGGTTCGGGTCTGCTCATCCATCGTCGTAGACGTCGCGGTCCATTCGCCCAGGGTGAGTGGGACGCGATCGACCTTGGCGGCCTGAACGGCCAGCGCGGATGAGACCTTCCAGCGGTTGGTCCATCTCCCGTGGACGACACCCGCCACGAGGATCAGGGCGAGTGCGGTGGTGATGCGGATCGCGGCCAGCATGGTCGGAACGCCTCGTAACAGGGCTCAGGGAGGGTACCCGGCGGAACGTCGATCTGGGAGAGTGTGGGCCTCGGGCCGCGGGATGGCTCTCCGGCGAGGCTCAGGCCTTCGACGGGGAGGGATCGACCGCCTGCAGCGAGTCCCGATAGTAGTCGGTCCCGTAAGGGCTACCCTCGCCTCCCATCACGACTGCGCCGAGGACATCGATCCCCAGGGTCTGGAGTCGGTGCAGGGCGGAGAGGACCTTGGCCTGGTGGCTTCGTTCCTGGAAGATCGAGAAGAGGACCGCGTCGGACTGCTGGGCGACGATCAGGGCGTCGGCGACCGGCAAGATCGGCGACGTGTCGACGATCACGAAATCGAACTGGTCCTTGAGACGGGCGAATACCGCCCCCAGGTCGCCGCGGGCGAGGAGTCGGATCAACCGCTCATCGCAGCGGCCGGCCGCGAGCACCTTGAGTTCCTCGATCGGGGTGGCCGAGATTGCCGCCTCGGTCTCGATTTCCGCCCGCAGGACCTCGGCGAGCCCGGGTTCAGAGGGCAGGTCGAAGAGCCTGTGGATCGAGGGATTGCGGAAGTCGGCGTCGATGAGCAGCGTCGTGTGGCCGCACCGCCCCAGGCTGGTGGCGAGGTGGCTCGCCAGCGAGGTCTTGCCCTCGCCCGCCTCGGCGCTGGCGATCATGACGATCCGGTACGACGAGGTCCGTGCCGCATGCACGAGCATGGTTCGGACGGCGTCGATCGACTCGAGCAGCAGGTTATGCCAGATCCGGTCCTTGGAGTTGCGGGCGATGGCGCGGCCGCTCCGCACTCGCGAGGGGAGGACCGGGAGTGAGCCGACGACCTGCAGCCCCAGTATGCCGGACACAGCCTCCATGGTGTCGACCTTGAGCGTCCGCAACTCGAGGAAGGCGATGCCGAGGAGGGAGCCGAAGAACGAGCCCAGGGTGATCAGTCCGATCATCATGTAGCGCTTTTTATCGTCCCGGGTGCGCGGCACGACGGCGTCCTCCAGCACGCGGATTCGCGGAGGGGCCTTGAGCTCGACCCGCAGGGCCTCGACCTCCGAGCCGATCTTGCTGGCTGCCTCCTGGAGCTTGGCGATCTCGTCCTGCTTGTCCTGAAGGTCGAGCGTCTGGACGGTCAGGGTCTGATTGCCATCGGAGAGGTGCTTGATCTCGTCGTCCAGTTGCCTCTCGAGGACATCGAGCATGGCCAGTTCCTGCTGGCCCTCGTCCTTCTGCGTCTGCTGCCCGCTGTGCTCGAGTTCCTGCAGTTTGCGGATCGCGCCGGGGCGGGCCTCTTGCCGCATCCGGGCGAGTGCCTTCTGGGCCCCGTCCACCTGCGACCGCAACGACTTGATCACCGGCTCGCTGCCCGGCCTGCGCACCACTTGACGCGCGTGGATGGTCTCGACCGAGAGCTTCTGCTGGAGCTCCGCGAGCTGGTCCATCATGTTCAGGACGGCGGGATCCTCATCGATCATGCGGTCGATGTCGCGGGGGGAAATCCTCCTGCCGGACGTCAACGTCAGGGGCTCATCGCCGCTGACCTGGGCCTTGAGCTGGGCCTCGAGCCTTCGCTTCTTGGACTGGACCTCCAGCAGCTCATTGCGGATGGACGCCACGCTTTCGAGGGCGTACTGCTGCTTCATGGCCAGCGTGGTTCGATTGTCGGAGCCGACCGTCTCGGCGAGCTTGCGAAGCGTCTCCCGTCTGCCCTTCAAGAGGTCATTATATTCCTTTTCCAGCTTCGTAAGATGATCGTACCGCGCGGTCCGTCCCTTGAGCTCGACGTCGACGACTTCGTCCATGTAGGCTTTTTTGATCGCATTGACGAGGCCGGCCAGCTCTTTGGGGTCGTCGCCGCTGAGGGCGATTTCCATCAGCTCGGACTCGCCCACGAAGCCGACCTCGAGTTTCTCCTGGAGGTACTTGGGGGGATCTGGTTCGGATCGGATCAGTGCGTAGCGGGCCACGCCCTCTTGCTGGAGGGCCGCATTGAGGACAAGACGGCTCTTCACGAGGTTGACCTGAGTTTTCTGATAGCGCTTGTATTCCTCCCCCCCGTTGCCCTGAGATTCGATGACCTTGAAGAGGATCTGGGGGGACTGGGCCACGACCTGCAAGGTCGCCTGGGCCCGGTATTTCGACTGAGGGACCAGATACCAGGCCGCGGGGCCCGCCACGCCGACGGCGAGCATGGCTATCCCCAGGGCGAGGGTCAGCCTGCGTCGCAAGGCACGGAGTAGGTCGAGTGGGCTCGTGCTGGGCGTCACCTGGGGCCTGGTGAGTGGGCCTCGGCTGATGGTGGTGACGTTTCCCGCGTTCCCGGCAACGACGACCGCGCGGCTTGCCGGGACAGGGACGGGGGATGAGAGCCGGGAATTTGGTGTATTCACTTCGTGCATGGCAAACACTGCGACGAAAATTGGAGACCAGATGACCTTCGGGATGACGCCGAAAGCGGTTACCCGGGATCAGCCGGTTGTAGGCACGCGGGCCGATCTCGCTGGAGTGAGGCCCACCAGCAGCGGAGCCTCTTCCTCCTCCTGGACCAGGATTCGAGTCAAGACCTGGAGCTCCAGCCAGTAGAGGACCAGGGCGAAGGGGATCATCAACCAGCCCGCCAGGTCGTGGTAGAAATGGTCGGCGAATCCCTTGCCGGCCGTCTCGTGGAGGACGCCCGTAAGCATGATCCGGGCGATGTTTGCCACCAGGGCAACCGGGATGGAGCTGGCGACCAGGACAATCTTGTCGAGCAGGGGCCGCCTGATCGCGAGCGCGGCGGCCGTCGAGAGCGCCACGAAGGTGATCAGCATGCTCAGCCCGCTGCAGGCCTCGACGACACCGATCCGGCCCTTCTCGAGATGGATGACGTTGCCCTCGGCGAAAGCAGGCAAACCGATTGTCTGAAGGCCGAAGCTGCTGGCTCGCGTGGCGATGGCCTGGAGTGGGCCGCCCATCGCATTCTCGATCGACCATGGCAGCGGGAGCATGAACACGAGGAAGGCGATCGCCTGCCATGCCTGTGCAAACACCTGCCGGCCCGCCAGCAACAGGGTGATACCCGCGAGGTAGAGAATCAGCGCACTCCCCTCGATCGGGTTCATTCGGAAGTAGCCTCCGAAGAGCTGGAGAGCCGCCCCGAGGGCGATCAGCAAGAGCCCCCAACCGCTGGGTCGGAGCGACAGGCTCGCCATCGCGGATCGGCGACTCCAGAGCCATCCCAGAGAGAACACGGGGACGAGATAACCGTGCGCATACCGTGGATCACGGGCCCAACGATCGGCCATGGTCCCCATCACCGGCCAGAGCGCCCAGGCCACGCCGACCAGGAGCAGGAGCCACGGAACGAGCACGAATGGCGTTTTCGTTCGTCGCATCATGACTGTTGCGCCGTCAGGAATGGGGCCTGGTGGAAGTGGGCATCATCCGGAGACTGAACTGTCGGTCCCTGAAGCTCGGGGCCGGCCGACCAGGTGTCGGGATGATTGCTGAGTGGTCTCTGGAATGATCCGGTCTGCTCGATTGAGTGGTTCGCATTGCCGAGGAGGCCGCCGAACGATTGAGAGAACAGCCGTCTGTATCCGGATGAGAATGGGCGACTAGCGCTTTGTCACAGCTTAGATTTCGGGTCTTTCCGAGCCGGAAGCGTTAGCCACGGAAAATCATAAATCATGAATTGACCGTCGCTAACGCTTCCGGCTCGGACATGGGGATCGCCTCCCTCAACGCGTCTCTTTAGCTGTGACAAAGCACGAGCGCTCTTCAGTAAGATCTCGCACAAAACGTCTCTTAGGCGCACACTCCGTGCCCGTGGGTTGCAAAAGGCAACCCTTGCCGCTCAAAACCTTAACAGCACGATGGTGTGACGGCACGACAACGCATGAAGCCAGCCATGACCTCAAGGCAGCGAAGACGGACACATTCTTGCTACCGTCGATGGACCATGTCAACCAGTTGCATGCGAATTCCTCAAAACAATCTCAGTCATGTTAAGCTCGGAGTGGTTAAAGCCGTGGGTATTGTTTGGCAATATGGCCGGACTCGTGGATTTGTGCTTGTCTGTCCGTTTCGCTCCGTTCTCTCGTTCACCAGGAATAATCCGCGCATGACTGTGGAGGCGGATGGAGCATAGAAGGCAAGATCGCTTGCTTGTAATTTGGCGGTCCATCGGACGGGTCAGTTATGTTGCGGCTGCATAAGTGCCTTACAAGGGGTGTCTTGTGGTGTTTTCGCCTCATCTCCGTCTCGAATCAGTGGCCAAACTCTCCGGCCGCCCGGAGGGGGGCGATCCGATCTCGGATCGACTGGATGTGATCGAGCGGGGAGTTTCGTGCGGTTCGCCCTTGGCAGGGGCGTAAGCTCGCTCACGCCCTTGAAATTAACGGCCGCGGACGTTCGAATATCAGCAGGTTCATCCGTCCTTCCTGGCCGCCGTGGCTGCGTCGGAGGAGCCAGGCCTCGACGCATCGGGATTCACGAACGTCATGAATGAGGCTGCGCTCGACCTGTTCTGCCGAGCTTGCGGAGTCGACGATCCCCTGGTCCTCGAGTGCTGGGATCGCGGCCGGGTGAGCTCCGGACCCGAGATCCGCACTTTTCGGCAGGCTTTCCTCCTGGTGGGGCGGGATCCTCGTTGCGATCTGCAACTGGGAGCCCAGGGAGTGAGCCGGTTGCATGCCTATTTCCAGGCGGTCGGCGGCCGCCTCTTCTGTCTTGAGATGCCGAGCCGGACCGGCCTCGTCTGGGCGGATCAACGGACCGAGGTTGACCGCGGCTGGCTGGACCACGAGCAGGTGGTCAACATCGGCGACTATTCCATCCGCAGAATCCTCGGCGAAACCAAGCGGGTTTCTCCGGGATCCACGGACGATCCTCCCCGTGCATTGCCGACCGCCCCGGACGGACCCTCGCCCCTTCCCCGGGTGGCGCTCGAATGGCCGATAAGGACATCCAGGGATGAGTCGCTCTGGCGACTCCCGAGTGTCGTGACCCTTGTCGGCCGCTCCGAGGGATGCCACCTGACCCTCTCGGACAGCAGCGTCTCGAGGTTCCACGCCAGTTTCGTTCGGACCCCATCGGGGCTTTGGGTGGTGGACCTGGGGTCTCGGGAGGGGGTGTTTGTCGGCGGTGTGCGGGTCCGCTGGGCCTGGCTCGATGCAGGAGACACGGTCCGAATTGGCCGTTTCTCGTTCGTCTCGCGATACATGGACAATTCGCCCGAGCTCCATCGCCACGATGTCCCAATCTCCGCGGGCGCGATGCCAGAGGCCCCGGAAGGATCGTATGGGCCGAGATCGGGCTGGGCTCCGGGGCAATCCGAGGGGCGGGAGCTGGCTCTCCGGTCGAGATCGATCGCACGCCCATCGATGCCGGCCGTCCGCGCTCCCCTTCAGGCCGTCGTGGGTCTGTCAATGATGGGCGTCGAGCCGTCTTTCGACGGGCAATCTCTATCCCAGTCCGCCCCGATGACCCCGGCAATGTGGCAGCAGCAACTGCAGGTGATGGAGTCGTTCCACAACGACATGATCTTGATGGTCCAACTCTTCGTCGCGATGCACCGAGAGCACGTCGTGACGGTTCGGGCGGAACTCGATCGGGTCGAACAACTTACCCGCGAGCTCAGTACGCTTCAGGAGAAACTCACCCAAATCATGGCCCCGGGAGGGGACAGGGCCTCGCCCCAGGCCACTGCTGCGCCAAGCGTCGGCCAGCCTGAGACCGTTCGCGACGGGGCACTCGCCGTCTCACGGCAAGCGTCGTCGCGGTCTGCACTGTCCGAATCCCCGAACGCGGCCATTTCGGGAGACCCAGACTCCAAAGTTCGTGACATCACGAACACTTCGAGAATCCCCGAAGCCCCTCCCACCGACATGAATGGTTCGGGCCAATCCTCCGACTGCATAGCGACTCACAGCCTGCTGACCCAACGTATCGCGATGCTGCAGCGCGAACGACAGGGATACTGGCGTAGGATCATCAGCCAGATCAGCAGGTGAAGGTAGTCATTCCGGGAAGTCACTGAAGTCCTGCACGGTCGATCAGGCCTCTCCACCTTTGTCCGCCTCGACCTGCCAATTCTGAAGCTGAACGCTGGCCCCTCGAGACAGGAACCGGACCATCGCGACGAAACGATGGCTGTTCTCACGTCGGATTACAGTCCCTTTCAAGCCGGTGAGCGGGCCGGACATGATCCGTACGGTTGTTCCAGGTAGGACGAGTGGTTCCGCAACGAGCGGAAGTCTCGACATGATTAGCCGGTGAATTCGGCGCAGATCCAGGTCTAAAGATTCCTGATCGAAGACTTCGAGAACATTGACCAACCGGTTGCAGCGTAGGGCCTCCAGTCGGTCGTTCTCGTCACCTTTCAGGAAGACGTAGCTCGTGAAGACCGGGAGCACCGACCGAATCCTGCGTCCCTTCGGGGTCAATCTCTCGCTGATCATCTGGGGCAGGTAGAAGCTTATCTTCGCATTCCTTAGATCACGCGCAACGGCCTTCTCTTGCCGAGGCTTGGTATGCAGACACCACCATTGTCTCCCCGTGGAGGGTTGCAGCACGTTCGACGGAGGGTCCCATAATTCGTCGGGATAGAAATCTGTCTCGACACCGAGGATTGTCATGGGCTCGTCCCCATGCTGTCCATCCAGAGAATGGACGCTCGCACTTGCTGGCAGTCATACATCCGACAGGCGCATCTTGGGCCTATAGGTTAAGTAGTCCGCAATGACTCGGAAGTCAACCATCGAACCCGGTTTTTTTATCACCATATGTTGAGCGCTTTACAGCCTTCCACAATCGAGGGTTCGCGGAGCCGCTACTCCCGGAACCACGAAGTGGTGAATCCGCCATGATTCTTGACAACTGCCAACCGGACATCTCAGCCATGGCCTGCCGGAAGCCGGCTCGCCGTCAGCGTTTCTGCCGGATGAACCACCAAACTCGACCTGTGCAGTTCGTGAGCCCGCATCGGGCGGTAGGATGAAGGTTGCACGACTTCCCCATCACCCCGGCCGAGGACGGACTCATGGCCATTCTATTACCTCGGCAAGGAAGAAGATCACCGTGATAGGGCTCTTACCGCTGACAGGGAAGCCGGCCCGCATTCACTTCCCCCCTTACGAAGGGGGGATTCAGGGGGGTGAATTCGATCGCCCTGGCCGGCACCAAGCACCCCCTCCAACTCCCCCTTCGTAAGGGGGAGAGCCGGATTTCGCGTCCCCGAGCGTGGGGGGATTCAGGAAGCCGTTCGATATCCGTGAGCTTGATCAACTTCCTTGCCGGGGTGATACCCCAGACATAGCGTGGCTTCTGGGACGATTTCATCCCGATCCTCACCCGGCCCGCCTTCCGCCGAATCCTGGCCCTCGTGGGTGCAGCGATCCTGACCAACGGGCGTCGCACGGTGGCGAATCTGCTGCCGACGGCCTGATCGCTCGTCGCCGGCGCATCCTCCAGCTACCGCCGCGTTTTCTCGCTGGCGCGATGGTCGCGGCTGGCCGAGGTCCTGCCCCGGCGCGTCGTCGCCCTCGACGTCTCCGCCCTCGACGCTTCCGACGGCCAGTTACGATCTTACCTCCTGCTCGGCCACGGCGCGGGCCTCTATCGAGCGGGAAGATTCTCGGAGGTGATCCAGTCGTTGAAACATGCCGGATCCGATTCTCCCGCCCTCCGCCACCGGGCCGATGCGTTCCTGGCCATGGCCTACCATAGCCTGCGGCGCGATCGGGAGGCCGAGCTCGCCCTTTCCGATCTCCGGCGTCGGTTCACGCATCAGGGCGAGGACTCACCTTAGTCGAAGCACAAGATCGCGACCCTTCGCCACGAAGTGGAGGCGCACCTCACCGAGCGATCCCGTCTCCCTGACCGAGCCTTTGTGCCTTAAATGGCACTGTAACGCCATTGATTTCGAGCCTATTTCATCGTCCTGCTGGCTCGGTCCCGCCACAACCGTTCTTCGCATCAATCCCCGAAAAAACTCGTGAATCGGTGTAACCCTGCGCGACTCTCTCCCGGGTAAGGAGTGGGAGGTGAAATGATGCGACAGGACGTGATGGCAACCACCCAGGACCTACTTGAACGCACCCGTCTCGGGGAAGCGTCGGCGCGGAACGAGCTTCTGGAGCTCCATCCCTGCGACGTACACCGAACGATCCATAGCCGGCTCGATCGTCGACTTGCGTCCCAGGTGGATGTATCCGACGTCGTGCAGGAGGTGCTCATCGAGGCGAATCGTCGGCTGGATACGTACCTGGACGAAGGACCGATCTCGTTTCGGGCCTGGCTCAGGCAGCTCGAGGGCGACAGGATCGTCGACGCCCACAGCAGCCACGTCGCCGCCGGCAAGCGGAGCGTGACGCGTGAAAACGTCGGCCATCACCTCCCCGGGGCCTCCAGCCTCGGCCTGTTCGGTCCGCACCTTTCCGACGCGTCGAGCCCGAGTTGCCGACTGATGAAGGACGAGGATCGAGAGCAGGTGCAGCGCGAGATCGAGAACCTGCCGACGAAGGACCGCGAGGTCCTGGTGATGAGGCACCAGGAGCAGCTCAGTACCGCCGAGATCGCCGACGCGCTGGGGATTGCGGAAGGCGCCGTGAAGGTCCGACTCCTTCGAGCCGTGCTCCGCCTTCGGGAACGGATGGGGCTGGGCGTGTAGTCGGCGACGTCCGGGACCTCGGCCCGGTCGAGGCATCGAAGCACCTCGGCGGGCGTGAGGGACGGATCGGGCCTTAGGAGAGCCGACGCGATTCGGCCCGATCCTGAAGAGGCCACGTTGCGCCTCGAACTTTGGCCCAGGCCCCGCGGCCGCGGGACCTGCGGCAACCATGACTTATCAGGAAATTGGTTACGAGCAAGGACGCTTCCAGGGCCGCGACGTTCTCCGTGCGCCTGGGCACGGGGACGTGTGTGCCGACCCGTCCACGACGCGGTTCGCCCCGCCATGCCTCCGCATAAGGTATGGATGGTCGCGACCGGTTCTTTCGCAACCGTCGCTCGCCCTCGCCGCCACGCATCCGCAAGGCGGCGGCCCGGGTGATGCCTGGAGTATCCACGAGATGAGCACCACGAAGTTTGCACGAACGACGAGGCGCCACGACCTGCACACGAGCCCCGAGGAGGACGCGCTCACCCCGGAGGAGGAGCGTGGCCTCCTCGAGCGACTGGACCGGTGCCGCAAGGATCTGGCCGCGCTCGAGGCCGGCGGTGATGCGAACGCGTCGGCGGCCGGCGACGGCGTCGTCGATCCCCGCCGTGAAGAGATCCGCAATCGGTATCTCGAGATTCGTTCGAAGCTGGCGCTGGGGACTTTCAACCTCGTCACCCATTCGGCCAGGCGATACCGGAATCGCGGGATCCCCTACTCGGACATCCTTCAGGAGGGCTTCTGCGGGCTGCTCGAGGCCATCGACCGGTTCGACACCTCCAGCTCGAATCGGCTGGCGGCGTACGCGATCTGGTGGGTCCGGCAGCGGATGCAGGCGGCCGTGGCCGCCGGGGCCTACCCGGTCCGCCTCAATCCGCGATGCCTGCGGGCGCTGGCCGCGGACCGTCGCCGGAGGGAGCAGGAGGCCAACCTCCCGTCGAGTCGCGGGCTCGACGACACGCCCGATTCGGTCGTCTCCGAGGAGAACCTCGTGCGGCTCCGGGAGGTGACCCGCCCGACGGTCTGGCTGGACGAGGTCAACAACGGCGAGTCCGACTCGGGCCGCATGCTCGCCGATCCGAGGGGGGACGCGACCGGCCTGATCGACGACCGCGAGGGCGTGGAGACGCTCCTGAGGACCTTGAGCCCGCGAGAACGGGAGATCATCCGCCTCAGGTTCGGCCTCAACGGCGAAGAGAAGCACTCGCTCGGCGAGGTCTCGGATGTCGTCGGCCTCTCCAAGGAGCGCGTCCGTCAGATCCAGGAGAAGGCCCTCGAGAAGCTGCGGATCGCCATGGCGTGACGGGTCCGGTCCTCGGACCCGAAGCCGGCGGCCTCGCCCTGGCGCGATGAGAAGTTGGCCTGGACGCGCCGGGCGTCCTGTCCAGGATTCGTTGCGCGGGAACGAGGCCTGTCGGCAAGCCTCGGCCAGCGCCTGGCTCGGCAGGAGCCTCGCCCTCCCGGGCTGGGAGGGGCTCTTCTCCGGAAGGGAGGGCGAGGCTCCTGCCGAGCCAGGCGCTGGCTGGCGATCGCGCCGGGGCCCGGTTCCCAACGGCATCGCGGGCCGCGTCAGGCGCAACAGAAGACGTCACGTCCAGGTCCCGGCTTTGGGGCAGTCGATACTGACCTTTCATCGCGGCGGCCTCGCCCGGGGCGAGGCCGCCGCGCCGGTTCCTCTCAACCGCGGATCGCCGCGAGTCCCGGCCCCGATCGTAGGCGATGGAAGCCGCGGGCGGTGGCACCGGTCGGGGCGGCCAGGACCGCCGGCCCGAGCGTGCCCTTTCGGTTGATCGCGAATCGCCGCGAGCCGTCTCCCCCGGGGTGGCCGTCTCCGTCCCCATCCAGCAGGTTCCCGGACAGGTCGTTGAGTCCGGCCGCCCCCGTCCCAACGACGGTGAGCTGATACGGCTTGCCGGCCTGGAGCTTCTTCTTCGCCGTCAGGACGACCTGGGTTCCCGAAGCCGCGATCGACGCCGACTTGAGCTTCACGACGACGTCGTCCCTGGTCCCGAACTTCTTGTCGCGTCCCGCCTGCACCAGGCGATAGGCGCCGAGGCCGGTCGCGAGCGATGCGGTCAAGGGCTCGCTGAAGCCGAGTCGGAGGGCGACGGCCGTCCGTTTCGACACGTCCGCGGTGAGCGAGACGAGGGCCGGTGGCGTCCGATCCGGCTCCGGGGTCACCGTGACGACGAACGCGTCGGTCCCCGCGGCGTTGCCGTCGCTGACGCGGACCGTCACGGTGTAGGTCCCGGGCGCGGCGAAGACGTGCGCGAGCGGGAATGTCTGGCCGGGGCCGATCGCCAGGGGCGTGACCCCGGAGCCGTCGCCGTAATCGACGGTGCCGAACCAGCTCTCGGTCCCGGGGTCGTTGAACGAGCCCGAGGCGGCGAAGGTCGAGCCCGCCTCCGCCGAGCCGACCGGCCCCGCGACGACGGTCGGCTCGACGTTGAGCACGTGGATCGTCACGTCCCGGCGATCGGTCATCGCCGGACTCTCGTTGTCGGAGACGATCAGGCCGACGACGACGTCCCGCGGCCCGGCGTCGGCCCGCCACGTCAGCGTGCCGTCCGGATCGATCGTCATGCCCGCCGGCGCCCCCGGGGCGAGCGAGAATGTGAGCTTGCTCGCCGGAGTATCCACGTCGGAGGCCGTCGCCGTGAGGCGGATCGTCGACCCCTCGGAGACGGTCTGGTCGGCGATCGGGGCGAGACGCGGTGCGTCGTCCACGGACCGGACGGTGATCGCGACGGTGGCGATCGCGCTCGAGAGCTCGCCGTCGCCGGCCCGATACGTGAAGCCGTCCGTGCCGTGGAAGTTCAGGTCCGGCTGGTAGGCGAAGCCGCCGTCGTCGTTGAAGGTGAGCTTGCCGTGGGCGGTCGTCGAGACGAGCTGGGCCTTGAGGGCATCGCGGTCCGGGTCCAGGTCGTCGGCGAGCACGCCCGCCGTCCGGCCCAGGAGCAGCGGCGTGTCCTCGTCCGTGGCGAAGGAGTCGCCGGCCGCGACCGGGGCGTGGTTGACGGGGCGAAGCGTGAACGTCACGGTCGCGGACGCACTCTGCGCCAGGCCGTCGGAGGTCGCATAGGTGAACGTGTCGCCCCCGCGGTAGGCGGCGTCCGGGACGTACGAGAAGCTGCCGTCGTCGTGGAACGTCAAGGTGCCGTGGGCCGGCGAGGTGAGCAGCACGGCGGTCAGCCCGGGGCTGTCCACGTCGGAATCGTTGGCGAGCAACCCGCCGGCCGCATCGACGGCGATCGTCGTGTCCTGGTCCGCGGCGTACGAGTCGTCCCTGGCCACGGGCGGATCGTTGACCGGATTGACGGTCAGCACGAAGGTCTTCGAGGTGACTCCCCCCTGTCCGTCGTCGGCCGTCACGGTGATCGTCGCCTTGCCGGACTGGTCGCCGGCGGGCGTGAGGGCCAGCGTCCGCGAGGCCCCGGATCCCGCGAGGACGATGCTCCCGGCCGGGAGCAAGTCTGGGTTGTTCGACGTGACCTTGACGGTCAGCGCGTCGGCCCCGGATTCGGCGTCGGCGATCGTCACGCCGAGATTCAAGACGGGCGTGTCTTCGGCCGTGGCCAAGTCGCCCGGGGCGGTCACGTCGGGGGCCGTATCGCCCTGGCTCCCCGGTGAACCGCCCTGCTCAACGCTCTCCCGCCACGAGCCGGCCTTGCTCAGGTCGCTGTGCGGCGCCTTGGCGATCGCCACCAGCGACTTCCCCTTGCCGTCGGGATTCGTCGGCCAGGGGGCCTTGTTCGAGTAGGTGAAGCTCACGATGTCGGCGCCGGTCGCGTCGACGATCTCGACGTGCTCGCCCTTGTTGTTGAGGCTCCCGGCGTAGGCCCCGGCCACGACCGGCGCGTTGCCGTACCGCGATCGGAAGGCGGACAGGTCGTGCACGACGACGATGTAGGCCCCCGGCGCCAGGTACGTGTTCGCGGGGAAGGCGAAGGTGACGCCGTCGGTGATCTTCACGCCGGTCAGGTCGAGCTCGACGGTGCCGACGTTCCTGAGCTCGAGGAACTCGAACGTCTCGCGGTCGACCGACGTGTCGCTGGTCGGGTAGGGGCTGTAGTTCAGCTCCGTGAGCACCAGGTTGTTCGCCGAGGCCGGGTCGTTCACCTGGAAGTCGGCCGCCTGGAGCGCGGACCAGGTCGTGCCGTCGAAGCTGCGGGCCAGCAGCCGGGTGGTCTTGCCGAGGGCCAGGTCCGGGGACGTGGCCGGGTCGAAGAGGATCGCCCAGGGGCTGATCCCGCCGCCGATCTCGCGCGGATCGCTGCCGTCGGTCGTGTAATAGATCAGGCCGGACGAGGCCGCCAGGTGGACCTTCGTCCCGGACAGGACGCGACCTCCGTCCTGAATTACGCCGTTGACGTAGAATTCGGGGAAGTCCAGGCTCGGATAGAGCCCGTTGTTCTGGAACTGGGCGAGGACGACGGCGTTGCGATTGGGGAGGTAATAGCCCTCGACATAGTCGATCGCGGCCTGCCAGTCGGCCACCGTGTAGGCCGGCTCGCGCCTGGAGTCGCCCCAGCGGGCGGACTCGCCGTCGATCGCCTGGGCGATCTGGGCGGCCCGGGCCTGGAACCGCGCGATGTTCCGGTCGGTCGTGAGCGGGCCGTCGTCGAAGAAGTTCTTCCGCACGTGGTCGGCGAAGAGCTGGCGGTACTCGGGGTTGGCCATGAGCTGCTGGTGCAGCCATTGCGGGTTGAAGGTCTCGAGGCTGGACCCGGCCGGCCAGGGGCCGTTGCGGTCCTGGTTGACGTCGAAGAGCGTGTGCTCGCTGTCGTGGGTCACGAACCGGAAGCCGCCGTGCGCGCCGGTGCGGTCGCGGAAGGCGTAGAAGTTGTTGGGGCGGTCGTTGCCCAGGAAGGCAGAGATCGGCGCGTCGAAGTTGCCGGTGAACAGGATCGTCTGCATGTAGTCGATCAGGTTGTCGACGTCCACCAGGTTCTCGTAGTTCGGATTGACCGTGCCGTCCGGGTTCCTGCCCTGGACCCTGTAATAGTCGGCGTCGGAGGCGAAGCCGGCGACGGCTGCGTTGTAGAGCCGCGTCCAGGCGTCGAGATTGCCGTCGGTCGCGTAGACGTCGTAGGAGTAGTTCTCCACCTTGACGACGTCGTAGTCATCGGGACGCCCGCCGAAATAGCTCGACGCCCAGTTGGCCTCCGGGCGCTCCTCGGACTGGTAGAGGCCCCAGTACTGGCCGTCGATGTAGAGCTGGTAGTACCGGCTTCGCGTGTAGGGCTGGCCCATGTCACGCATCGTGTCCCGCGAGAAGACCTCGCGCACCGCCGTGTTGGCGGAGCTGCCGTCGAAGCTCCACGAGTAGTTCTGGTCGGTCCGCAGGTCGAGCTTGGCGAACGAGCTGACCCCCTCGCTGCCGAAGAGGGGGAAATCGAGCGCGCCGTCGTAATCGTTGTTGAAGAAGAGGCGGAACGCGTGCTTGGGGTTGTCGGTGCTCCGGCTGTAGCCGCCCCGGATCCGCAGCCCGGCATCGATCTGGAAGCCCTTCGAGCCGTCGGGGTTGATCAGCTCGACCGACGCCGAACGCTCCCAGTCGTCCCCCTTCCCGTAGGGGTTCGCGTAGATCCCCTTCGAGGGGTCGAAGAGGTTGGCCAGGTCGGTCGTGATCGAGATCGTGGGGATCGCCGTCAGGGCGTCCTCGAGGGCCTGGCCGCCGTAGGTCGGGTCATCCACGATCGACGGATCCATGCCGTAGTTGATCGTGAATTGCCCGTTGTTCGTGCCCGGCCAGCCGGCCGGCGCCGAGCCGTCCTCCGATTGGTGGATCACGTCGGCCACGAAGATGTAGGAGTCCGACTCGACGTGCGACGGGATGAAGTCGTCCAGGAAGGCCCCGGCCCGGATCACGGTCGTCGCCGCGACCTGGAGCGGGCCGCCATAGAGCATGCCGTTCGTCGGAGACGGCCGGCTGCCGTCGAGCGTGTAATAGATCGACGCCCCGGGGGTTGCCGTGCTCAGGGACAGGCTGAACGGGCTGCTGAAGAACCCTCGGCCGGCACTGACGGCCACGTCCCCCGCGACGCCCCGGTAGGCCGTCGCGTTGAAGTCGCCGGGCGTTGCGTCCTCGAAGTAGGCGGGCGTGCCGGTGTCGATCGACGTCCCGACCAGCTCGGGGAGGATCAGGAAGTCGGCGTCCGACGCCGAGGCGTTGAGGGCCTGCAAGGCCAGCACGTTCGCGCCCGCCTTGAGGAGGCCGAGCCGGTCGGTCAGGCTGATGATCTCCGGTGTCAGGACGTCGCTCCCGGTGCGGGCCGCGGCGGCGGCGGAATTCCACGACAGGGTCGCCGGGGCGTTGCGGCGGGCCACCTCCACGCCGTTGAGATAGGCCACGAACCCGTCGTCGTAGCGGACCTTGAGGGCGAGCGTGTCGAAGGCGGAGGGGTCGGACACATCGAAGGGGAGGATCACGTCCATCGAGGCATTCTTGCCCGCCATCGCCGACGAAACGTCGGTGGCGACCACGGCCGGGTTGGACGGCGGGCTCGAAACGGCCAGGCCGCCGGACGCGGTGTCGCCGACGAGCTGGAACGAGCCGTCGAAGGAACTCTTCGCACCCTGGGCCGCGAAGAGCTCGACGCTCGCCCAGCCCTGGTTCTCGAAGTAGACGAGATGGGCGCTGTAATCCCCCGCCGGCAGGTTGAATGTGCTCAGGGAGTTGTCGGGGCCGCGAAGCCCCTCGAAGGCCATCCGGTAGGTCTGCCCGTCCCGGGAGAGGGTCAGTTCGAAGCCGTCGTCGCTGCTGACGCCGAAGGTCCAGTCCCCGGCCGTCGGGATGGTGATGGTGCCGGTCGCCTGGATCGCGAATCGATCGTTGTCCACGCCGATCTGCTGGCCCGGGAAGGGGCTGTCGTCGGCGAAGTTCGCCGACGGGCCGGTGTCCAGGTAGTTGATCACGGTCGCGGTCCCGTCCCGCGACTCGAGCTGCTGGGAGGGGCTGGCGAGCACGGCCTTCGCCGTCGCCAGGTCGTTCAGGTCGACGGTCGACTCGACGTACTGGACGACGAATCCCGGCTGGACCATGCCGTAACTGAGCCCGGTCGGGCCGCTCGACCAGGACGCGTCGGGCTGGAAGCCGGTCCCGGTCCAGGCGGACCCGAGCGAGCCGTCCGTCGGGACCTTGTAGGTGGCCGATCCCCCGGCCGCCACGAGGTGGGACGCGCCGAAGGGATGGCCGTACGAGACGTCGGAGAATTGCTGCGGGTACGAATCGTATGCGTCGGCGACGGTGCCGTCGGGCCGGTCGAGCGCCAGGTAGCCCCCGGCGGTCGCCCCGATCTTGAAGTTGGCGTGCAGCTCCGACCCCGCGACCGCCCGGTTCTTGCTGGAGGCGAAGACGACCAGGAACCCCCCGGCCGCCAGGGATTCCGACGGGAACGTCCACTTCAGGGGCACGGCCGAATCGTCGGTCAGCCCCCAACCCGACAGGTCGACGGGCTGGGACGTCGGGTTGTAGATCTCGAGCCAGTCCGAGGCGTCGCCGTCCTGGTCCTTCAGCCCGTCCTTGTTGGACGCCATGAACTCGCTGATCATCAGCCCGAGCGACCCGGCGTCCAGGAGCTGGCGAGGCTCGAGGGCGAGTTCCTGCCCGGGAAGGAGCGGACGCATCGGCCGGCGAGCCCGGCGGCGGGAGCGGTCTCGAGAGAGCATCGAGGAGAGGTCCAGGACGGGTGCGGACGTGCCCCAACGCGCCCGCCGCCCGTTGATCCAGATGAACCCCGATCGCTCACGGCCCTGCATCGGGCGTGTGCTAGAACAACGTCGTGGGGGAGAGTGTCGATGTCCGGATCGGGGGGCCTTCACCGGACATTAATATACTCCTCGGAACCATCGCGTTCAAAGGGCCAGAGGCGATGGTTTCCGAAATCCGACTTCCGCGATCGAAAGTGGATCGCCAGACGCCTCGCACGCGAACGGAGGTTTCATCCCGTATCATCCGATACCCTCCGGCGGCCGGTCGAGCCGCGGCCTACGCATCGCTTTCGGACGCACTCCATCGGGCGGCTTCGCATAGCGCAGGGCCTAACGGCATCCGGCTGATCCCGGCGGATTCTTGAGAAAGGTCCGAGGGGATCAACTCGGAAGCTGGTAAAGCTCAGGCCGGCTCATGCTTTGGCACGGCCTCGGAGCCTGAACAGGCCGATGGTGGCTGCGATGCCCATTCCTAGCAGCGAGGCAGACGCCGGCTCTGGCACGACTTGACTCGCGTAAAGCTCTCGGACCTGAGCCGCGGTGAGCGAGCTGTTGAAGATGCTCACGTTGTCCAGGAGGCCGTTGAACGTGCGACCATTCGTCCCGGCGATATTGATCCCACCGATGATGAAATCGGCGTCATTTCCCTGGATCGACGCCCTCGGCGCGGACGACTCGAGCTTGCCATCGACGTAGATGGACGTCGCATTTGCCGTGGTATCGTATACCCCGACGAGCTGATGCCATAGGCCGTCAGTAACAACTGCGTTCGACGACCCGCTGGTGAACCCGCCGGCGTAGAAGTACGCGCCACCATTATTGTCAATGCCCATGAAGTATCCGTTCCAGAACCCCGAATGATGCTTGCCGCCCGCGAGCCCGGCTGAGTTCGTCTTGACCCAAACCTGGAACGAGAACGAGCCGCTGGTCATCGGCAGCACGTTGCCGAAGTCGACATAGCCGTCATGACTTGGTGAGACTTCGAGCGCGGCGCTGCCGCCAACGCCCGCGCCAGGATCGATCGTCGCACCCCCGACGATCGTGCCGTTCAGGCTGCCGGCCGAGTCGAAGACTGTGCTGCCGACTACGTTGTTGAAGTTCCACTCGTGAATGAGTGCCCCTCGGGCTGGGTTGAAGGTGGCCGTTCCGAGGGCGAGAGAGATGGAGAGGGCGAAGATATGGCGGATCTTGCTGCTCATGATGCTGGATACCTCATCGATCGAATCCGGGTTGCGACGTATTGGTTAGGGACGGCGGCGTTGCGCATTCCGACACGGGCTTGACGGACCGAGGACATCGCGGAATAGGCTTTCCCACCGCCCGGCGAGGGCGCGGATCCACTCGCTCCCAGATATGGATGCGCGGGAAGAGATTTCCGAGCGCGGAGCGAGGGCAAACTTGTGAGCGAATACGAACTCACACGCTCGTCATCCGCAGACTTGTCCGAGGCGGTTGTTTTTCGGCATCATTTGGGAGACGATTGCGCCTCGTCGAGGAGGGAGCCACAGAGAGATTCCGCTTCTGCGCGGAAGAGGATCAACTCGTGATGAGCCGGGCTCTCACGCTCCATCGTGGCGATTGATTCCTGGAGGTGCCACCTGGCCTCGATAGGGTCACCGAGCCGAGAGTGGGCCATGGCCAGGAAGAAGCCGTCAAAGCCATCCGTCCGCTTCCGGCGTCGGGCCGATTCCTCGAGGGCCTCGATCGCCTCTTCGTAGCGACCGGCGCGGTAGAGCGCGACGCCCAGGTTGTTCAACAGGCCGATGCTCCCATAGGCCGTCGGATTCCTGATGGCCCGGCGAGCCAGCGCGATGGCGCGATCGGGATCGCGAAAGCTCGGGTCGGGACTGATCGCGAGGAACCACGAGAGGTAATTCAGGAGCGCCGGATCGTCGGGGCTCATCCGCAAGGCCTGCTCATAGGCCCGGGACGCGGCCGTACAGTGCTCCTTGACCGAATGAGACGACTGTCCCAGGCCCGCATCGCGGAGGGCGAGGATATGGTGGGCCTGGCCGAGCTGGCAAAGCGGCCCGACGTCGCCGGGCTGTTCCCTGGTCAACCGCTCGAGGAGCTCGATCGATGACGCCAGCCAGCGTCTCCCCTCCGCATTCCTCCCCCGGATGAACTCGAGCTCCGCCAGGTGCTGGTAGATCCCTCCGGCGTCCATGCGCGAGAGCGAATCGGCCCGTTCCGGGTTGCTCGCGTCGACGAGGCGGTCGAGCATGAGCGCGGTGACTTCGTCCCTCATGGCTCGCAGTTGCGGCGAATCCGGGATCGTCCGATCGTGGACCCGCTGCGCGATCCGAGAGAAGACGTGGATGAGCGAATTGAAGTGGTCGTTCCCCCTGAGGAAGTTGGCCTGGGCACGGCTGGCCGCGACGAAGCCGAACGTGGCGGCGACCAGCGTGGAGGCGGCGAGCCCGACGGCGAGGGCGTGCAACGGCCTGCGGCGGGACCATCGCCAGGCCCTCTCGGCCAGGCCGAAAGGGCGGGCCAAGATGGGCTCTCCCCGATCCCATCGGTCCAGGTCGTCCGCCAGTGATGCCGCGTCGGCATACCTGTGGGCGGGGTCCTTCTCCAGGCACTTCAGGCAGATGGTCTCCAGGTCACGATCGACCTTCGGGTTCTTCGGACGCGGTCGCTCGGGTACGTCTTCGCGGACCCGCTGCAGGGTCTCGAAGGCAGTCCGCCCGCGGAAGGGAGCGACCCCGGTCAGGAGCGCATAGAGGATCGCGCCGAGGCCGTAGACGTCCGTCGCCATGCTGACGGCCCCCTTGCGGCCGGTCGCCTGTTCGGGGGCCATGTACGACGGAGAGCCGATGAGGACGCCGGTCGAGGTTAAGTCGGAGTCGCCCTGGAGCTTGCAGGCAAGGCCGAAGTCGGCGACGTGAGGCGAACCGTCGGCATCGAGGAGGATATTCGAGGGCTTGAGGTCGCGATGCAGGACGCCTCGACGATGGGCATGGTCCACGGCCCGCGAGATTGCCGCGACGATCGCGGCGGCCCCCTTCGGATCCTCTTGGTACTTTCCCAGGGCGTCGGCGAGCGTCCCGCCGGCCATGAGCTTCATGCTGAAGAAAGGACCGTCGGCGTGCTGTCCGACCTCGTAGATCGGCACGATCCCCGGGTGATCCAGGGCCGCGACGGCTTCCGCCTCGACCCGAAAGCGCCTGAGGCCCTCGTCCGAGGCGAGGGGGCCGCCCAGGACCATCTTGATTGCGACCGCCCGATTGAGTCCTTCCTGTCTGGCCTCGAAGACGACCCCCATCCCGCCGCGGGCTATCACCCGCACCATCCGGTAACCCTCGATGCTCTCCGGGATCTGCAGGACCGTCTCACGGTCGCTGGCCTTCGCCACCATCGAGCGGACGCGGTCCTGGCCGGCGAAGAATTCGGCGAGCTCCGACGCCAACTCCGGATGCCGAGCGATCCACTCGCTCCGATCCGGCTCCGCGCCGGACCCGGCCGCCTCGTAGTAGGCACCCAGTACCCTCAGGAGTCGGTCATTGCTGCGCGAAACTCCCGAGATCATCACGCCCCCACCTCGGATGCTGCGAGTCCGATCACGTCCGTCCGGCTTGCAGGGCGAGGAGAATTGATGCCGCGTTCCGGAGCTCAGCCTCCTCCGCGCCGATCCTCGCCCCGCGCGTCGATGATCTCCCGAAGCTGTCTCGCGGCACGGAAGAGGAGACCGGCGACGGCCGGGATCGAGCGGCCCATCTTCTCGGCGACCCCGGCGACGGGTAGCGCCTCCAGGTGCCGCAGCTCGATGGCCGTCCTCTGGTCCTCCGGCAGGCGGGCTATCGCGGCGGCGAGCTTGACCGCGAGCTCCGCCCGGGCGACCGCGGAGCCGGGCGACGGGTCGTTGCCCGCCAGCAGTAACTCCAGCCGGCCCGAAGACCTGGCGAGCTGAGCCTCCAGGGAATTCAGTCGCCCGGCGGGATGATTGATGTGCCGTCGCGTCGCCCGAGCCAGCTGGTTCGCCAGGATCATCCGCAGCCAGCCGGCCATCTCGGCATTGGTGCGACCTCGAAACTGGTCGATCTTCTCGATCGCGGTCACGAGCGTCTGTTGCACCAGGTCGGACGGATCGAGCAGGGTGCGGAGCCGGGGATCCAGGGTCCGTCGCGCCAGCAGGTGCAGGTAATCCCGGAAGTGAGCCGGCGGTTGAACCGGGCTTGGTGTGGCCTGTTTCATCGAGCGTTCCCGCCGCGATGGTGAGGTCGAGAGCGCCGACTCGGATCCACGCCCCACCCGGAGACATCCCACGTGTCGTATGGTTCAATGTACTGGAGGATGCATCGCCCGGCAATCTCCGATCCCTGCGATTGAGACGAGGGAGCGAGCGACGCCTCTTCCGGGAGACCGGTGGGCCGCGATCGGGCCGGCCCATCGTTCGAAATCAGCCGCCCGGAGTTGCCCGTCATTCGCCGTGGCGATCTCGCCAGACAAAGGGGAGCGTTCCCGTGCGCTACAAGATCCTTTATGAGCCGGCGTTCAGCCTGGCCCTGGTCGAGCTCGCCCGGGGTGAGCAGATCATGGCCGAATCCGGGGCCATGGTCAGCATGTCGCCGACGATCCGGCTCCAGGCGGCCGCGTCCGGCGGCGGGTTCTTCGGCGCGGTGAAAAGCGCGATGGGAGGCGAATCCCTGTTCCGGACGACCTTCACGGCGGAGGAGGGGCCGGGTGAGATCACCCTGGCCCCCTCGGCCATGGGCGACGTCATGGCCGTGGAGCTGTCGGGCTCGCGGTTCTACGTCCAGCCGGGGAGCTACCTGGCCGGCCATCCCGGGCTCAACATCGGCGTCCAGGGCTCGATGCGGGCGATGCTCTCCGGCGAGGGGCTCTTCCTCCTGACGGTCGAGGGGAGCGGGCTCCTGCTCCTCTCCTCCTTCGGCGCGATCCACGCGCGACAGCTCGCGCCCGGTGAGGAGTACATCGTCGACACCGGCCACATCGTCGCCTTCGAGGGCTCGGTGCAGTACCGCCTGGAGAAGGCCACCGGCAAGACGCAGGGCGTGGGGGGCTTCCTCAAGGGGATGGTGCAGTCGGCCCTCTCCGGCGAGGGCTTCGTCTGCCGATACCGGGGGCCGGGCACGATCTACATGCAGACGCGCCAGTTGCCCGGGTTCGCCCGCCAGCTCCTGCCGTTCCTCCCCAGGCCCAGCGGCGGCTGAGCCGGCGCAAGCCGGCCGGAGACGGACATTTCGGACCGAGCTTGCGGCGAGGAAGTTCGGATTGCCGGTCCTCGAAGGAACTGGTAGAGATACCCCCCGCTCGATGGCCGGAGCACGCCTAGATGCTCCGGGAATGCATGGAGGCGCATCGGGCGAACCTCTCGGCGGTTCCGGTCGACATGAAAAACTTCGTCCGCCTGGTCAAATTCGCCTGGCCCCACCGGTTCCGCATCGCGGCCTCGATCGCGGCGGCGGTCATGGTCGCGCTCTTCTACTTCACGGAGCTCGGGGCCGTCCTTCCCCTGCTCACGATCCTCTTCAAGAGCGAGACTCCCCAGCGCTGGGTCACCAGCAAGGTCCACACGATCGAGTCGCGGCTGGTGCTGCTTGACGCCCAGGCCGACGAGGCGGAGCGGGTCGCGCGGGCCGCGGAGCTGGGCGAGGCCGAGATCGCCAAGCTGCCGTCCTACTTCAAGCAGCTCACGAACGAGTCCGACGAGATCGAGAACAAGCTCCGGCTCAGCCAGCGAGCCGTCGACCTGCCGGCCCTGGCGGGACTCTCTCGGGCGGAGATCGATGCGCAGGAGGCCGCGGTCGAGGACCTCCGGCTCCAGTTGGAGGTCGTGGAAGGCCGGATCAACGAGCTGAACCACGGCAGCAAGGCGCTCCGCGAGGGGGATTGGGCCGCCATCCGCTATCGGGTCCAGAAGATCGCCAAGGACCGGGCCGGGGAGAAAACCTGGCTCGCTCGATACCAGAGGCTCAAGCCGTTCATCTGCGAGTACCTGCCGTCGGACAGCTTTCGAAGCCTCGTGTTGCTCATCGGGCTGCTGATCGTCGGGGTGGCGATCAAGGGCTTCTTCATGTTCATCCAGGAAGTCCTCGTCGCCAACGTCATGCAACGGACCCAGTTCGACATTCGCAACCTCTTCTTCCGGCGGACCCTGGCGCTGGACCTGGGGAGCTTCTCGAGCCAGGGCTCCGCGGAGCTGATGGCGCGGTTCACGAACGACATGGACTCGTTCGGGCAGGGATTGGTGACGCTCCTCTCGAAGTTGAGCCGGGAGCCCCTTCGTGTCCTCTTCTGCCTGGGCGGGGCCCTCTATCTGAACTGGAGGTTGACCTGCCTGACCCTGGTCGTCGTGCCGATATCCGCGCTCGTCACCGTGCGGGTGGGACGGACGATGAAGCGCGCCATGCGGCGATCGCTCGAGAGCATGTCGTCGATCTACAAGATCCTCCAGGAGAGCTTCCAGGGGATCAGGGTCGTCAAGGCATTCGCCATGGAGCGGCCCGAGCGGCGGCGGTTCTTCGTCGAGACCAAGAACTTCTATCGCAAGGCGATGCGGGTGGCCATGATCGACGCCATGTCCGACCCGGTCCTCGAGATGCTCACCCTGATCACCGTGGCCATCGCCCTGCTGGCCGGCTCCTACCTGGTGCTCAACAAGACCATCTACCTGCCGATCGGCCCGTTCAACATCCAGCTCGCCGGGCAAGTCATGGCGATCGAGGAGCTGCTCACGCTCTACACGATGCTCGCCGGCGCCTCGGACCCGATCCGCAAGCTGTCCAACGTCCACTCCAAGATCCAGCGGGCTGCCGCGGCCTCCGACCGGATCTGCGCCCTGATGGACCGGGAACCTCAGGTCGTGGAGAGGCCCGCCGCGATCGACCTGCCGCGGCACGAGGAGTCGATCGAGTTCGACGACGTCCGGTTCCACTACGAGGGGCGGCCGCCGCTCCTGAAGGGGATCCACCTCAAGGTCCAGCACGGCGAGACCGTGGCCCTGGTTGGCCCCAACGGCTGCGGCAAGACGACGCTGATGAACCTGCTGCCGCGGTTCTGGGACGTGGAGTCGGGGACGATCCGGGTGGACGGCCAGGACGTCAAGGACGTCCGGATCCGGAGCTTCCGCCGCCAGATCGGCATCGTCCCCCAGGAGACGATCCTCTTCCAGGACACGATCGCCCGGAACATCGCCTACGGCGACCCGGGCGCCAGCCGCGAGGCCATCATCGAGGCGGCCAAGCGGTCCTATGCTCACCAGTTCATCATGCAATTGCCGCAAGGGTATGACACCCTCATCGGCGAGCGCGGTCACGGCCTTTCCGGCGGCCAGCGCCAGCGGATCGCCCTGGCGCGGGCGATGCTCCGGAATCCGACGATCCTGATCCTGGACGAGGCCACCAGCGCCGTGGACATCCAGGACGAGGCCCTGATCCGCAAGGCCATCGAGGAATTCTCGAAGGGCCGGACGACCTTCCTGATCTCGCACAGCCTGGGGACCATCCAGTGCGCCGACCGGATCATCCTGATCGACGACGGCAAGATCGTCGCCCAGGGGACCGACCAGGAGCTGCGGCGGACCTCGCCGCTCTATCGCAAGCTCTACGAGATCCACTACCACCGCGAGTCGGCGTGAATCGCCCAGGATGATTCGCCGAGAAGAACGTCTCGGTCCGAGATCGGCCAGGCTGTCATCAGCGCGGATGGCGCCGAAGGCGGCCTTCTTTCGAGGCCGCCCTGGGCCCTACGCAGTCGATTATTCGACGAGATCGCGGCAAGACCGAGCGGGGGCGTCACTTCCGTTAGGATCCAGTGATCGGCCGGAAACGAGCCTGGCGGAATCACGCCTCTTTCTCACTCAGCGGACGACCATCGTGCCATCGGCGACGGCCGACTTGACGAACA
>NZ_JAALJH010000058.1 GCF_011064615.1 Aquisphaera insulae | reverse complement strand
CATCACGGTGATCTTCTTCCTTGCCGAGGTAATAGCGAGATGGGAAGCCGCGTCCGATGAAGCCCTGCGGTCGCATGTCCTCGACGAAGGGCGGCAGCCCCTGGAACTCCTGCCCATCCCCTGACGCTCGTTCAAGCCAGGAACCGCCTCCGGAAAGGAGGTGGAGGACACCGTGCCGGTGCGTAGATCCCCTTTCGTCAACCCGGGTGTCAGGCGACACTAAAACTGCCCCCTGAACACTTGAAGAGGAGGGGATATGGACAAGTCGACCGACGATCTGCTCAACCTGGAAGGGCCGCACGCGGCTCGGCCAGGGGTCAATAGCTCCCGCCTGCGGCTCTCGCAGGAGGGCACCGGGATGTTATCGCCGGGTGTCGTGGACCGGATCCGCGAGCTCGCCGGCCAGGGGGTCGGCAGCAAGAGCATCGCTCGCACGTTGCGGATCTCCCGCAACACCGTGCGTCGCTATCTCGCCGGCGCCACCGCCGGCTCCCAGCGGCGACCCGCGTCGCGCCGCCTCGACGACGCCGCGCTCGCCGAAGTCCACCGACTCTATCGCACCGTCGCCGAGGGCAACGCGGTGGTCATCCAGCAGGAGCTCGCCGCCGCCGGCATCGGCGTCGACCTCCGCGCCATCCAGCGTGCCGTCGCGCCCCTGCGCCGCGACGATCGCGCCGCCGCCCTGGCCACGGTCCGCTTCGAGACCGATCCGGGACATCAAATCCAGATCGACTTCGGTGAGAAGATGATCATTATCGCCGGGGAGCTCACGAGGGTCTACTTCATGACGGCCGTCCTGGGCTACTCGCGGCGGATCTACTGCCGGGCCTCGCTGGCCCAGCGGCAGGACGACTGGCTGGAGGGCCTGGAGGGGGCCTTCGCCCACTTCGGCGGCCTCGTCGAGCAGGTCCTCTGCGACAACGCGTCGCCGCTGGTCACCCACCACGACCGGGACACCGGCGAGGTCGCCTGGAACCCCGGCTTCGAGTCCTTCTGCCGCGATCGCGGCCTGACGCCTCGCGCCTGCCGGCCCCGCCGCGCCCGCACCAAGGGGAAGATCGAGCGGGGCGTCGGCTACGTCAAGCACAACGCCCTGGCCGGCCGCGCCTTCGACTCGCTGGCGGACCTCCAACGACACCTGTCGCGATGGGCCCTGGAGGTGGCCGACGAGCGGGTCCACGGCACCACCGATGAGCGACCCCGCGAGCGGTTCGAGCGCGACGAGCGGGCGGCGCTGCGCCCCCTGCCGCCGCGGCCGTTGGCGGTGCGGACCCGGCGGCTCAAGCGACGCGTGAGCGCCGACTGTTTCGTAGATATCGACACGGTTCGATATAGCGTCCCGCACCGTCACGTGCGCGAGCAAGTCGACGTGGTGATCACGGCGGACGCCGTGGAAGTCCACCTCCGCGGCCGCCTGATCGCGAGCCACCGGCGCCGCGACGAGCCCCGCTCGTGGGTCCGCGACCCGGCCCACTTCGAGGGCCTCTACCGACCTGCCACGACGCCGCCGAGCGGGCCACCGTCGGCCCCAGCCGGCCCGACGATGGCCGGTTCGATCCAGCGGCCGCTGGCGGCCTACGCCGAGGTGGTGGAAGGAGGCCGGCCATGAGCGCCGCGATCGACCCCCTGGAGGAGCGGCTGCAGGCGTCGCTGAAGCGGCTCCAGTTGACGCACACGCGCGAGACGCTCGATGCCACGCTGGCGGAGGCGGCGCGGGAGGGGTGGACCTACCCCGAGTTCCTCGACCGGCTGCTGGCGCGCGAGGTGGAGGCGAAGCAGGGCAAGCGGGTGCAGATGGCGATGCAGATCGCGCACTTCCCGTGCGTGCGGGAGCTGTCGGGCTTCGACTTCGCGTTCCAGCCGTCGGTCGACGAGCGGCTGGTGCAGGAGCTTTCCGGAGGTAGGTTTATATGCAATGGCGAGAATGTGCTGATCTTCGGGCCTCCCGGTGTGGGCAAGACGCATCTGGCGGTCGGCCTGGGGAGGGCGGTCATAGGGCGGGGCCACGCGGCGCGGTTCACGACGGCGACGGCCCTGCTGGCGACCTTGGCGAAGGCCGAGTCGGAGGGGGTCCTCGACGCCAAGCTGGCCGAGTACGGCAAGCCGAAGCTGCTGATCATCGATGAGCTGGGCTACCTGCCGTTCGAGCGTCGGGCGGCGCACCTGTTCTTCCAGTTGGTGAACCGGCGGTACGAGCGCGGGAGCCTGCTGGTGACGACCAATCAGCGGGTCTCGGAATGGGGGACGGTCTTCGGCGACGAGGTGCTGGCGACGGCGATCCTGGACCGGCTGCTGCACCACAGCCACACGCTGGTGATCACCGGCGAGAGCTACCGGCTGCGGGAGAAGCGCAAGAGCGGGTTGATCCGTGGGGGCCTCCCGGCCGCTGACCCCGCCGCCCAAGATCGAAAGGAGGGGGGGGCCGAAAGAAGGCCGGACCGCGGCGGCAAGAACTGATAAAATCAATGCACCCAAGGGGTGGGGATCAGTACAGGTCCCGGGGGGTCAGAATTAGTGTCGCCTGACACCGGGAGACCAGCAGATTTCGACCGATCCCGGCGATCTCTCGAGACAAGCCGTAGCGCGTCGCCACACTTCGCCCGAAGCGACACACGCGAGGGCCCGCCTCACGCATGAGGCGAGACATCACGGGCTGAGAGATCCCGAGTTCCCTCTGGATCTCCTCCCCTCGCAACAGCCTCCCCCTTCTCAGGATCGCAAACAGTCGATCCAGCCTCTCCACCGGCCACTCCGAATTGCTTTTCGAATGGCTTTCTTCATCCAATCGTCAATTCCAGTCGAGGCTTATGTAGAATCAACGGTGGAAACTCGAATAGCTTTTGGAATCGCTCGCTTCATCTCCTGGGCGGGTCTCGACGCTTACCTCATGGCGCGGGACAATCGACCGATCGGTCTTCTCGATCGATTGGGAGAGAACGCGATGAGGCGAAGTATGGGGACGCTGTTGGTTGTCCTCTCATGGGTGTGGGCAGCATCATCCGTCGCCTGCGCCGCCGAGGGCCTTCCAAGGGTCCGCGTGGCCGGCTCGGGGTTCGAGACGACGGACGGGAGGCCGTTCACGCCGATCGGGCTGTCGTACTTCCGCCCCGGCACCGGCTGGGCGCCCCAGGTCTGGAAGAAGTTCGACGCGGAGGCGACGCGGGCGGACTTCGTCCGGATGAAAGGGATGGGCCTGAACGTCGTCCGCGTCTTCCTCTCGTTCGGCTCGTTCCTGCCCGACCGCGGCCCGATCAACCCCCGGGCGATGGCGAAGTTCGACACGTTCCTGGCCCTGGCCGAAGAGAATGGCCTGCGAGTCCACCCGACCGGCCCGGATCACTGGGAGGGGACGCCCGCCTGGGCGGACGTGGATCGGATCGCGGATGAAAGCTATCTCGGGGCCCTCGAAGCCTTCTGGACCGAGCTCGCCGGCCGCTACAAGGGGCGGGGCGTGATCTTCGCCTACGACCTGCGGAACGAGCCGGAAGTCGGCCTCGACTCCGCCCCCATGCGGGCCGGCTGGCGCCGCTGGCTGGAGCGGACTTACCACAGTCCGGAGGCCGCCGCCCGGGCCTGGGGTGACCCTGCTCCTGCTCACCTGACCTGGGAGGACCTCTCTCCGCCCGCCGCCAACATCGCCGAAGGCGGTCGGAAGCTGCGGGATTATCAACTCTTTCGCGACGAGCTCTCGGTCGCCTGGACGGCCCGCCAGGCCCGGGCGATCAAGGCGGCCGATCCCGACGCACTGGTGACGGTCGGGCTGATCCAGTGGAGCATCCCCTTGAACCTGGGCAGGCCCTTGCAGTACGCCGGCTTCCGGCCTTCGGTCATCGCCCCCTCGCTCGACTTCCTGGAGTTTCACTTCTACCCCAACGACGGCGGCTATTACGACTACAGCCCGGCCTCTGAGCGGCACAACCTGGCCTACCTGGCGGGCGTGGCCGCGGAGGTCCGTCGCGCCGCGGGGGGCAAGCCCGTGGTCCTGGCGGAGTTCGGCTGGTCCGGCGGCGGCCCGGTGCAGCAGGGCGGCCGGACGTTCACCGCGACCGAGCAGGACCAGGCCCGCTGGGGCCGTCTCGCCGTCGAGACCTCCGCACGGGCCGGCGCCTGCGGCTGGATCCACTGGGGCCTTTACGATCATCCGGGCGCCGGCGACGTCACCCAGCGGATCGGCCTCTTCCGGGCCGACGGCACCCGCAAGGCCTGGGCCGCCGCCTTCTCCGAGCTGGCCCGGAATCCACCCAAGCCCGCGGCCATTCCCCGGGACCTTCCGCCCCTGAACTGGGACGCCTGCATCACATCCCGAGCCGCCTGCGACCGTGCCCGGGAGGACCTCCGGAAGGCCTTCGAGAAGGTGCCCTGATCGGGGAGGCGTCGCTCAACCACCTCCGATCACGAATCCTCCGCCTCCACCGGCGTCTCCAGCGTCCCGATCGGGGCGATGGAGTGTCGACCCGCCCCGGACGCGAGCGAGACCAATCGCTGTTCCTCCTGGTACGAGCATGTTCGCTGAGGCTCAAGATGGATTCCCGGGGGGTGGCACCGTCCTGAGGGACCAGGTGTCGAGATCGGAGAAACTTGACCATCGGCATGGAGCTGAGGGGGGTGGCCGTGGTGGAAGCGCAGCGACACCATGGCGAGGCAAGCTGTGGCGCCGGACGGACTTTGCGCCCGGGCCACGGCGGTCCCGTGGTGTTCCACCACGGCCACCCGAAGGCTCTGCACGGCTGCAAGGAGTCTCCGGCGCTGCCATCGCGATTCGAGATGGTGCCCACCCCCTGGAATCCATCTTGAGCCTTCGCTGATATGGGAGAAGATACTCCTGCACCGACTCATTGGACGACGAAAAGCGACACACCAACAGCCATTGCGGCGTCTCTCAGCTTGCTGTCGAGCGTGGCCAGCGGCAGGCCGAGACGAATGGCCAATTCCAGGTAGGACGCATCGTAGGCGGAAAGGTTGTGGGTCCGGGCCAGGTGCGTGGTCTCTACCCAGGCCCTGGCGACCGTCTGGTCATCGACCACGATGGGGAAAGTGCCGAGGAGAGTGAGGAAGTGAGCGGTATTGGCGGCGGTCGTCCGACCGCGTCGCTCGCCGACCAGGAGGGCGTTGGCCACCTCCAACGGCCAGAGGCCCGGGACGTAGGCTTGCAGGTCCGGCATCTTGTCGAGAATCTCGGCGGCGTAGTCGTCGTCCTCGTCCGAGAAACCCCAGACCAGAGTCACCGACCCGTCGAGGACGAAAACATGAGTCGCGTCCATGCCGGCCATCTCCTAGAACCTGCGACCTTCCTCGATCATATCGCGGACACTCAGGCCGCCGAGAGATTGGCCCTTGCGAAGCTGCTTCATGGCCTCGACGGCTGCCCGAACGTCGGGCCTGGGCCTGGTCGCGGCGACGGGGACCAGTCGGGCCACGGGCTTGCCGTGCTCGGTGATGGTGAACTCCTCGCCCTGTGCGACCCGCTCCAGAAGTTGAGGCAGGTGGGCCTTGGCCTCGAAGGAACCGACGCTCTCCATGATTGCTCTCCCCGTGACCTGGACGTGTTTTCAACCAGTCGACTGACCGCGCGTCCCCTTGATGTGCGGCTCGCCGTGGCAGACGTCCGGGCCGACACCAATCCGGTCTTGCCAGCTCAATGATGCGCCTCCCAGCATGTTCCCGAGAAGCCGCTCTCCATCCCCCGCTTACGAATCCTCCGCCTCCACCGGCGTCTCCAGCGTCCCGATCGGGGCGATCGTGGCGCGGATCAGGTCGCCCGGCTTGAGGAAGGTGCCGGACGCGGAGCCGACGCCGCTGGGGGTGCCGGTGGCGATGATGTCGCCCGGCTCCAGGGTGACCCAGCGGCTGAGGAACGCGATCACGGCGGCGACGGGGAAGACCATCTCGGCGGTCGTGGCGTCCTGCTTCAACTGGCCGTTGACCGTCAGCTTGATGGGCAGGTCCTGGGGGTCCTTCACGGCGTCGGCGGACAGGATGCACGGGCCCATCGGGCAGAACGTGTCGTGCCACTTGCCGTGCAGCCAGTCGAAGAACTTGTCCCGCTCGCGCGGCTTCCGCCCGGGGTTGGGCTTGTAGGCGCGGTCGCTGATGTCGTTGACCACGGTGTAGCCGGCGACGTACCCGAGGGCATCGGCCTCGGAGACGCCCCGGCAATGGCGGCCGATCACCACCCCGAGCTCGCACTCCCAGTCGATCTGGTCGGGAGAAACCCTCGGGATCAGGATCGGCTCGCCGGGGTGCGTGAGCGTCGTGCTCGGCGGCTTCATGAACACATAAGGGAACGTCTCCTCGCGCTCGGCCGTCGTGCCGCCCCGCTCGGCGACGTGCTTGGCGTAGTTGCCGGCGAGGAAGAGCATCTTGGGGGGCTCCGCGATCGGGACCAGGAGCTGGGCGTCCTCCGCGGGGATGGTGAGCTCGTCGCGGGCGATCACGTCCAGGCCGTCCAGCCACGCGGCCAGGTCGCGGGCCTGCTCGAAGGAGCAGCCGTCGGGCGGGAGGAGCTCGAGCAGGTCCTCGGTGGAGGGGAGCAGCAGCTCCACGCCCGTCTCGCGGCTGTAGGCTTCCGCGGCCTGGTCGATGGGGATGATCGCGTTGCCGCCGTAGAAGCCCGTCAGCACCATATCGTCGAAGCTGAACCGACAGAGACGCATCCTCTGGCTCCTCGCTCGCGTGGCGATGGTTCGCGTTGATATCGTCAGGAGGCCCGAGGGGAGGGATCCGTCCCCTCGCTCGGGTCGTGTTCCGCCCCCTGATCATGACAGGAACGGCGGATCGCGTCGAGAAGACGAGGCTCCTCGTCTTCGGCCACGGTCCGCACGTCGAACAGCACCGCGCCGCGGCTCACCCGCGGGACGACGGCGGGTTCCCCGAGCCGGAGGGCCCTCGCCCACGAGGACTCCGAGGGATGCGCGGCCGGGAACGGGGGGCCGACCCTCACCGCGGACGACTCGATCGGCGAGATCGGGACGCTGCCGCCGCCGAGGTACGACTCCGCGTCGACGACGGAGGCATCCAGCCCGAGCTCGCCGCGGAGGATCGCGGCGAGATCCTCCGCGCGGCGGCGGATCGCCGCGAGATCCGCACCGAGCATCCTCCAGAGCGGGATCCGCGTCGCGGCGCGCGCGGGATCGGCGATCAGGGCGAGGGTCGCCTCGAGCGCGGCCAGCGTCATCTTGTCGACCCGGAGGGCACGCATCAGCGGCTCGCCTTCCACCTTGCGGATCGCCGCGGCCGTGCCGACGAGGATCCCGCACTGCGGCCCGCCCAGGAGCTTGTCGCCGGAGAAGAGGACGAGGTCCGCCCCGGCCGCGATCCCCTCCGCGGCGGTCGGCTCGCCCGCGATCCCGGGGGGCATGCCCGGCCCGAGCGCCCCGGAGCCGATGTCGTCGATCAGCGGCAGCCCATGGGCTCGCGCCAGCCCCGCGAGGTCCGCCAGGGCCGGCTGCTCGGTGAAGCCGACGATCCGGAAGTTGCTCGGGTGGACGCGGAGGATCGCGGCCGTCGCGGGGCCGATGGCCCGCGCGTAGTCGTCCAGCCGGGTCCGGTTCGTGGTCCCAACCTCGCGGAGCTTCACCCCGGCCGCCTCGAAGATCTCCGGCAGCCGGAAGCTGCCGCCGATCTCCACGAGCTGCCCGCGCGAGACGATCACCTCCCGGGGCCGGTCCGCCGCGGGCGCGGCCGCCCCCAGGGCCCTCAGGGCGAGCATCGTCGCCCCCGCGTTGTTGTTCACGACGGTCGCGGCGGCGGCCCCGGTGAGGTCGCGGAGGAGCCGTGCCACCCCGGTCGTACGCCGGCCGCGCTCGCCGTCGTGCAGGTCAAGCTCGAGGTTGCAGTAGCCGCGGGCGAGGGCGGCGACGGCGGCGATCGCCTCCTCGGCCATCGGCGAGCGGCCGAGCCCGGTATGCAGCAGGATTCCGGTCGCGTTGATCGCCGGGCGAAGGGCCGGCCGTGCGGCCTCGAGGATCGTCATCGCCCGCGCGGCCAGTTCCTCCGAAGAGCTCGCCACGATTCGCCCCGCCCGGAGGCCGTCGCGGGCGTCGTCGATCGCGGAGCGGACCGCCGCGACGACCGTCTCATGGCCGAGCCTCGCCGCGACCTCCGCGAGTCGCGCGTCCCCGAGCACGGCATGGACCGCGGGCAACCGGCGGAACGGGGGGGCATCGGAGCCGGCCGTGCTTTCGTCCGCTTTCCTCTCCACCGTGGCGTCCCTCCGGCTTGATCGCGGTCTCTCGCGGCGTACGGGCCTATTCTACCGCGGCGAGAGAGGCGGGGCCCCCGATCCGCCGGACCACGCCTCCGCCTCGCCGAGGCGGCGGATGTCTCCCTCGCGGCGGGTCAGGCCGATGCGGTCGAGGTACTCGCCGATGGGGACGGCGTACTTGCGGGTCGTGGACAGGAGGTCGCGCAGGTCCCCCATGGTCATCGTCCGGCCGTCGGCGAGATGCTCGCGGACGCGGCGGCGGAGCTCCGCATCGGCCTCGAAGTCCAGGAAGAGCGACTGGGAGACCTCCACGACGCGCTGCTCGTCGCGGAGGAGCGACAGGAGGTCGGGCACGACGGCCCCGCGCGCGCCGGCCTTCGCGGCGAGGTCGGGCGCCTCCGGCGGGCTGAGGCCCCCCGCCCGGATGGCGGCGTGGAGCTCTTCCTTGAGCTTCCGCTCCCCCTGGCTGAGCTTCGGGGCGTGGCCCTTCGCCGCCACGGTGCGGGCCTCGGCCACCACCTTCCCCCGATCCCGGAGCCGGTCGACGATCCCCGAGATCAGGGCGTCGCTCGCGAGGTCCGGCAGCTCGGCCGCGAGGTGCGCCCGGGGGATCGCGGAGAGCCTCGGCCGGGCCGCGTGGAGCCGCCCGAGGGCCCGCAGGACCCGGTCCTCCAGGTCGGCGACGAACTCCGCCAGGACGCGGGCGGTCCGCCGGACGCCGATCGGGATCTCGACGAGGGCGCCGGCCCGCGTCAGCTCATCGAGCACGCCGGGGACCTCGCCGATGGGGATGCCGGCGAGGGCGCAGAGCTCGCGCTCGTCGGCCGCCTTCAGGCCGAGGAACGCGAGCGCCGCGGCGGCCCGCTCCTTCGAATCGGGCGACCGCAGGCGGCGGAGCCGGTCGATCGCCGGCTCGTCGCGACGGCGGAGCCGGCGGGCTTCCGGCTGGATCACGCGGCCGCCGCCGAGCGTCGCCGGCGGGCTCTCCGCGCGGATGACCAGCGGCTGGCCGTGCACCGCGACCACCGGAGTCGACAGGAAGAGCTGGCCGAGCGACGAGGAGCCCGCCGTCAGCGAATTCCCCTCCAGCAGGGCGAGCGTCGCGGAGACCTCGGCGGTGCCCAGATGGACGCGGTATCGCCCGCGGTGCCGGAGCGGCCGCACGGCCTCCTCGGCCGCGGCGAGCTCCACGCTCAGGACCTTCGAGGCCCTGAGATACCCGGGCGCCGCCAGCTCGTCCCCGCGGCGGATCTCTTCGTGATGGACGCCCGCCACGTTGATCGCCGCGCGCGAGCCCCGGCCGGCCTCCCCCACCGGCCGATCGTGGCGATGGAGCCCCCGGACGCGCACGGTGCGGCCCGCGGGCTGCCATTCCAGCTCATCCCCGACGGCGACCACGCCGGAGGCCACCGTGCCGGTGACCACGGTCCCGTGGCCGGCGACCGTGAACGAGCGATCCACGGCCATCCGGAAGAGGCCGGGATCGGGCCGGACCGCGACCGATCGGCAGAGCCGCGCCAGCTCCGCCTTCAGGGCCTCGAGGCCCAGGCCCGTGGTCGCGACCGTGCGGAGGATCGCCGCCCCTTCCAGGAAGGTCCCGCGGACGAGCTCGCGGATCTCGTCCTCGACGAGGCCGATCCACGAGCCCTCCGCCAGGTCGCACTTGGTCAGCACGACGAGGCCGCCGGCCAGCCCGAGCAGCTCGAGGATCTCGAGGTGCTCGCGGGTCTGCGGCATCACCGAGTCATCGGCGGCCACGACGAGCATGGCCAGGTCCAGGCCGGACGCGCCGGCCAGCATGTTGCGGATGAACCGCTCGTGCCCGGGTACGTCCACGATCGCCAGGCGATCCTCGCCCAGGTCCAGCGAGGCGAACCCGAGGTCGATGGTGATCCCTCGCTGCTTCTCCGCCGGCAGGCGATCCGTGTCCACGCCCGTCAGCGCGCGCACCAGCGCGGTCTTGCCGTGGTCGATGTGCCCCGCCGTCCCCAGGACCAGGTCGCGCCCGCCGCCTGCCATCGCTGCGCCATCCTCGAGCCGCGTTCCGAGCTGAAGGGACTCAGTCTAACCGGCGCGGAAGGCCGCGGCGACGGGCCGCGGGGGCGCTCACGCCCGGGCCGAGATCCCCTTCGGCGCGGCCCCGGCGATGATCGTCACGTTGTGCTCCGGCGAGAGGCCCGCGATGTCGCTGGCCTGCCCCCCCGGCGCGGCGGCCTGGAACGAGTAGGAATAGCGGTTCACTCCGGTGGCGTTCGTGGCCGGGAGGAGGTCCTTCGGGACGGTGACGGCGACCGAGTTCCCCGAGATTCGGACCAGGCTCGGGGGGAGATCGGTGGTGGAGACGACCTGTCCCCCGGCGTCGACCAGGTCGACCTCCGCCGTCGTCCCGCCCGCCCCCTTGGTGACCTCCACGATGGCGTCATAGACGATGGACCTGATCCCGCCCGCGGGCCCGGCGGCCGTGGCGCCGCCGCGGTTGACCAGGAAGGAGTACACGGACTCGTCGCTGGTCGTCGTCGGGCCCAGGAGCCTCCCCTTGAAGAAGAAGCCCTGCTCCGGCCGGTAGAAGGCCGACGAGCCGATCACGTTCAGGTCCAGCCGCATCGGCCCCGTGTAGGTGGTGGGGAACCGGGGCGCCTTGAGGACAACGCTCCCGCGAATCTGCTGACGGAGGGGAGCATCGATCTTGCTCAGCTCCATCAGCGCATTGGTCCGGCCATCCACGTTGCCCGGGAAGACGACCTTGACCGTCGCCGGGTATCTCGTGGGCGGCTTGGGGAACAGCCAGGACTGGATTCCGTCGCCCCCGCCGCTCCCGAAGATGGAGGATGCACCGCTCAGCAGAGTGCGGCCTTCGAGCGACTCGGTGCCGGGCCGAAGCGGCGAACGCTGGGGGCGAGCCGCGACGCGATGACGCGCCGCCGTCCGCCGACGGAACCACAACATCGGACGTCCTCCCTGACCTTGCCGGGGCCGATCGCGCCGCCATCATGGGGCGACCCGATGATCCTTATTCCAATCCTTTACCTCGCGGATGGCGGAAGGCAAATGAGGGGCCGAGGTTTCGCGAGAGCGTCGCCGGCATTTCGCGAGCATCCCGCAGGGCTTGCCCCGCCCCCCCCCGGTTGGGGGAGGCGCGGGGCTTGAGCGGGACGCCCCGCGCCGGTCGGCGCGGGTGGGGAGGTCAATCCCTTACTTCTCGGCCTTCTTGCCGATCTTCTCGCGGTAGAACTCGATGCGGTCCTGGAACTGCTTGTAGAACGGGTGGGACTTGGCCTTGTCCTTGAGCTCGGTCTCGAGCGCCTTGATGCCCTTCTCCTCGGTGGCGAGGGCGGCGGCCGTGTCGCCGGAGCGATACTGGGCGGCGGCGAGGGTGTCCAGGATGGCCGGGTTCTCGCCCTTGCTCAGGTCGTTCGCCTTGCGGGCGATGTCGAGCGCCACGCGGGACAGCTTCGGGTCGATGTCGTGCTTCATGTCCGGATCGACGATGTACCAGGCGACCGTGTTCAGCGCCATGGGCTCATCCTTGGCCTCCTCGATCAGCTTGCCGGACATGGCCAGGACCTGGTCGGTCTCGCCGAGCTGATTCAGGCACATGAACTTGAGCGATTCGAACCGGGCGGCGAGGTCGGGCTCGCTGGCGGACAACTCCTTGATGGCGGCGATGGTCCCCTTGTAGTCCTTGGCGCGGAGGGGCTTGATGACCTTCGCCTGCACCGCCATCATCTTCTTCTCCTGGGCCTTGGCCGCCAGCCGTTCCGCGGCCTTGGCCTTGGGATCCCAGTCGCCGGCCGTGATCTTGACGAGAGGCTCGTCCATGCTCATCGGGTGGCCGATCCAGGCGATCTTGCCGTCCTTGATCACGAACGCGGTCGGGATGCCGTTCTCGGCGGCGGCTTCCAACCAGGTCTTGGCCATCTTGCCGTCGCTCGGGTTGTCCTTGTCCGCGACGTCGTCCAGGGCGACGGAGTAGTCCATCTTGTCGCCCATCTCCTTGAGGAACGGCTCGACCTGGGAGAGGTCGCGCTCCCAGACGTCCACGCCGATGAACTTGACCCCCTTGTCCTTGTACTTGTGCGCGAGCTCCGTCAGGTGGGGGATGCTGGCGCGGCAGGGCCCGCACCAGGTCGCCCAGAACTCGACCACGTAGGTCTTGCCGGGCTCGAAGCCCTCGACCTTGTCCCCCTTCACGAACTTCGACACCGCCAGCTTGGGCGCAGGGTCGCCCAGGTTGAGGACGTCGTCGGCCCTCGCGCCGGTGCAGGCAAGGCAGGCCGCGATGGCAAGAAGAGACTTCCGCATGTTTGACTCCCGTCACGTTTCTGGTTTGGGGCTGCCCCGGCTCCCTCCCTGGTGAGGGCAGGCAGACACTTGTCGAAGAGGTGGGGACACTCTATCAGGGCATGCCATCGATCCGCAACGGGCCACGGACGTCCCGGCTCGGCCTATTCATCGCCCGACGGGCCGTACATGCCGGGGACCGGGATGTCGTTGAGGCGGTAGTAGACGCAGAGGTGCGACCGGTGATGGATCAGGTGGTTCATGACCATGCTCCGGATCACGGCCGCGCGGGGCATGGTGAAGATCGGCTGGCCGCCGTTGAGCAGCGCCCACGGCCGGTTCACGTCCTCGTCCTTCGCGGCGGCGATGGCGGCGCGGGCCTCGGCGACGTTGCGATCGAAGTGGTCCAGGATCTCCCGACGATCGGTCAGCACCGGGGTCTGGTAGCGAGGGCCGTCGGTGGGGGCGATGTCCAGGGAGGGCTTCGTCAGCACCTCCACGATCCAGTGGGGGATGTCCGCGACGTGATTCGCATTCCAGCCGATCGTGTGCGACTTCGGATGCGCCTTCCAGTCGAGCTTGTCGCCCGGCAGCCTCTCCAGGACCTTCCGCGTATTCGCCATCTCCTGGTCGAACTCCGGCAGCAGCGTCTGGGCATACGACATGTGATTCGCCCTCCCCAAAATCAGACCATGACCGCTCATCAGCGTCTTCCACGCCCGATGATTGGACCCGAGGACACGTCGAACGTCAACACGCGTACAGTGTGTTCTCGGACGGACGTTTCGGCGACTGCTGGGTCGCAGCGGTTAGCCAAAGGACGTTGCGGCTCCTGTCGATGGAGATGCCTCCCGGTCATTCCTGCTCCCTATTCGCGCAGAAGCCGGGAAGCAGCCGCCAGCACACTCCAGACGATGACGCCCGCGAGTACCACGGCGATCGCCCATCCGTCCCGGTGCCCGGCGAACAACCGATGCAAGGCCACGGTGATGCCGATCAAGACCAGCGGCGCCATGACGAACCTGCCAGGACTGCCGCCCCAGCCGGTTCCTTGAGGGACGGCCACGAGGAGAGCCGACCAGATCCCGAGCCCTCCTGCCAGGAGCAGGGCAGAGGCCGAATGGACGTGCGGTCAGGCCATGGAGTCACCGCATTCGTGGAGGAGCACCGAGGTCAGGACGCCGCCCGTTCCGTTCACTGGCAAATACGCATGGAGACCCGCCACTCCTCACGATTTCATCCAGTCCGCCAGACCAAGTCCAGGCAGCACCGCGTAGTCCTGGTGTTGTGAGTTACCATCGACAGCCCATGGACGAGGGCAGTCGCGGCATTCACCAGGTCCATGTCCGGGGGCGGAGAAGCCACGAACTTCCACGCGACTCGGGGTCGAAATCGAGGATACACACTTCCTCTATCACCGGGCGCGACGGTTGCTCACCGCGTTGTAGCCCTTGAGGTTGGCCGAACAGATGTCGGTGTCCAGAAGGAATTTCAAGGCTCGATCTCTGGTCGGCCGATCTTGCGTCGCCTTCGATTTTCCTCGAGATACTCATCCAGCTCGGCAGCCTCGTCTGCCCAGGCTCCGAAGCTGCGACGCAGTCCTTCGCCCGGAGGAAGGTCCCTGATCCTGGCCAGGGCCTCCGCGAGTCGAGGGTCGAGTTCGTGCGGAGGCGTCGCCAGCCAGGCGGCAAGGGATGACTCGCCAACCGACCTCAACGTGACGGAGACGACCTGCCCATCGGGCAGCCCCGATTCACTTTCGAGTTCAATCGTCTTGCCTCGGATGATACCCTTGAGGCTTGCCGAAGATGTCATGACGATCAACCTCCTTTCCAAGCAGAACGGTCGATCATCCCCGAATCAGGGTGCGACTGCGACACCCTTCATGGTAGCAAATCGATCTTCCAGGTCAGCTCACCGGCTCGCCGCCGCCTCGTCTCACGCTCGATCTGGCTGGGACGGTTGATTCCATGGAGAGTCACGACGCACGGGAGACGGAGACAGCCGCTCAGCGATTGGCCGACCGCCGACCGGCGCGGAAGTGACGCCATGACAGACCGAGGGCGAGTCCGCCCAGCACGACCAGGGCACTCGGCTCCGGAACGGCGTACTCGGGGATGGGCACGCCCTCCGGGTTGAGCAGGACGGCGACCTGCCCCTTGAAACGCCACGGGTCGTCGTCGTAGTAGCCATAGGCCAGGATCTGGCCGACGTTGTTGATCGCATAGGCCGTCTCGAGCGTGACGTCGGGGATCTTGACCAGGCTGTTCAGGTTGTACATCTTCCCGCCGTCGTCGAGGAAGGCGAGCGAGTTCGAGGAGCCGACGATCATGCCCGCGTCGTTGATGGCCCGGGCCTGGCTGTAGCGGACACCCCAGTAGGTGTGGGCGAAGTCCGAGTCGAGGACGCCGAGGTCCTTCATCTGGCCGTTCTGGTAGAGGAACGCGCGGTCCTCCCCGGAGGCGACCTGGGAAATCCCGACGATCTGGCCGGAGTTGTTGATCGCCGTGGCGGTACTCCCCTTGCCGCCGAGCGTCCCGAGGTCGATGACTTGCCCCCCCTGGAAGAGGACCGCGTGCGTTGTCAGGTCCGTCGTGGAGGTCGACGGATAGCCGACGGAAGGCGCGTAGACCGCTGCGGGCGATGTCCCGGGGATCTGAGAGAAACCGACGGCCTGGGTGGCATTGTTGATGGCCATCGCCGCGCTGACCTGCGCCCCCGGCAAGGTCCCCAGGTCGCGGATCGAGCCGGCGACCGCGGCGAAGGCGTGATCCGTCTCGTTCTGCCACGTCTGGGATCTGCCGACCACCGTGCCGAGATCGTTGACCGCGTATCCGTAGCTGTTGGAGCCGCCAAGCGTGCCCAGGTCGGTCGTCGTCTTGCCGTCGTTGACGATCGCGTGCGTCTCCAGAACCATGGCCCCATTCCTCTGGAACTGGCCCGTGCCGTTGGCGGCCACGTAAGCGCCCGAGTTGCTGATGGAACCCTGGGCGCTGGGACCGGGGTAAACTGACGACGCCCCCGGTATGGAGGGCTTCGTCTTGTTCGACCAGACGCCATAGCCATCATAGACCGTGACCGTGGATTGCCCCCAGGACGCGATGATCTGGCCGGAGTCATCCAGGCCCTTGGCCGCCCCCGGGATCAGGTTGACGGCCGTGTAGACGGGGACGGCGTGGGCCCTGGTCGCGACAACCGCCAGGACGGAAAAGACCACAACGGACCGCGCAAGACGGTTGCGATGCCCCATCGCTGAGTGTCCTTCCTCAAGTTGAAACGCAACTCGGGGCATCCTTCGCCCCGGGGTGGCGGGATTATGACCGTTCCTGGGACCGAGTCCAGGTCAGACGAGCGGCCGCCTATCGAAAGACACGATTGCCGCCGATCGCGTCCTTCGCGGAAACGAGCGTGATCTCCCGCCTCGTCAGCTCACCAGCTTCGCCGCCTCGCGGTCGAGGTGGAGCGTGGCGCCCTTGTGGCGGCGGAGGATCGAGGCGGGGCAGGTCTCGGCGATCGGGCCGCGGAGGGTGTTCAGGACGGCATCGGCCTTGCGCGGGCCGGTCACGACGACGGACAGGACCGGGGCCCGCAACAGGGCGGGGATCGTCAGCGTGAGGGCGTGGGTCGGGACGTCCTCGATCTGGCGGAAGCCGCCGTCGTGGACCTGCTGCGTGCGGCAGGCGGCATCGAGGCGGACGGCCTTGACCAGGACCGGGTCGAGGAAATCGGCGACGGGGGGGTCGTTGAATGCGAGGTGGCCGTTCTCGCCGATCCCGGCGCAGACGATGTCCGTGGGCTCGTCCAGGAGGACCTGTTCGTATTCCAGGCAGGTCCGCAGGGGGCGATCGGTCCGCTCGCCGGCGATCAGGCGGAGCCGGGATTCGTCGAGGCCGACGAGCCGGAACAGATGCTCCTGGAGATACCGGCGGAACGAGGCCCGGTGATCGGCCTGGAGTCCCAGGTATTCATCCATGTGGAAGCCGAAGACGCGGGACCAGTCCAGGTCCTTGGCGGCGACGAGGCCGGCGAGGAACGCGTCCTGGCTGGGGGCGGCGGCGAAGATGATGTTCACCCGCCCCGCCTCGTCCTGGCGGCGGCGGATCGCCCGGCCGACCTCGATTGCCGCGGCCCGGCCGGCCTGGGCGCGGTCCTCGTGCACGATCACCTGGAGCGAGTCGACGGTGAACCGGGCCGGCGTCTTGACCGGGAGATCCTGGCCGGGGCCGCTCATGGAGAGGTTCCTCGCGAGCACGGGTCGCGAGGAGGCATGCTTCAGCCGGCCCGCTCCACCCCCGGATCGGCGCCCGGCCTCCTCCGCCCGGTCGCCCGCAGAGGTTATCCGAATCGCCGGGATTGTGCCAGGCGCCGGCGGCGTGGCATCAGCTCATCACGAGGTCGCGGGCGTGGGACGCACCCCGAGACGAGTTCCGGGCCCGCGGGGCCGGCTCGGCGGGCTCGGCGCGAAGTTCCTTGCAGAGCCGCTGGCATTCGACGAGGTCCCCGAGCATGGCATCGGCCAGGTACAGTTGCATCTCCCCGTCGCTGGCCCACTGGAGCTGGTCGTGGCAGCGGGTCATGTGGTCGATGAGGTCCTTCATCCAGAGCAACGTGTTGCGCCGATTATTCATCGCCGGTGATCCTTCACGGGATTCGAGATGGACCGCGGGAAAACCCGAAGATAGAGCAGGAAGGTCCGGCGGGCCGCGGAGGTGTCGCCGGACTGCACGGGATGCGAGAAATCGCAAGTGCCGTGCCACGTCGCCATGCGGCCCGGGACGGCCGTGCTAACCGCGGGTTCCCGCGGAACTTTAGGGAAAATCCGAGAAAGTCCGGAGGGATTTCCTGCCGGCCGGTGATGTTGTAAGGATTACAGCGCGGGGAGTCTCGCGGGGCGACGACGGGCCGCGATGATGTTGCCGACCCGGACGGTCGGTCGGCGGTGCCTTCTCAAGGCCAGGCCGGGGATCTAGACTTGAGGGACGCGGCCCGAGTCGGGCCGCCGGGGGAATGGGCCCATGTCGAGCCTGGACACGACCGCGAGCTTCGCCTCCGAGTCCCCCTCGGGCCACCGGCACGAGGACCTCGGCGTCGCCGCGGGCTTCGGCGGCGTCCGCGAATGGCCGCGATCGGTGGTCCGCTGGCTCTTCGGCCGGGGCGATGAGGATCGCGAGGAGCAGTCCGTCCCGCGGACCGTGGCGCGGTTCCAGAACATCTGCGTCAGCCGGGAGACCGGCGCGGGGGGCTACGCGATCTCCCGGATGGTCGGCCAGCGGCTCGGCTGGAAGGTCTACGACCAGGAATTGCTGGAGGCGATCGCCCACCGGATGGAGCTCCCCGTGGACGACGTCCGCGTCTTCGACGAGCTGGCCCCGAGCGTGGTGCAGGACTGGCTGCTCCCCCTCCGCGAGGAGCACTACGCGCCCCAGGAGGCGTACCTCGACCACCTCGCCAAGCTGATCGAGGCGATCGGCCGCGCCGGCGAATCCGTGCTCGTCGGCCGCGGCGCGGGGTTCCTGATGCCGCGCGAGACGACCCTCTCGGTCCGGATCATCGCCCCGATCCGCTACCGGTCCATGCGGCTGGCCGAGCGGATGGGCGTCTCGGTCTGGACGGCCCGCCGCGCGGCACGCGACCTGGACCGCCGCCGGGCCCAGTTCGAGCGGACGATGTACCGGGCGGTCTCCGGCGATCCGCACAACTACGACCTCGTGCTCGACTCCCACAGCCTGGGCCTGGACATCGCCGCGGAGGTCATCGTCCGGGCCGTCGAGGCCGGCCGCCCCGGCGCGACCCGGCCCGCCGAGCCGACCTGGTCGGCGCCGCACGCCTCGGCCCTCCGCCCCGATCCCGACGCCCCGCGGCCCGCCCCGACGACGTCCTCACCCGCCATCGCCGACGCGAACGAATCACGCCCCACGGACGAGCCGTGGACCGGCCCCACCGACTGACCGGATCATCGTCGATCCGACCCGCCCCGGACCGATCCCCGCCCTGCCCGCCCCGCAACGCCCTCCCCCCGACCCGGCCGGGTCACGGCCGCGGCCTTCACGCTGCAAGCGAAGCGACCCGCCGCGCGATGACGCGCATCCTGCAAGGAAGGAGTACATCCCGATGCGACCCGCAACCACGACCCCGAGCGGTTCCCTCTCAAGCCCCTCCCGGCGCGAGTTCCTCGCGGGGACGACCGCGACGGCGGCGGCGGCCGCCGCCGCGCTGGCGAGCCCGGCGACCGCCGCGACGCGATCCCGCGAGGAGACGACGATCCCGATTGCCCTGGTCGGCTGCGGCGGCCGGGGTACCGGCGCCGCGGGGCAGGCCCTCAGCACCAAGGGCCCGACGAAGCTAATCGCCATGGCCGACGTCTTCCCCGATCGGCTCCGGGCCAGCCTCGACAACCTCAACGGATCCCATTCGCACCAGGTCGAGGTCCCGCCCGCCCGCCAGTTCCTGGGCACGGACGCCTACAAGAAGGCGATCGACTGCGTCGCACCCGGGGGCGTGGTCCTGCTGGCCACCCCGCCGGCCTTCCGGCCGATCCACGTCGAGTATGCGGTGTCGAAGGGTTGCCATGTGTTCATGGAAAAATCCTTCGCCGTCGACGGCCCGGGCGTGCGGCGGATCCTCGCGGCCGGCGAGGAGGCGAAGCGGAAGAACCTGAAGGTCGCCGGCGGCCTGATGAGCCGCCACTATCAGCCGCTCGAGGAGGCCGTCGACCAGATCCACCGGGGGGCCATCGGCGACGTCATCACCTGCTACGCCTACCGGATGCACTCGCCGGTCGGCTTCGGCCCCAGGCAGCCGGGCGAGAGCGAGATCGCGCACCAGATCCGGAACTACAGCAATTTCACCTGGCTCAACGGCAGCTTCATCCTGGACTGGCTGATCCACAACCTGGACGTCTGCTGCTGGGTGAAGGGTGCCTGGCCGGTCTCGTGCCAGGGCCAGGGGGGCCGTCAGGTCCGCGACGCGGCCGACCAGCTTTTCGACCATTACCTGGTCGAGTACACCTTCCCCGACGGCACCCGCCTCATGGCCGAGGGGCGGCACATGGACCAGTGCTGGGGCTTCTTCGGCGACGTCATCCACGGCACCAAGGGCTGCGCCGTGCTCGGCGAGGGGATCCTCGATCCCAAGCTCTATCGCGGCCACCAGCCGCTGCCGAAGAACCAGATCTGGAAGTACGCCGGCGCCCCGTGCGACCACTACCAGAAGGAGCACGACCTCCTCTTCGAGGCCATCCGCAAGGACACGCCCTACAACGAGGCCGAGCGGTGCGCCCACGCCGCACTCACCGGCATCCTGGGCCGGATGGCCGCGGAGTCGGGCAAGATGGTCACCTGGGAAGAGGCCCTGAACTCGAAGCTCGAGCTGGCCCCCGGTTTGGACCACCTGACCATGGAATCCCCCGCGCCGGTGCAACCCGACGCGAAGGGCCATTACCCGGTCGCCATGCCGGGGATCACCGTGGCGGTCTAGAAGGGCACGCGACAGGATTTGCCTGTTGCAGGAGGCGGGTCCGTCCGGCGACGGGGTGAGCCCGATCGCCGGATGGATGGCCCTTCGCGGCCGGGCCATGAGCCGACCGGCTCACGGCAAGATCTTGTCCCAAGGCTCAGCCGTCACTCGCGGGAATCGGCGTAGGTGACCGACATTCGTCGTCGCGATGACGACGTCGTCCGTCGGGCTTCCGAGCAGAGACGCCTGAGCCGCCAGAATACAATCGGGGTCCAGAGACTGTGGATCAGCCGTCGGCATGCCGAACCGACGAACGTGAGCCCAGAACTCAGCAGCAAGCCGCATTGAGGGCGTCGTGATGGGATCGTAGACGAATCCCAACCCCAGGCGATCCAGGCGGCGCAACCCGGCTGTCGCATGGAGACGGATCAGTTCTCGCCGAACCTCGTAGTCGGCGATCTCCGGAGCGACGATCAGGACCGAAGCCGAACCAAGATCCTTGAGCCATTGCCGGCATTGATCAGCAATCGGAATTCCTGGCGCCCGACAGGCCAGGCCAAGGGGACCGGCATCAAGCACCACGAATCGAGTCATTTCAATCTCATTCGCCGAACAAGGGCCGATCGGGACGGGACGAGTCGATGCCCTTGAAGACCTCGGCCCAGATCTCGTCGGCATCCGTCTCATCGGGGCCGATGGTCTCGATCTCGTCGAGGGCCGCACGGATCGCTTCCAGGCGACTCCTGAGCTGAGCTTCGGATAGGGGCAGGAGACGACCCGAAGCGTCAACATCGCCGGGCTGGATTCGAGGCGAAGGATATTCTTGTATCGGGTAGCCCATCGGTGACTCCCTTACGCCATCGGAGCCGAGGAAGAATGGCCGCGATCGAGGTCACTTGACCGTTCAGCCTCATTCTACGCGCTTCACCGATCAGGCGTCCATTTCGGACGTTGCTCCGGCCACGGCACTTCAGATCGCCGGACGGAGCCGGCTCGTACCCATCAAGTCCGTTCGGATCCTTCCCTCGTCTTCTCTTCTCGGTGCCTCGGTGCCTCGGTGGTTAATCCTCCCCCCGCTCAGGCCACCGTGTCGTCGGACAGGGCGACGATCGTCATGCCGTGGCGGTCGGCCAGGGCGACGACATCGGGCTCGTCGATGACGATGGTCCGGCCGGCCTCGATGGCGAGGACCCTCGCGCCGGCCCTGTGGAGGTTCTCGATGGTGGTCATGCCGATGGTCGGGACGTCGAACCGCATGTCCTGCTGGGGCTTGGCCACCTTCACCAGGGTCCAGCCGCCGGCGCGGCAGAGGGACCCGGCGCGGTCGATGCAGCGGTCGGTCCCCTCGATGGCCTCGATCGCCAGGGTGGAGAGCTCCTTCACGGCCACCGACTGGCCGACGTCGAGGCGGCCCATCTCCTTGGCCATCCGCCAGCCGAAGGCGATGTCGTCCCGCTCCGAGGGCGTGGGGGCTCGCCGCGTGAGGACGCCCTGCTTCACCAGGAGCTCCGGGCTGTAGTCCAGGGCCGAGTCAAAGGTCATGCCGTCCCTCGCGAACTCGTCGATGATGGAGAGCAGAAGGGAGTCATCCCGGTTGTCCGACCGGGGCCGACGATACCACCACTGGAGGGTCCGCAGGTCCGGGCAGAGGTGGACGACCCGCCAGGGGGTATAGATCACGTTCTTGGTCACCTTGCCGGCCATGACGACCCGGCGGGCCCCCCGGCGGCGGAACGCCCGGATCATGCCGCCCAGCCTGGCCACGCCGACCATGTCGAACGAGTCGCAGAGGGTGCGGAGCTCGTCGGGGGCCTCGTAGCGGATGCCCACGCAGGCGACCTTCAGGCCTTGCCGCTTGGCGGCCTCGGCGAAGAGGATCGGGAACCGGCCGCTGCCGGCGAGCAGGCCGATGACCCCGCCCTCCGCCTGGCTCGGGTCGGGCCGCCAGTGGGAGGCGACGTACTGCCTGGGTCGGGGCGGGACGTCCAGGGTCGACGGCATCTTCCGAACGCCGGCGCGGCTCGTCAGCAAACGCGTCACGTCGGGGCTCCTCGGTCAGGATTCGGTCGAGTCCTTGGCGTCCTCGCTCGCGGCTGCGGCCTGCGGGATCCCCGCGGCCGCGGAGAGGACGCCCACCTGGGCGGCCAGCTCGCGGAACTGCTTGTAGAACTCCGGCAGCCGGGCGATCATCTGGAAGAGCCGACGCTGCTCGCGGACCGGGATCGCCGGGGCGCCGAGGACCTGCTGGCCGCTCGGGATGCTCCGGTGCACGCCCGCCTGGGCGCCGACCACGACGCCGTCGCCGATCTCGACCTTGTCCTTGATCCCGGCCTGGCCGGCCATCACCACGTAGTCGCCCGTCTTGCAGCTCCCGGCGATCCCCACCTGGCCGCAGAGCAGGTTGTGCCGGCCGATCTGGTTGTTGTGGCCGATCATGACGAGGTTGTCGATCTTCGTCCCCTCGCCGATCCGCGTGGCCTCGAACGTGGCCCGGTCGATGGCGCAGTTGGAGCCGATCTCCACGTCGCTGCCCACCTCGAGCTTGCCCGTGTGCGGGATCTTGACGTGCCGGCCATCCGCCTGGCGGTAGCCGAAGCCGTCGCCGCCGAGCACGGTGCCGGAGTGGACCTCGACGCGATCGCCGAGGATCACGTCCGGGTAGAGCACGGCGTTGGGATGGATGATGCACCCCTCGCCCAGCTTGCAGCGATCGCCGATCACCGCCCCGGGCTTGAGCGTGGTCCCCGCCCCGATCTCCGCCTCCTCGCCGACGTAGGCGAACGGGTACACGGCCACGCCCTCGCCGAGCTTGGCCGTCGGCATCACGCAGGCCTGGGGATGGATGCCGGTCCAGCGCGGCTTCTCCTCGCCGGCGAGATGCCTGCGGACGGTCACGAACGCCGCGATCGGGTCGTCGACCTCGATGACCGCGAGCTCCTCCTTGACCGTCGGGACGGCCACCCGGAAGTGCGGGCCGACGATCGCGGCAGACGCGGGGGAGGTCTTGAGCAGCCTGGCGTAGCGCTCGCTCTCGATGAACGTGATGTCCCCGGGGCCCGCCTCGGCGACCGGCCGGGCCGAACGGATCGGGACCGTACCATCGCCCACCAGGCGTCCCCGCACGAGCGCCGCAAGCTGTTCGACCGTAGCAACCACGGGCGATTTCCTTTCTTCCCTGAAAGGAGCAGACAGGTCGCCGCACCGCCCCGCCACGATCCCGGCCGGCGCCATCGCTGGCACCGGCTTCCGCGGCGAAAAGGGCGCCCTCCCGTCCGGCCGATTTCCGTTATCCTTGCGGTTGCGATCCAGAGAAGGGGGCCATCCTGGCGGGCGGACTGTAATCCAAGTCGTCCGGCCGGGCAAGGCGATTCAATCCCCTTCGGATGTTCTCCGCCTTCCCGTGAATCGACACGCAACCCGCCGGAACTTCAGGCTTCGGCCAGCCGGGATTCCATCAGGTCGGTCAGATTCGGGATGTGGGGCAGGTCGTGCGGCCCCGAATCGCCGCGGGTCAGCAGGACCGCGGAGAGCCCCGCCCGCATCGCCCCGCGGACATCGTTTTCCACATCATCCCCCACGCAGAGGATCTGCTCCGGGGCCAGATCGAGGCGCCGGCAGACGGCCTCGAAGAACTTCGGATGCGGTTTCCTGTAACCGATTTCCGACGAAATCACGAGCGCGTCCACGGCCCAGCCAAGGTCCCGGTGGCCGAGCACCACCTCCCGGAGCCTGGAGTCGAAGTTCGACCCGATGCAGACCGTGATTCCCGCCTCGTGCACGGCCCGCAAGGCCGGCGCCACGTCCGGGAAGCAGCGCCACGAGGCGGGATGGCGGAAATGGTCCCAGAGCTCGTCGAAGACCCGGTCCGGATCCGGCACCTCGGGCAGGACCTTGTGCACGATCCGCCGCCAGCGATGGACCTCCGTCGCCTCGTCGGTCGAGTGGATCCCCCGGTCGCCGCGGACCTCGTCGCTGCCGAAGTGGACGTGGAACCTCCCCTTCACCTCATCCCGATCCAGTTCCACCCCCTGCCGCCTCGCCGCCTCCGTGTACACGTCCGCCACCGAGGGGACCGGTTTGATTAAAGTCCCGACCGCGTCGAAGACGATCCCGGAGATGAGGTCCCAATTCGGTGGATTGCTCGTGGGCATGCTTCTGTCTCGCCTCGATCCGATCCCGAGAAGCCGATGGTGAGTCGGACATCAACGCCACGCAACCGGCAAACCAACGCCGATGCCCGTCAAGATGGGTAATCCCCGCAGATATTGTGGCCTCCGGAGACTCGCCAGGGAAGATTTGTTTCCCGCCGATCGGGATGTCTCGCCCAATCTTCACCCGGGACTCAACCCCATGTACCACGCTCCACACCGCCCAATTCTCACCACGTCCCAGGTTTACGCAAACAACGTCCCCCCCAGCCAGGCCCAGGCACTCGAGCGCCGGCACCTGCTCGACCAGCAGCAGCGAGCGTTCCAGGGGACGCATACCGCCCCGCGAACAGAGGTTGTCAGGCGACGACCGCCCGGGTGAGGATTCGGGATCGTTCCGATCGATCGACGGAGAGCCCGTCCGTCCCCCTCGCGATTACGCCCGGCGCCTATATGAGGGGGATGACCCACGCGATCACAGGCGTGGATTCCGCAAACGGTCGGAGTCCATGCCATGAGCACTTTCACGATCGTGCTGGAATCTCGGTTCGTCGCGATTCAGATCCGCCATCCCGATGGCCGAGGTACGCCCCCCCTTCCCCAATGGGCATGACCTCTCCTCCTTGTTCCTCCGCTAGATCGCCCAGGTCATCGGCATCACGGCGGAGGAGTTCGTCGGAGCCGTCCGAGGACTCGAACGCCTCGCGACTTGAACGGGACAGCCGCACGTCGTAATGTACTTAAGATCAACGGCCATTCCTGTTCACACCCTTCGATGAAAGGCGAAGCCGCCCATGGCGAAGTTCACCATCTTCAAGGATGCCAAAGGCGAGTTCCGGTGGAGGCTACTCGCGAAAAACGGCAAGATCGTCGCCGACTCCGGAGAGGGCTACAAGACGAAGGTGAGCTGCAAGCGCGGGATCGAGATCCTCAAGACCGAGGCCACCGCGGCCGAGGTCGAAGACGAGACCCTCATCAAGAAGTGAGCCCGGCGACTCGGCCGGCCCGATCCATCCCGACGGGCCGGCCGAGGTCCCTTGCCGCGCTCGGGCGGGATGATCGCGGCGGGACGAGGCGGTGGCCTCCGCTCCGGTCCGGCCGGGCATCAATAGCTATCGGCGCTGATGACCTCGCCGCCGTTGACGCTCCCCAGACCGCGCCAGGCCATGCCGTCGATGGTGCTCTTGATGAAGCGGACGCTGCCGTCGCCGAGGAGGGCGTTCACGCCGCCGGGGTGGTAGCTGCGGGCGGTGATCGCCGCGAAGGTGGGGCCGCCGTTCTCCTCGCGGATGGCGATCAGGTCGGTATCGGGGACGATGACGCCGCCGAAGGTGCCGGGCGTGATCTTGTTGGGGGTCCAGGCGGTCGTGAAGCCCGCCTGGCTGGTGTTGCCGTCCTCCCACTCGGAATGCCCGGAGTCCGGCCGCAGCTCCGATGAGCCGCCGCCGCACGAGGTGTATTGCGCCACGCTCGCCGGGTTGTCATACGGACTCGGGATCGGCGTGGTGCCGACCGGGACATACGACAGCCCGGAGCAGTTCAGCAGGTAAGGCGTGTGCGTCTTCACCTCCGCGGCGAAGAGCGTGTTGCTCAGCCCGTCCGTGACCGCCGCCAGCCGCACGCACCGATTGGCCCGGAACGGCGACCGCGGATCCACCGTGGTGGACAGCCCGCCCCAGACGTACCAGTCGCCCCGGTTGAAGGCGTAGTTCGTGTTGTTCCGCGGCTGGCCGTCGTCGACGAAGACCTCCGCGTTCCGGCCGTCGGAGGGGCACAGGTAGGCCGAGACGGTCAGGCGCATCACCGTGTCGTTCTGGATCGCCTCATTGGCCAGGCTGAAGTTCGCCGCGTTGAACGCGTTGCCCCCTTCCAGGAACGGGAGGAGTCGCGCCGTGATCCCCCACCCATTGAAATACGGGTTGCCCGCCTTGTCGAACGCGACCGCACAGCCCAGCGGCAGGACCCCCGTGGATCCCTCGTAATTGTGGACCGCCAGGCCGATCTGCTTGAGGTTATTCGTGCACTGGATCCGCCGCGCCGCCTCCCTGGCCGACTGCACCGCCGGCAAGAGGAGGGCGATCAGCACGGCGATGATCGCGATCACCACCAGCAGCTCGATCAGCGTGAAGCCGCCGCGGCGACTCGATTCCGTCTTCATGGGGATCCCTTCATGGAGATGCGGGCCGGAGGAGGAATGCCTCCGCCTTGGCAAACGATGCGCCGGGCCGCGGGAATGCCGCATCCGTCGTCTCGTTCAAGAGATCCATGACATGTGACGCCTTATCATAATCTTGCCTCTGGCGATTACCTGTCCCCGCGCGGCGAGGGATTGTCCACCGGCCCGCGCGGCGGGGCCGTCCTTGCGAGCGTCTCCTCTTGCGGACGAGCCCGCCGGCGGGCTCTGATGGAGGGGCCGGCGACGGATGTCCGCGGGCCGGCTTCGAGCGCTTGATCCGTCCCCCCGGGCCCCGCGATGTTCCGGTCGATCCGCAATCAGATCCTGGTCCCGATCGTGGCCATCCAGGCGGCCGCCGTCGCCGCGGTGGCCCTGGCCGCGGCGACCCAGGCGGCCCGGCGGATCGAGCGGCAGGTGGAGGACCGGCTCAACGGCGTGGTCGAGACCCTCGGCCGCGCCGGGATCCCCTACACCCCGAGCACGCTCCGGAAGATGCACGGCCTCTCCGGGGCGCACTTCGCGGTCTACGACGCGGGCGGCCGGCTCGTGGACGCCACGATCGCCGCCCCGCGGACGCTGCCGGCGGACACGGCCCCGGACGGGCCCGGGGATCGGCTCGGGCCGCTCGCCGAATACCCGTCGATCCTCGTCGACGGGACCCCCTACTTCGCCGCCAGGACCGGGGCCTCGGCATCCCCGTCGGGCGGCGCGCACGCGTCGACCCTCGTGGTCCTCTACCCGGAGACGAGCTGGCGGCAGGCCCGCCGCGAGGCGGCCATGGCGCCGCTGGTCGTCGGCTCCGGGGCGCTCCTGCTGATGATCGCCGCGACGGGGTGGACGGCCCAGCGGATCGGCCGGCGGATCCAGCGGCTCGAACGGCAGGTGGCGCGGATCGCCGGGGGGGACTTCGAGGAGCTCGACCCGGGCCCGCGGGCCGACGAGGTTCGCGACCTCGCCCGCTCGGTCAACACGATGTGCGGCCGGCTCCGCGAGATGCAGGAGACCATCCGCCAGTCCGAGCGCGCCCGCCTGCTGGCCCAGCTCGGGGCGGGGCTGGCGCACCAGCTCCGGAACTCGCTCACCGGCGCGCGGATGAGCGTCCAGCTCCACGCCCGGCGGTTCCCGCCGCCGGACGGGGATGAGACCCTCAAGGTGGCGATCCGCCAGCTCGCGATGACCGAGGAGCAGGTCAAGGGCCTGCTCTCGCTGGGCCGCGCCGAACGCCGGACGCCGGAGCCCTGCGACGCCCGCTCGCTGCTCGACGACGTCGCCGGCCTGATCGGCCCGGCCTGCCACCACGCGAAGGTGGCCCTGCACCTGGACCGACGGCCCGCGGGGGGCGTGCTCCCGTTCTTCGGCGACCGCGCGGCCGTCCGCGCGGCCGTCCTCAACATGGCCCTCAACGCCATCGAGGCCGCCGCCGCCGGCGGCGAGGTCCGCCTCTCCGCGACCACCGACCCGGACGCCGGACGCACGACCTTCGCGATCGAGGACGACGGCCCGGGCCCGCCGCCGGAGCTCGCCGCCAACCTCTGCGAGCCGTTCGTCACCGGCAAGCGCGAGGGCGTCGGCATGGGCCTGGCGCTCGCCCGCCAGGTCGCGGAGAGCCACGGCGGCAGCCTCGACTGGTCGAGACGCGACGCCGTCACCTCGTTCCGCCTGACGCTCCCCGCCGACCCGCCCCTGGCCGACGACCGAACGACGAACCATCCAACGGCCCCGGCGCTGGCCGCGGCCGCAAGGAGCTGAGCCGAGATGAGCCGCATCCTGATCGTCGACGACGAGGAGAGCATCTGCTGGTCGTTCCGCGAGTCGTTCTCCGACCTCGGCCATGACGTCGAGGTCGCCTCGTCCGCGGAGGAAGGGCTCAAGATCGCCGCGACCAACCCACTCGACGCCGTCGTCCTCGACGTCCGCCTGCCGGGCATGGACGGCCTCGCCGCCCTCGGGCCGTTCCGCGAGCGGATCGGCGCCGCCCCCATCATCATCATCACGGCCTTCGGCGACCTGGACACGGCCGTCCGGGCCATGGAAGGGGGAGCCTTCGACTACCTGGTCAAGCCCTTCGACCTGGACCAGGCGACCGCACTCGTGACCCGGGCGCTGACCTCGTCGCCGGCCCCCGCCTCATCCCCGTCGGACTCCGACGACGCCGGCCCCGACACGCTCATCGGCAACTCCCCCGCGATGCAGGAGCTGTTCAAGCAGATCGCCCTGGTGGCCCCGACGGACGTCCCGGTCCTGATCACCGGCGAGAGCGGCACGGGCAAGGAGCTGATCGCCCGGGCGATCCACCGGCATGGTCGGCGGCGGTCCGGGCCGTTCCTCCCCGTCTGCCTGGCCGCCCTCAACCCCGGGCTCGTCGAGGGCGAGCTGTTCGGCCACGTCCGGGGCTCGTTCACGGGCGCGACCCACGACCGCCGGGGGCTGCTCGAGCTCGCCGGCGGCGGCACGGTCCTGCTGGACGAGGTCGGCGACATCCCCCTGGACCTCCAGGTGAAGCTGCTCCGGGCCGTCGAGCACCGCGAGGCGACGCCCGTCGGCGACGCCCGCCCCCGGCGGATCGACATCCGCCTGATCGCCGCGACCAACCGGCCGCTCGCCGAGCTGATGAAGTCCGGCGAGTTCCGCCAGGACCTCTTCTTCCGCCTCAGCGTCTTCCAGATCGAGGCCCCCCCGCTGCGGGCCCGCCGCGACGACATCCCGATCCTGGCCGCCCACTTCCTCCGGAGCAGCCGGTTCGCGATGACCGCCAGCCCGGAGATCACCGCCGATGCCCTGGCCGAGCTCCGCCGCCGCCCCTGGGAGGGGAACGTCCGCGAGCTGCGCAACGCCGTCGAGCACGCCGCGGTCGTCTCCCGCGGCCAGCCGATCCGCCCCGAGCACCTCCCCCCCGCCGGGCTCGGGCTCTTCCCCGTGACGGCCGCCTCCCCGGCCGGCGGCGGGGACGCCCCGCCGTCCGACGACGACGCCCGGGCCATCGCCGACAGGCTCTCCGCCTGGGCCGCTCGCGAGGTCGCCCGCCCCGGCGCCTCGCCCCTCTACGAACGCTTCCTCGACCTGGCCGAGCCCCCCCTGCTCCGCGCCGTGCTCGACCTCTACCAGGGCAACCGCGCCGCCGCCTCCCAGGTCCTGGGCATCCACCGGGCCACGCTCCGGCAGAAGCTGAGGAAGTATGGGATCCAATGAGCGGGAAGCAGGCGAACCCCTTGAGCGTGCAGAACGCGGCGCGGTAGGCTCCCTTCATGAGCATCGAAGAACTTCAGACCGCGATCACCCAGCTCACGTCCGAGGACCTCGATCGCTTCTCGCAGTGGTTCGAGGAATTCCTGGCCGACGAGTGGGATCGACGAATCGAGGCCGATGTCCGAGCCGGCCGCCTCGATGCCGCAGGCCGGCGCGCCGACGAGGATTTCGAGGCCGGCCGCTGTACGCCGCTCTCTTCGTGAACCACTTCGCCACGCCGGAGTTCTGGTTCCACTATCGTCACCTCCCGGCCGAGATTCGCGAACGCGCCGACCGTTGCTTCGCCGTGCTCCAGATGGACCCTCGCCACCCTTCTCTGCGACTGAAAAGGATCGGAGACTTCTGGTCCGTCCGGGTCGGCCTGCGAATCCGTGCCCTGGCGCGGGAGCGACCCGATGGGCTGGTCTGGTTCTGGATCGGCGCTCATGATCGATATGAACTGCTCATCGCCGAGTGACCAACCTCGCCCCTCGGGCCTGATCCCTCTCGCGCGATATGCCACGCCGGTCAATGCCGACGGACCTCGTAGAGGTGCGTGTCGGGCCGGTCCCCGCTCACCGTGACAATCTCCCTCAAGGGACGCCCCTTCCACTCGTTCACGTAACGGCCCAGCGGCGTGGCGGCCGCCTTCAGGTAGGGATCGCTCTCCACGAGGATGTAGGCGACCCCATACCGATCGATGATCCGGTCGATCTCTTCCGGCGCGGCGTCCGCATCGCCCGGACGCTCGGACGTGGAGACCTCGATGGCCTGCCGCCCCGTCATCAGGAAGACCTCGCCGGGATGACGCGTCAGCACGGGACCGTCGGGGAGAGGACGATGCCGGAACCCGGGAGAGACCACGCTCGGATCTCCCACCAGCCAGGCACACGCCGTCTCGAGTCCACTCCGCTGAGCGGCCTGGGCACGCGACCGCCCCGTGGCCACCAGATACCCGGTGTACGGGAGCGAGATCAGCAACAGACCAAGGGCCGCGAGCCGCCGCGATCGTGACATCGGGACGAATCGGCCGGCGCCGGAGAACCGCCGAACGGCCGCGCGGCGGGCGGTCGCCAGGCCCTCCACGGTGCCGACCAGGATGAACGGGATCAGGGGGATCAGGAATCGGCCCGCCTCGGTGTAGGGCCAGATCACGAGCAGCGGCATCGTCAGCAGCGGCACGAGCCCCGCGAGCCGCTTCCTCCGCCGCCCCCGGACCGCGGCGATCCAGCCGAGGAGCACCGCACCCGAGACGAGCGCGATCCAGGTGTTCGCCGGCCCGATGGCCCGCGGAGTCGGCCGGATCACGGTGGCGATCTCGACGAAGGGACCCGTCACCATGTCCGGGATCCGCTGGAGGTAGAACCACGCCTGAGACCCGATCCGACCCGCCAGGCCGGCGGCCCCGTCTCCCGCCAGGAGCAGCCCGGCCTGGGAACGCTCGTCGACGCTCGCCACCCAGGCGATCCAGGGCGCGAAGAGCAGCGCGGTGGTGGCCGCCGCGATCCCGAGCGATCGCCACCGCCGCCGCGACGCAAGATCGAGGAGCACCGCCGCGACCAGCCCGATCGCGACCGTCCGGGTGAGCAGGCAAGCGGCAAGCATCGCGCCGAGCCCGACCGCGCGGCCGGGGCCCCATCGCCGGCCGTCGCCCGCCGCGGCGATGAGGATCGCCGCCTGGCCCAGGAGCAGGTAGAGCGGCTCGGACTGGATCCCCGCCCCGGTCCGCGTCCAGATCCAGTTCACGGCCAGGGCCAGGCCCAGGAGGAAGGCTGTGTCCCGCGGATAGAGCCGCCGGAACCAGAGCCAGGCCAGGACCGTTGCGGCGATCGTGCAGCCGCACGAGGCGATGTGCGCGGCCGGCCAGGAGACGCCCGTCGCGCCCCAGACCACCGCCAGGAACGCCGGATACCCCGGCGGGAAATGGGCGTGGAGCGGCCGGTCCGGATGGTCGATCGCGCGATAGCCGCTCCCCTCGCCGAGCGATCTCGCCAGCACCGCGTAGCCGGCCCCGTCGAACCGCGGCGGCGTCGTGAAGCTCGCCTGGCCGATCATGGCCAGGGCGGCGACGACCGCGATCAGCGTGCCGCCCAGGAGCGCGGACCTCGGCGCGAGGGTCATCGTCGGTCTCGACCGCGAACCGGGGAGAAGCGGCCCCGGACGTCCGGTGCTCGCGGATCTCAGTGTACCGCGCCGAGGGGCAGGGAGCCGTCCCTCGACCGGGCTGGCGATCGCTCACACGTCGTGCCGTCGCCGGATGGATCTGGTCCGCAAGAAGCTCCAATGCCTTCCATCCGGAGGTCTTCCTGGTTTTCTCCCATCTCGGTGTCCTCCGTGACTCGGTGACGAGCTGGTCTCGAATGCCCCATCCGAAACACTCGGAATTCGAGGTGCATCCTCCGAGGAATCGAGCGGCTTCTTGCTGGACAGCCCTCATCCCGAGACTTATTGTACAGTAGATCACCGCCCCGAATGGAAATTAAGGGAGATCAGATGCCCGAGACAACCTATCTTCCGCAGGTCCGATGTGAAATCTCGGCGGGACTTACGGATACCGATCAGACGGTTTGCATCCGAGACATCGACGGCCGGGACCAGTACATCCATGTCTTGCCCAGCATGGTCAACTGGATCTCCGATGAGCCTTATCTCCCCGTGGGCATTATTCAGGTGGACCAAGTACAGAGGCGAGTCCTCATCGAGTTGCCGATCGAGGCGGACTCGGGAACGAACCGCATGTGGATGCCCTTCGGTGCTTTCCTGATCGAATCGGGAGTGCCTGCGTGATCCTCTCCGATCATGAGATCCTGGCGGCGATTCGGGATCGGATCATCCTGATTGATCCCGAGCCCGATGCGAGCTTTTACTCCTCGACCGCCCTGGATCTCACGCTCGATGCGGTCATCCTGCGTTGGAAAGACCCGGGCAACCATCCGTCAGGCCAGCCGATCAAGCTTTGTCCAAATCGTCCGGGGTTCAACCTTCGAGCGATGATGGACGACTCGGCCTATTCATCCAGGGTCGCGATCGACCCACATGAGGGCTTCGATCTGGAGCCCAGGCAGTTCGTCCTTGGCTACACTCGGCAACGGATCTACCTGCCCAACCAGTCGAGGATCGCCGCCAGGGTCGAAGGAAAGAGCAGCCTGGCCCGCCTTGGTGTCGGCGTCCATGTGACGGCCCCAACGATCCACGCCGGGTTCGGATACAACCCTCAAAACAGGGATCATCCGGGGCTGCCTATCCAACTCGAGATCTTCAACCTGGGCAATCAGGTCGTGGTCCTTGATATCGGGATGCCGATCTGCCAGTTGATCCTCGAGGAAGTCCGAGAAGTGCCGACGAAGGGATACCAGGGACGGTTCAGCGGACAGCAGTCATTCACGGTCGTTTCACCCGAGTGAGCCGGCATTGGAACTCCTCAACGACGCGGACCTCAACGGGGCGGGCCACGGCTCGCCCGGTCGCCGGACGGAGCCGGCTCCTGCTGAATCCCATCCCTTCCGACCGTGAGATTTCTTCGTTTTCTCTCCTCGGTGTCCTCCGTGCCTCTGTGGTTCGCTTCTTTCAGGCCGAATGGCTGATCGCCAGCTCGCGATGGCCCACGGCCATGCGGCGAGGCCCCCGACGGCGAACGGGTGCGGTCGCGGGCGCCGTATCGGGCTTCGACCTGGCCGCAACCAGCTTGCTGACGGCCCGGACCTCGATCTTGCGGACCCATTCCCGGGTCACGCCCATCTGGCGGCCGATCTCCTTGAGCGTCTGCGGCGTCCGGCCGTCGAGCCCGAATCGGAGCGAGAGGACCATCCGCTCGCGGTCGTCCAGGCGATCCATCCGCCGCAGCACTTCCGCACGCTCATCGCTCCGCTCGAGATCCGACTCCACGGCCGTCGAGCAATCCACCGCCTCGTCGGGGCTCCACGAGTCGCCGTCGTCGCCCATCGCGTTCTCGAGCTTGAGCTGGCCGGCGCGACGAGCCTTCTCCACCATCTCCTTCTGGACCTCGCTGAGGCCCAGATGCAGCGCCACCTCGTCGAAGGTAGGCAGCCGGCCCCACTCGCGAGAGAGGAGCCGCTCGGCGCGCCGCCACTTCGCCATCAGGCCGTAGAGGTGGGCCGGCAGCCGGATTGTGGAGGTCGTGTTGATCAGGGCATGGCGGATCGACTGCTTGATCCAGTAGCTCGCGTAGGTGCTGAAGCGGGTCCCGAACCGCGGGTCGTAGTCCTCCGCCGCCCGGATCAGGCCGAGGTTCCCCTCGCCGATCAGGTCGTCCAGCGACATCCCGCGGTTCAGGTACTCGCGGGCGATCTTCACCACCAGGCGGAGGTTCGCCTGGATCAGTCGCTTCCGCGCGTCCGGGTCGCCTCGGTCGATCTCCTGTGCCAGCTCCCGCTCCTCGGACGCGGACAGCAGCCCGGTCTCGTTGATCTCGCGGAAATAGGTCTGCAACGGATTCGCGACGCCGCATTCCCTGGCCTGGATCGGATACATCGGATTGCTCCCAGCTCGCTGTCGCCATCATGGAAGGAGGTCGATGCTCACCGAGCGCCGCCGCGATCCGTCCCAACCCGAGGAGGCCCGGTAGGGGGCCATGCCCCTCCCGATCCCAGTTCCCCGAGGGCTCCCCGCCATGGAAGCCGGCGCTTATCCTGGGAGTTGAAATCACCCATCGAAAACCGGCAAAAAAAGAAAGGAATCCGCCTAGCAATCACGCACACCTCGTCGGATAGGAGGAATATCACCTTCGTAACGACCGGGCCGGTCTCGCCAAGTTAACCACAAGTTCCGAAGTTGTCCGCAATTCTTCGCGGACCAGGGGGGAACTCGCTGGTATTTCGGAACAAACCCTGGTCTAATTAGTGATTGTCGACTGACGCTGAGAGTCGGCGGATCAAGAGGCTCCGAAGCCTGGCTCCATGCATGGGAGCGATGAGATCGGCGAGGATCGGCCCGAGGGAGGGCTTCGGCCGGCAAGACGAGAGGAAAGGCGGCGAGAGGAGGTCGGGGGAATGCGAGAGGTCCCGGACGTCTCCGAGCTCATCGCGCGGGCAAGGTTGGGGGATGAGGCGGCGATCCGCGCATTCGTGGCGGAGTTCGAGCCGGAGGTCCGCATCATGGTGCGGGGTCGGCTGCCGCGGGAGATGCGCACCCAGTTCGATTCCATGGACTTCGTGCAATCGGTGTGGGAGAGCTTCTTCACCGACCTGCAGGAGCGATCGCAGGACTTCGCGAACGTCCGGCATCTCCGCAAGTTCCTGGCGAGCGTCGCGCGAAACAAGGTGTTCGAGCAGCACCGACGGCTGACCCGGACGGAGAAATACGCGCTGGCGAAGGAGAAGCCGCTGTACGTCCGCAAGGGGGGCCGGGAGATCGAGCGCGACGTCCTCTCCCCCGATCCGACGCCCAGCCAGAACCTCCAGGCCAGGGACCGGCTGGCGCAGTTGACCGCCGGCTGCACGCCGGAAGAGGTGGAGGTCATCGCGCTCCGCCGCGACGAGCTGACCTACGAGGAGATCGCCGAGCGGACGGGCCTCAGCGATCGCACCGTGCGGCGGATCATCGAGGCGGCCCGGGCCAGGATGGAGGGCCGGCGATGACATCGACGTCGTGGCGTGCCTTCGAAGGGTCGTCCGGCCCGCTGCCGCATTCGGCCGCCGGAGGGGTATCCCCCCGCCGGATACAGCGCGTGCTCGACGACTTCACCCGCCGCCGCCGCGAGGGCGAGGTGGGATGCCTGGAAGACTACCTGGCGGCGTCCGTCACGCTGCCGGACGCCCTGATCGTCGAGCTCGCCTATCGCGAGTATTGCCTGCGGGAGGATGAGGGAGACCAGCCCGACGGGGATGAGTTCCTGGAGCGATTCCCCGCCCAGCGCGACGCCCTGGAGCGGCTCCTGGCGGTCCATGACGCCTGCCGGCTCGAGGGATCGGCGGCCGGCAGCCGGACCCGCCCCCTGGGCTCGTTCGACGGCGAGGGCTCGCTGGCCGGGCCGGGCCTCGGCCCCGACCCGCTCCCGGAGGCCGGCGACGAGATCGGCCCGTATCTCCTCCGCCGCGAGATCGGCCGCGGCTCGTTCGCCCGCGTCTTCGTCGCCGAGCAGGCGGACCTCGAGTATCGCCAGGTCGTGGTGAAGCTCTCCACCAGGCGGACCCGCGAGCCCTGGCTGCTGGCCCGCGTGCGGCACCCCCACATCGTCGAGATCCTCTTCCACGCCGAGGTCAACGACGGCGCCTTCCAGCTCCTCTGCATGTCCTTCCTGGGGGGGGCGACGCTCTCCTCGGTGCTCGACCGCCGCCGCGCGGCGGGGGGCCCGTCGCCCTCTCGCGGGGGCCTCCTCCGCGATCTGGACGCGGTGGCCGCCCCCGAGTACTCGGCGGGCGAACAGGCCAGCCCTTCCCGCGAGCTGCTCGCCCGCCTGGGCGATGACCACACCCTGGCCTGGATCGCCGCGAGGCTGGTGGAGGCCCTCGACCACGCCTTCGGCAAGGGGGTGTCGCACGGCGACGTCAAGCCCTCGAACATCCTCCTGACGGCCGACGGCATCCCCATGCTCCTGGACTTCAACCTCTCCCAGGACTGGTCGTCCCGGCCCGCCGGCCCGCCGGCCGAGGTCGGCGGCACCCTCGCTTACATGGCCCCGGAGCGGCTCCGCGCCCTCGCGACCCGGTTCGTCGACGACGACGACGACGCGGGACCCGAGACCGAAGTCGAGGCCGGAGATCTCGGCGGAGACCTCGGCGACGAGCCGGCGGCGATGACCAAGCCCGCGACGACGGAGGCGGCCCTGGCCCCCCACCGTTCGGACCTCTTCTCGCTGGGGATGGTCCTCCTCGAGGCGCTCACCGGCTCGGCCGCGTCGTCCCCCGGACCGGCGGCCCGGAGACGAGGGATCACGGCCGTCGCCACGGATTACGCGATCCTTCGTGAGCAGGGCGCAGCGGCGATCATCCGCGACGCCGAGGAGCGGGGAGGCCGGCGGATCCCACGCGGGCTCCGCCACATCCTGGAGCGGTGCCTCGCCACGGCGCCGTCCGACCGCTACCGGAGGGGCCTGGAGATGGCCGAGGACCTGGACCGATGGCGGACCGACCGCCCCCCCGCCTATACCCGCGAGCCATTCTGGGCGGACGCCCTCCCCCGCCTGATCCGCCGGCGACGCCGCACCCTGGCCGTCGCCGGCCTGGCGCTGATCGTCTGCCTGCTCACCACGGGGCTGGCGTACCGGGCCTCGCAGTCGTTCCTCCGCGATCGCTCCCTGCACCGGCTGGCCCAGCACTGGGACACCCTGGATCCGACCGTCTTCCGGTTCCGCCGCCCGGAAGGGCTGCTCCTGGCCGCCCGGGAGAGCCGCGACCAGGTCGCGGCGGCGGCCGACACGCTGCGGGACTACGACGTCCTCGGCGGCGACGACTGGCGGCGGGCCGATGAATTCCTCAGCCTCCCCGCCGACGACCGCTTCGACCTCGAGATCTGGCTCATGGAGCAGGCCTTCCGCTACGCCCGGGACCTGGGCCTGCAGCCCGATGCTCCGGGCCGATGGATGCAGGCCGCGGACGCCCTGGATCGAGCCGATCCGAGCCTCTCGCTCCCCGCCCTGGAGCCGCTGCGGCGGCGGCTCCGCCAGCAGCTCGCCGCCTCGCGGTTGTCGCCGGCGATCCCGACCGCGCCGGCGGGCCGAGCCGTCGCCGCGGGGCAGGCCGGGCCCAAGGGCTCCGACGCCAGCGAGTACATCCAGGGCCTCACGGACGAGCTGGCCGACGGGCCGGATTCCCCCCTCGCCGCCCTCGGGCACTACCAGAACGTGCTCGACCGTCATCCCGACTCGTTCTGGGCCCACTACCGGGCGGCGGTCGTCTGCTTCCACCTCCGGAGGTGGTCGGACGCGGCCGGACATCTGGACCACTGCCTGGCCCGCAGGCCCGGGAATGCCGCCCTCCACGGCCAGTACGCCTCCTGCCTCTGGCGTCTCGGACGCCTCGACGAGGCGATGCGGGAATGCGACCGCGCCCTCGACCTGGCCCCCAACCACGCCGAGTTCTACCGGTCGCGGGCCTTCATCCGGACCGAGCGGGGCGAGGCGGGGGGCGTCGCCGCCGACATCGAGCGCTTCGAGATGCTCGCCAGGTCTCGGGGCCGTTCCCCGGCCCCGCGAACCGCCGCCGCACCCGCCGTGGAGCCCCGGGTCGACGCCTCGGAGGACCCGCTGGTCGCGCTCACTTTCCGGCCCATCACCGCCCAGGCGGCGGGCCACGGAGCCGACGCCGAGATCCCGGAGGCGATGGTCCGCGACGAGCTCGACGCCCGGTCCAGGCTGGCCGCGAACATCACCCGGCTCGCCAGCGACGAGATCCGTCGCCGCGGCGAGGCGACGCCCCAGTCGCGGGGGGCTGCCGGGGCCTCGAGCGGGGCGGGTGCCGCGGCGACGAGCACGGCCGCCCCCTGGGCCGGGATGCTCGCGATCACCGAGGCCGAGCTCGGCAAGGTGCTGACCCTGGATCCCGGCCACCTCAATGCCCGGATCTCCCGGATGCTGGAGCTCCTCCGGGGCCACCCCGACGACGCCCGCGAGGACCTCGCCCGCGTCCTCGAACATCCCGGCCTGGACGCCTACCTCGCGCACGACGACGAGCGCAACCTGTTCCTCCTCGCCGCCAACCGGTTCGCCGACCAGGGCTACGTCGCCGACGCCATGACGATGGTGCTCCGCGTCTACCGGGTCTGCCGCGACGCCGATCTCCCGATCAGCCGGGTGCGATATTCCCTGGCCAGGGTCATGGCGGTGGCCGGACGGACCGACCCGTCCCGCCTCGAGGAATCGGCCCAGTACCTCTTCAAGGCCTTCCAGAGCAACGCCCGGTACGAGGAGTGGTATCGCATGGAACGGGCCTTCGATCCCGTCCGCCGGCAGATCGACCCCATCCTCGCGGAGTTCCGCAAGGCGATGCTCGTCTCCGAATAGGCCGCCGGCCCTCGACCCGCCTCAGTCCCGGCCGAAGCAGACGATGGTGATGTCGTCGAACTGGGATCGCCCGGCGAAGTGGTCGCGGACGGAGGAGAGGATCGCCTCCCCCACCCCGGCGACCCCGGGGGGGGCGGAGACCAGCGCCGACTCCAGCCGCTGGGCGCCGAAACGCTCGTTGGAATGGTCCATCGCGTCGATCACGCCGTCGGAGTAGAAGACCACGACGTCGCCTCGCTCCAGCGTGAAGGTCCGGGCCTTGTAGACGGGCTCCGGGAAGACGCCCAGGGGGGGGCCGGAGCCGGTCGCGGCGAGGTCCTCGTACGTGCCGTCGGAGCGGCGGAGCAGGGCGTGCGGGTGGCCCCCGACCGCCAGGACCAGCTCGTGCCGCTCCGGGTCGATGATGCCGATCAAGAGGGTGACGAAGCGGCCCTGGACGCCGTGCTCGTAGAAGTGCCGGTTGACCCGCGAGAGGGCCTCGCCGACCGGGACGCCGGCGCGCGCCAGGTGGCGGACCTCCGGGCTGATCCCCGCCATGATCAGGGCGGCCGGCATCCCCTTGCCCGCCACGTCCCCCAGGGTGATCGCCCAGTGGCCCGAGTGCGGGCCGTCCCCCCCCGCGGCGGACACGTCCCCCTTGACGGGGATGTAGTCATAGAGGTCCCCGCCGACGTCCTCCGCGGGCCGATAGCATTCCCAGAAGGTATAGCCGGGGATCGCCGGCCTCGCCTGCGGCAGGAGGGCACGCTGGATCTCGCGGGCGGCCGTCCACGAGGCCCGCTCCTTGAGGAGCTGATCGTTCTCCACCGCCACCCCGATCGGCACCCCGAGCGCGGCCAGGAGGTCCAGGTCGCTCTCCTGGAAGTCGTCGTGCTCCGCCAGGCGGTCGAGCTGCACCATGCCGATGCGGCGGCCGTCGTGCGACTGCAAGGGGACGCAGATCGCCGACCGGATCGTCGATTGCAGGCTCCCCTCGCCGTCCCCCTCGATGGCGATGTCCTTGATCAGCACGGCCTGGCCGTCGCGCAGGACCCGCGCCCGGATCGTCCGGCTCAGGGTCGGGACCGACGGGTCCGCCTGGGTGTTCCGGAAGGCGGCCAGCGGGACGGAGCCGTCGTCCTTGGCCAGGACGATGAACCCGCGCTCCGCCTGGGGGAAGACCCGCATCAGGCCGTCGACCGCCCGGCTGAGGACATCCCCGAGGTCCCCGCCGCCGGACAGGGACCGGACCACCTCGAGCACCGCCCGGAAGGCCGCCGCCGGGTGCGAGGACCGCTTGACCAGCCGCTCCGAGCTGAGGTCGTCGAGCGTCCGGAGCACGGTCGTGTGGTCGTCCTTCGGCTCGTGGATGACCGGCCCGGGGTGGCGGTAGTAGATGTCGAACGGGACGATCCGGATGTGATCGCCGTCGCGCAGCCGCCTCGGCTCGTAGGGCACGATCTTCTTGCCGTTGAGGAACGTGCCGTTCTGGCTCTTGAGGTCGACGATCTCATACGACCCGTCGTCCCGCCGCTGGATCCGCGCGTGGGGGCGGGAGACGTGCGGGTTGTCCAGGAAGAGGTCCATGTTGGCGAGCCGGCCCACGTGGAAGTCCGTCCCGGCGATCTCGACGCTCCGCCGGCCTTCGGGAGTGACCAGGTCGAGGCTGGGCTTCAGCATCTGCGGTTGGCTCATCGCCGTGGCTCCCGTCCTGCGGCTTGCCGGGGGCGCAATCCCCCGCCCGTGCCTTCATACGCAACCGGCCTAGAATCCTGCCACGGGAGGGCGAGGCCCCGGCCGAGCCGGCGTGGGGCGTGGCCGGGGCCTCGCCCTCCCGATGCTTGCGGCAGGCCCTACACCCTCACTCCTTCTCGCCCAGCAGGAACCTGCGGAGGAACAGCACCTCGACGGCCTGGAGGTAATCCTGGTTCGGCTTGCGGGCGAACCCGTGCCCCTCGTTCTTGCCCACGACATACCAGACCGGCACGTCGTTCTTCCGGACGGCGGCGACGACCTGCTCCGCCTCGGAGAGGGGCACTCGCGGGTCGTTCTGGCCCTGGACGACCAGGATCGGCGTGCGGATCTTCCCCGCCTGGGAGAGCGGCGACACCCGCTCCAGGAACGCCCGCATCGCGGGGTCGCGCTCGTCGCCATACTCCGCGCGGCGGAGGTCACGGCGATAGCCCTGGGTGTTCTTCAGGAACGTGACGAAGTTGGAGATGCCGACGATGTCGATCCCCGCCTTGATCCGCTCGTTGTACTTGGTCTGCACCGCCAGCGACATGAAGCCGCCGTACGAGCCGCCGACGACGCCCACCCGCGATTTGTCCAGGTCGGGCTGCTCGGCGATCCAGTCGAGCAGCTCGCCGATGTCCTTCACGGGCCCCTCGCGGAGCATGCCGTTGTCCAGCTTCACGTAGGTCTTGCCGTAGCCGGAGGATCCCCGGACGTTCGGCATGATCAGCACCAGCCCCAGGTCGTTGACCAGGTAGTTCGACCGGCCCAGGAAGCCCGGCCGGAACTGCGACTCCGGGCCGCCGTGGATGTCGATCAGCACCGGCCTCGGCCCGGGGAAACGGCCGGCCGGCGGGCGGTACACGAAGGCCGGGATCTTCCGATCATCATACGTCGAGTAGTGGATCAGGGTCGGCTCGACGCACGCCAGCGTGTCCAGGCCGCCCGCCTCGCTGTCGGTCCAGCGATCGAGCCGCCCCTGGTTGAGGTCCATCGAGTAGACGTCCGGCGCCCCGCGGGCCGAGCTGAGCGTGAAGCCCAGCTCGTGGCTCCCCTTGCGGAAGGCCAGGCCGGAGATCTGCCCCGGCGCGGGCTGGCGGGCGGGGACCTCCGCGGACGTGGCGGCGCTCAGCACGTGCAGGACGTCCGAGCCGTCCTCGTTGGCGACCACGGCGATCCGCGTCCCGTCGTCGCTCAGGTCGTAGGACTCGATGTCCCAGGGGATCGCGCCGGTGACGACCGAATCGCCCCCCGCCACCAGGTCGCGCCGGACCAGCCGGCGGAATTCCGAGTCGCGGTCGCTCAGGTAGTAGATGGACTTGCCGTCCTTGGACCACATGGCGCCCCCGGCGGCGACGGGCTCCGCCTTCGCGTCGCCGCGCCTCGGCGTGATCGGGGTCGTCTTCCCGGTGTCGATCTCGATGAGGTAGATGTAGGATTCGTTGATCGAGATCGTCTCCTCGGCGACGAGCCTGGTCTCGTCGGGGGACCAGCCGGTGACCGACCAGTCGCCGGAGACCTGCTTGAGGAGGCGGCGGAAGTGGGGGTCGGCGGGCGAGGCGACGTAGATGTCCATGTCCTTGCCGTTGCGGGCGTTGCTGCTCCAGGCGAGGAGCTCGCCGGAGGGGGACCAGCTCGCCCCGGTGTTCCGCGTCTTCGGCTCGCTGATCCGCCGCGGCTCGCCGCCGGTCCGGTCCTGGAGGAAGAGCTGGTAGTTCTCCCCGCCCCCCTCGTCGGTCGCGTAGAGGAACCGATCGTGCCCCGGCTGGGGGTGGACCGAGAGGATCCGCTCGTCGCCGAACGTGAGCTGCCGCCGGGCCGCGCCCGGCGAGGCGACGTGATGCACCTGGGGGACGTCGGCGAACCGCGTCGTGATGTAGACCGCGCGGGGCCTCGTGTCGTCCCATCCCTGGAAGCTCGCCGTGCGGATGTTCTGATACCGACGGAGCTCCGCCGACAGGCTCGCGGGGACCGGCGGCACCCCCTCCGCGCGGATGCTGTCCGGCACCGGCATCGCGGCGACGGCCGCCGCCGCCGGGGCGGTCGCCGGAGTTGAAGTCGGGGTCGGGGCCGGAGACGGGGTCGTCGACGGGGAGGACGCCGGCGGCTCCTGCCCGCTCGTCGAGGGCCGGGACGCCGCCACGAGGATGATGCCGATCGCCAGTCCGTTGCGGATGATGCCTCTCATGATCCCGACGGTCTCCCTGCGTCCATCCGTCCCCGCCGGCCCGAACGGGCGGGCCTCAGGGCACGAACACGAACTCGTTGGCATTGTACAGGGCCCGGCAGATCGCCGCGGCGCCACGTTCGCGGATGAGGGCCGCCGCCGCCGCCTCCTCGCCGGCTGAAGGCTCCCGGCCGAAGGCCAGCAGGAAGCCCCGTCGCGCCTGGGATTCCGCCGCCTCGCCCCCCTCGCGGCGGAGCCGCTCCGCGAACCGCCCCGCCTGGTCCGCGACGAATTCGCTGTTGAGCAGATTGAGGGCCTGGAGGGCCGTCGTCGATGCGTTCCGCCGGGGCGTCACGAGCGCCCCGCCGGGGCAGTCGAAGGCCCCGAAGGTCGGGTCTTCCTGGCTCCTGGGCTTGAACTGGTAGATCATCCGGCGGAAGGCGTCGGGGCCGAGCGAGGCCCGCGGCCGGTACACCGCCACGTAATTCGTGTTCTTCTCCCAGATGTTGTACCCCGGCCCGCCCATCGTCGGGTCGAGCTGGCCGGAGCAGGCGAGGATCGCGTCGCGCAGCGGCTCCGCCTCGAGTCGTCGCGGCGGCATCCTCCAGAGCAGGCGATTGCCCGCGTCCACGGCCAGGGCCCTCGGGTCGGCCCGGCCCGATCGCCGGTAGGCCGCCGAGGTGACGATCAGCCGATGGATCGGCTTGAGCCGCCAGCCCTCGTCGATGTACCGCGACGCCAGCCAGTCCAGCAGCTCCGGGTGCGAGGGCGGCCCGCCGTTGAAGCCGAAGTCGCTGGGCGTGGAGACGATCCCCTGGCCGAAGTGGTGCAGCCAGGCGCGGTTGACCATCACCCGGGCCGGCAGGGGATTCGCCGGGTCGCCGATCCACCGCGCCAGCGCCAGCCGGCGATCCTTCTCCGCGGCGGTCGCCGGGATGGTGAGCGCGGGCCGGACCGCGGCGATGCCCGAGGGGACGACCTCCGCGCCCGGCTGCATCGGGTCGCCCCGCCGCAGCAGGTGAGTCGGGCCGGGCTGGGCGAAGGTGCCGGCGTAGACCGAGATCGTCGGGCCGAGCTCGCCCAGCCTCGCCCGCAGGCTCGCCTGGCGGGCCAGCAGCTCGGCCCGGCGGGACCTGTCGGAGTCCTCGGCCGCGGCGGCGCCCTCCGGGACCCGGTCGGCCGACGAGGCGACGACCTGCCAGGCGCCGGCCGCCTCGGCGACCTCGACGCGATAGTTCGTCGCCAGCCGATCGGCATAGGCCCCGTTGCGGTCGCGGGACCAGACGATCCGGTCGACGAGGACCGCCCGCGGCCATTCGACCGTGAACGATCCGCGGCCGGGCTCGCGGGAGATCCAGCTATGATCGTTCCCGGTCAGGCCGTCGTTGAGGTGGGGGACCTTGTGGATGGCCGCGTCCGGGTATTCGGACGACGCCGCGGCCTTGCCGCCGGCCGCCGCCAGGGCCACGTTCCGCGGCGCATCGCCCGCGGTCATCACCTCGACCTCGTCCACGCACGGCTCGCTCCCGGTGTTCGTCGCCAGGACCGTGAAGCGGACCATCCGGGCGAGTCGCGGCCGGAACCGCTCGACGTTCCGGAGCGGGCCGACCGCCGACCTGGGCCGGCGCTCGTGCGACGCCTCGTCGCTCCCACCGGCCGCCCGGACGCGCTCCTCGCCGGCCAGCGCAAGCGGCTCGATCTCGTCGAGCTGCCGGTCGATGGCGGCGAGCTCCCGGCCGATCCGCGCCGCGGCCTCGCGGCGGGCCGGCGCGTCCGGAGCGTCGACCTGCCGGGAGCCGTGCTGGACGCCGGCGAGGACGGCCTGGAGCCCGTAGTAATCGCGCTGGGTGATCGGGTCGAACTTGTGGTCGTGGCAGCGGGCGCAGTTGGCCGTCAGGCCGAGGAAGCCGGTCGCCGTGGCCGTGATGATGTCGTCCAGGTCGTCGACCCGCTGCTGCTTCATCCCCTCGATCGTCTGGTTGCCGACGATGTCGTGCGTGCCGCCGACCAGGAAGCCGGTCGCGGCCCGGGTCAGCCAGTCGGCCCGGTCGCCGTCGCCCAGCGCATCGCCGGCGAGGTGCTCGAGGACGAACCGGGGGAACGGGGTGTCGCGATTGAAGGCCCGGATGACATAGTCGCGATAGGGCCAGGCGTTGAACCGCGGCATGTTCGTCTCGTAGCCCTCGCTCTCGCCGAAGCGGACGACGTCCAGCCAGTGCCGCCCCCAGCGCTCGCCGTGCTGGGGCGAGGCGAGCAGGCGATCGACGAGGTGTTCGTACGCCATCGGGTCGCGATCCGCGACGAACCGCTCGACCTCCTCCGGCGCCGGCGGCAGGCCGATCAGGTCGAAGCTGAGCCGGCGGATGAGGTCGCGGCGATCGGCCTCCGGCGCGGGGTCGATCCCCTTGCGGCGGAGCTCCGCCAGGAGGAAGGCGTCGATCGGGTTGCGGGCGAGGGCCGCGTCGGCCGGCGCCAAGGCCGGCGGGCTCGGCCGCGCGATCGGCCGCAAGGACCACCAGTCGGCCCCGGCGCGAGGAGAGGTTAGCGGCTCGGCCGGGTAGCTCGCGCCGGCGTCGATCCAGGCCCGGAGGGCCTCCACCTGGGCGGGCTCGAGGCGGCCCTTCGGCGGCATCTCGCCGGCCTCGACCTTCTCCACGGCCAGGCTCTCGCCGGCCTTGCCCGGCACGATCGCCGGCCCGGACTCGCCCCCGGCGAGGGCCGTCGCCGGCCGCGTCAGGTCGAGCTTCCCCTTCTTCTGGTCCGCGTTGTGGCAGGAGACGCACGACTCCACCAGGACGGCTCGCCCCTTCTGGAGCCGCGCCGCCCGGTCCGCCGGAGGCTCGCCGGCCCGGGCCGTCCCGAGAGGGAAGCTCGCCAGCACGATCGCCACGCCGATCGGTCTTCTCATGAGCGCATCCTCATGGGCAGGGGCGGAGGGTTCGTCAAAACAGGAGCCGGCGATCTTCCTGGAGCGCCATCGCCTGGCCGTCGATCCAGGCGGCCAGGCGGTCGCGCGTCGGGATCCGCGAGGCCATGACGGCGATCAGGACGACCGCGACGCCCAGGGCGATCGGCTGGCGTTCGAACATGTAGGCGATGCAGGCGAAGAAAGCCGCCCCTTCCAGAAGTGCGGCGCCGACGATGAGCTGGGTCTGATAGAGGATCGCCAGCCGGGGCGTGTCGGTCTGCCCGTCCACGAGCCGGGCGGGCTTGCCGGCGTCGCTCGTCTTCGCCGGCACCTCCCGCGCGATCTGCTTGCGGCCGTTTGCGGCCACGATCCCCGGGACCACGAACGAGAGGGCGAGGTTGGCCGCACCGATGGCCAGGGCGAGATACGTGAGCAGATTCTCCGGCATGCCCTGCGCTTTCATGGCCGATGCGGGGATCACGAGCAGGGCGAGGGCGAGGGCGAAGAGCGTGGACGCCGCCATGATCAGCCCGGCCACGATGACCTGGCAGGTTCGGGTCATGGCGTCGAGGTAGTCCGTCCCATCGGTCGGAGTCATGTCGCGCGCCTCCACGGCCCGAGCGGTGCGTCTCGCCCGCCCGCGGTCCGCGGCCGATTGTACCAGAATGGGGACGGACATCGCCCCCCCGGGAACCCTACCCCGCCGATGGCAAGGGCCGCTACAGTAAAAAGGCGGCCCTGTCCGGAGCGCGAACCCCCGAAGCCGACGAGGAACCAAACCATGGCCCGATTCCGATGGACCGTCCCAATCCTCGCATCGTGCGTGTTCCTCGCGCGGCTCAGCTTCGCGACGCCGGCTCTGGCCGACGGCGTCTCGACCGCCGACGGCTGGACGGCCGGCGCGCCTCGCGACGAGATCCGCCCGGATTTCATCCGGGAACCCGGGGCAAAGGCGGGCCGGCCTGACATCCTGGTCATCCGGGCCGGCGGGCGTGAAGGCGTCGACGGTTGCTGGAGGAAGACGTTTCCGGTCCTCGGGGGCAGGCACTATCACTTCCTCGCGGACTATCGCGCGACGGGCGTCGAGCTCCCCCGCCGCGGCGTGGTCGCCGAGATCCACTGGCGGGACGCCCAGGGCCGGCCGGTCCCGCTCGACGAGCCGGGAGTCCAGGGCTACCTCCGGAGGATGACCCCGATGGCCGAGACGGAGTTCCCCGCCGCGACGGGGGAGGCCGGCCGCGGCTGGGCCCGCTTCGACGGGACCTACCGGGCGCCGGCGGGTGCCGCGCGGGCGGTCGTCGAGCTGCATCTGCGGTGGGCCCGCAACGGCGAGGTGCGGTGGCGGGACGTCTCCCTGACCGAGGTGCCGCCTCCCGCTCCCAGGACGGTCCGGCTGGCCACGGTCCACTTCCGCCCCTCGGGCGGCCGGTCCCCCGAGGACAACCGCAAGATGTACGAACCGCTGATCGCCGAGGCCGCCCGCCGGAGGGCCGACCTCGTCGTCCTCGGCGAGACGCTGACCTATCCGGGACTGGGCAAGGCGTATCACGAGGTGGCCGAGCCGGTCCCGGGCCCGTCCACCGAGTACTTCGGGAGGCTGGCGAAGGAACACGGCCTGTACATCGTGGCCGGCCTGCTCGAGCGCGACGGCCCGCTCGTCTACAACGTCGCGGTGCTCCTGGGCCCGGACGGCTCGCTCATCGGCACGTATCGCAAGGTCTGCCTCCCCCGGGGCGAGGTCGACGGCGGGATCGCGCCCGGCTCCGACTACCCCGTGTTCGAAACCCGGTTCGGCCGGGTGGGCCTGATGATCTGCTACGACGGCTTCTTCCCCGAGGTGGCCCGCGAGCTGACCAACCGCGGGGCCGAGGTGATCGCCTGGCCGGTCTGGGGCTGCAACCCGCTCCTGGCCCGGGCCCGGGCCTGCGAGAACCACGTCTACCTCGTCAGCAGCACGTACGAGGACGTCTCCAGCGAATGGATGATCTCCGCCGTCTTCGGCCAGACCGGCGACGTCCTCGCCCAGGCGAAGGACTGGGGGACCGTCGCCGTCGCCGAGGTGGACCTGGGCCGCCGCGCGCGGTGGCCCAGCCTGGGCGACTTCAAGGCCCAGCTCCCCAGCCATCGGCCGGCCCCGGCCCGATAGCCCGGCAGCACACGAAAGGCGGGCCCGGAAACGACGATCCGATTTGCACGCCAGATCGTGAATTCATGGCCAGGCATCACGGTTTCAGGGCGCGATACGCGCGGCCCAGCTCCTCGACCTTGTCCCGGTCCTTCGAGAGGGAGCCCCAGGCGAAGGCCGTCAGACCGGTGGCGGGGCGGCGGGCACCCTGGGCGATCGCCTGGGCCACCTGAGCCGCCGGGACCGGCTCGCCCCAGTCCGAGAGCTGCACGATGGGCCAGATCCGGAGCCGCTCTCCGGGCCGGCCGTGGATCCCGAGGTGCCGCCCCAGCCAGGCGACCTGGCGGCCGATCCAGGCCGGATCGGCCGCGTGGCCGAACCGGGCGTGATACGGCATCGGGCTGAGGACGTCGAGGTACTCCGCCTGGGCCCTCAGGTCGATCGCCAGCTTCGCCCGCAAGGCCCCGCCGCGATCATCCTCCGACCACGGGCAGTGGAAGGTCCCGAGCAGGGCGCCGGGGCGGACCTCGTCGCGGATGTCGCGGAGCTCGCGCACCCAGTCGGTGAACACGCCGCAACGCCAGCCCACCCACCGGTCCCGGTGCGGGCCGAGCAGCATGCGGGCGACCTCCGGCGCGGGGCGATCGGGCAGCTTGACGTCGGCCTCCCGCGCGAACCGAGCCAGGCAGCGGGCGCAGAAGCAGGTATCCGGCAGGGCCGGCTCGGCCTGCTCCCAGCTCGCGTGGGCGTGGTGGTAGTCGAGCCAGATGCCGTCGATGGCGAAATCGCGGAGGACCTGGCGGAACGCCGCCATCCGTGCCGCGCGGTAGCCGGGATGGGTCGGGCAGACGCCTTGCCAGCCATCGGGCGGCGGGCACGGCGTGCCGTCCGCGCCGATCGGCGCGGCGTCGGGATGGCCCTCGAGGTAGGCCGCGTCGTGCATCGTGTTGAACTCGGCGAACGCCTTCGCACCCTGCCGTTTGAGCGTCTCGATGGCCTCGCGAGTGAGCCCGCCGGAGCCGATCCAGACGGCGTTGATGCCGTAGTCGGCGAGCGTCTTGCCGCGGTCCAGGATCTCCGCGGGCATGCCCCCGTAGACGCCGCGGATCTCCACCGTGGGCCGGACGCCGGCCTCGTCTCCCCCAAGGGCCGCGGCGATGGCGCGGGCCATCCGCGCCTCGGAGCCGGGGGCGACCCAGCACCAATCGGCCAGGTTCGCATCCCCCTCCTCGAAATGCCGGTCCGTCGGGATGTAGCCCGTCCCGGCCTCGCCGTAGCCGAGCGTCACGACGAAGGAGTCGGGGCGCGACCGCTGGGCCAGGAGTTGATACTCGACGTACGACTCGCCGGGCAGGAGCAGGAGCTGGGCACGACCGAGGTCCAGGGCCGGCACGTCGATCGCGTGGCCGGCGTCGGCCCGCGCCCGCCAGGCCAGGCCGAGCGCGGCCAGGCAGCGGCCGAACGGCCTCGGGTCGGTCTCCAGTCGCTTCCGGAGGTCCGCGACCGTGAAGCCGGGGCCGTCCCTCGGCTCCAGCCGCAGGGGGACGCTGCGGAACTCCGCCCGCTCGATCGGGGAACGCTCGGTCGCCGCCCAGGCCGCGACCATCGCGCGGTGGATCCGCCCGGCCAGGGCGGGGCGGTTGGCGGGCGAGCCGTCGTTGTACTTCCCGGCGGTCACGTTGCCGCCGCACCCGGTGGCGTAGATCTGGAAGACGTCCGGCATCTCGTCCTGCCGCATCCGCCGGGCCATGCCGATGAAGTCGGCCGAGACGGCCCCGCGGCCGTAGTGGCTCATCGGGTGGGTCGCGTAGGCGCTCAGCGCCAGGACCGGCCTGTCGCCGTCCCAGAAGCTCAACGTCCTGAGCCAGGGATCGATCAGCCCTTCGGGCTGGTCGCGGATTGCCGGATCGCGGGTGGCGCTCATCCGGTCGAATGCGGGCCGGCCGTCGGCGCGGAGGTAGCGGCGGTTCGACGCGACGGCCTCCACCCTGGCCTGCCCCGTACCGACGTGGGTCACCCGCCGGGCCGACCTCAAGCCCTCGCGGACGGCCTGTGCGACGCCGCGCACGGCGAGCTCGTGGAAGCCCGGATCGCAGATCTTCGCGGCCGATTGCCGCGCGTCGAGCAGGCGCTGGGCGGCGAGGTCGGCGATGGGGGCGTCGTGCTGATGCAGGCACGCGACCAGGACGCGGCGAGGATCCGTGTCGGCGGCCTCGGCCAGGGCCTCACGCCAGCGGTCGAAGGCGTCGTTGCGGATCTCGCACCAGTCGATCGCGGCCAGGACGACCGGCTTCCCGGCTCCCGACAGGACGAAGCCCCGGGCGGACAACCGATCCATGACCTCCGCGGCGGGCGCGATCCCGCCCCCCATCAGGGGATGCCCGGCCGGCGGCGTGACGTCGGCGGCGAAGGTCGCCAGTCGGAATCCGGAAGCGGCGGGGTCGGCGACGACGGGGCCGACCGCCAGGCAGGCGGCGACCGCCCCCAGGGCCTCGCGACGGTTGATCTCGACTGCGGCGCGGTTCGGCCGCGGGAATCGCTCTTGCTGGTCGTTCATCGCTGGCCTCGCGGGGCTGCCCTGACCGTGATCCTCGACAACGCGGATTCTCGGTCACGTCCCTCCCACGGTCAACCGGCTGAGCCGATTCCCACGGCCTCACCTCGACCGATCCTGTCCGGTCGAAGTGGCGAAGCCCGAAGATCAGTCGTCGGGAGCCGGCGACACCCCGAGCCTTGCGGCGACGTCACGGTCGGCGACCTCGTAGACCTCTTCCCTGGGCGTCGCCAGGTTCGCGTAAGGCGCCGACGCGTGCGCCCGCTGCTCGGCCACGAAGTCCGAGATGTCCTCGATGCCGAGGAGCCAGTCCCGGGCGTAGCGGGCCAGCGCATCCCCGCGGAGGCCGAGCTGAATGGCCCGGCGCTCGAGCGGGGCGCCCGACGGGCCGTGGTCGGGATCCCACTGGAGCCGCACGTCGGACCCGGCAACGGCCCGCCTCCAGGCGTCCTCACCCTCGTGGAGGCCGGGAATGAAGGTCGAATGCACGGCCCGGCGGAGGATCTCGTCGAAGGCGGATCGCCTCAACCGGACGGCGAGCGTGACCTCCTGGCCCTCCTTCGTCCCCCAGCCGGAGCGGTACATCATCCAGAGGAAGTTCGGCTTGATCCAGCTCATGCGGTTCAGGCTGAAGCCGCCGCCGAAAGCCCCGTGCCGGGCGGCGAAGCGGCCGATCTCCGGGCGATAGGCCTGATAAACGATCACCGATTCGGCGTCGAACTGGGCCAGGATGTGACGGCCGGATTGCGGCCAGCGGGCGGACTGCGTGGTGTAAGGCTCGGTGGTCAGGTCCATGATCGTCGGACACGGAACCGGCCCCGGCGGTTCGCGACGGGTTCCCGGCCCTCTCCCGACGGCGCCGGTTCGGCGCGAACCGCGAGACGGGCCATGGTGTCCCAGAGGCGAGCGGCCCATCCGCGCTTGAGGAGGATTCGATCATGAAGGCTCATTTCCGCCAGATCTACACATCGCTCCACGTCGCATCCCTCGGCCGCTGAAGGGCCCCATCGGGCGCCGGGAAGCCGGGCCGACCGCGATGACGACGTGGGCCGCGTCCCCCGTCCGTCCGGTCGAATCCCGTGGCCTCGTGAGCCTCATCATGCCCGTCAAGATTGCGCCCAGGGAGCACGCCAAGGCGCTCATCGATCGCTCCATTCGGCAAACCCTCGCAAGCCGGTGGCCCGGCGGACCGAGCGAGGGGATCGTCCAGTTCCTCGGCGAGGTCCGCGGCCGGTCGGACCTGCTGAGGCCCGCCCGCCTGCAGGGGCGGATCCGGGACGGCTGGCCCGATGCCATCGTGACCGGCCTGCTGGCCCTGTACGCCCATCGCCGGCATTGGTTCCGGCCGTTGCGGCTCTGGGAGCCGCGTGAGGCCAACCCGCTGCCGCTCTTTTCCTCGCTGGCCCATCACCTGATGGCGTGCTTTCCCGTGCCGCCGGTCCTCCTCTCGGCATGGTTCCTCGGCGATGACGATCCTGCCCGCCGGCAGCAGGGCTGGTTCAGGCACGCGGGTCAAGGCAAGAGCCTCCGCGACGCCGGGTTCCCGATCCGGCTTAGCCGGCGGATGGCACACGAATTCGCCCACGCACCGGCCCGGTTTCCGATCCGCTTCGCGCTCCGGTGGGCGCAGGTGATCGGCCTCGGAGGCTCCGACGAGCTGGCCCGGGTCGTTGCTGCCACCCGCCTGGGGAGGGACTTCAATCATGGCGCGTTCTGGACCTCGGTGATCCACGTGCTGATCAACAGCCCGCGCCTCGATCCGGCGCTCGTCGAGCCGCTCGTCGAGTACCTTCAAGATCAGAAGTTCGAGAACCGGCGGGTCATCATCGGCGAGGACACCGAGGTGGCCTTCGAGCCGCCCCAGCCCGATCTCTCGGTCAAGGGGCGGACGGCCGAATCGCTGGTCCGCCGCGCGGTCGAATGGCGGGCCGAGCGGACGGAGAAGCAAGAGCCGAAGCGGACGCGGATCTCGTGGGAGCGCTCGGGCATCGGCGAGTTCCTCCGCCAAGACGAGGAGGGCCGGATCTGGACCGTCCGCGAGCTGCTCGACAGCGACACCATGGCCGCCGAGGGGAAGGCCATGAATCACTGCGTCGCCGAATATACCGAGCGCTGCGCCCAGCGACGGACGACGATCTGGTCCATCGCGCTGGAAACTCCCGAGGCCCGTCAGCGCCACGCGACGGTGGAGGTCGAGCCGACCGGCCGCGATGTCATCCAGGCGAAGGCCCGGTTCAATGAAGATCCCGACGAGGCCTGCATGGCGATCCTGATGCGGTGGGCCGCACAGGAAGGGCTGAAGATGGATCGAGAAGAGGCAGACGCGGAGCCCGTCGCATGAGCCCGCATACTTCGCTTGCCCCCACGAACACGGCATCGAGGCCACCGCGATGCCTCGGGACCGGCCTGCTCGGGCTTACCAGGCCCTGGTCACGGGGATGGGCAACCCAACCCTCATGAAGAATCTGGCAAATGATTGCGAGAGGTGTTCGCGGTACGGCGGCAGCAGCCTCAATCTCTTCGACCCTCGCTCGGGGATCAGCGAGTCGAGGAAGGCACGTGGCACAGTGTGGACGCCGTGAAAATCGACGATTCGATGCTCGGTGGTGATCTCGCCGTCTTGGAGCGAGTCGGTCATGAACAGGTTCCACACATAACCGTTCTTGATGTCCTCGCAGAACGCGGACCAAGCCTTGTTCGTCGGGTTCTGTTTCCTGGCCCGTTCAGCCTCCTCCCAGGCCGGCCTGTACCTGGAGAGCGGACGGCACGGGCACAGGACCACATCCGAGACCTTGCCCTGTTCCAGGTCGCACGCCTGGGTCATGACGACGACGTCGGCCTTAACCCCCTTGACCGCCTGGAACAGACGCTCGTCCGACGCCCTCGACTCACCTTCGGCCGCGTCGTCCAGTTGCCACTTGAGAAGCGGGCAGTCGAGGATGATGTCGCCCTGGGTCAAACGCACGTCCGGCCCAACGACCCCGTACCAGGGGTTACTCATCTTCGTCTCGGGACCGTCTCTCGCTCGTGACCCCCTGGGGGCGCCACTCGTCGAGTTGATCGGGGCGGATGTCGATGGACTTCGTGAAAAGAACCTCTTCGGGGAACTCCAAGGAATAGACGCCACGCCAGGGTCGAGCGTCCCCGTCGTCTTCCTTCTCGGGCTGGGTCCCAGGGCTCGGGGTTTGCCGCTGATCCGGCTGCTCGACGAGGAAGTGCCTCAGGGCTTCTTCGACGACGGCCTCCTCGTTCGGGAACTGGCCGTTCTCGACCTTCTTCCTGAGGAGCCGCTGCAGGTCGTCTGCGAGAGCGATGTTCATCCTGGTAAGACCTGCCAACCGTGATTGGAGATAGCCCCTTGCGTGGTCCCATCCGCTAGCATAACGCAGGAGCCCAGGGCTGGCAAAACCGGGGCTCGCAGGCGATCCCGGGGTAAGCAAGCGGCCGTGACCGACTGCGGGAGTCGGACACGGCCGCGAGGATCAACGGTGATGGCAAAGCGAGCCGGCCTCAGCCGCGGACCTTGGGGCCGGGGCCGTAGATGGCGTCGGCGCCGAGCTCTTCCTCGATCCGGAGGAGCTGGTTGTACTTGGCGACGCGGTCGGAGCGGCTGGCGGAGCCGGTCTTGATCTGGCCCGCGTTGGTGGCGACGGCGATGTCGGCGATGGTCGCGTCCTCGGTCTCGCCGGAGCGATGGCTGATGACCGACGTGTAGCCGGCGCGGTGGGCCATCTCGATGGCCTCGAGCGTCTCGGTCAGGCTGCCGATCTGGTTCACCTTGATGAGGATGCTGTTGGTCGCCCCCTGGGCGATGCCCTTCGCCAGCCGCTCGGTGTTGGTGACGAAGAAGTCGTCGCCGACGATCTGGACCTTCTTGCCCAGGGCCTTGGTGAAATCGACGTAGCCGGACCAGTCGTCCTGGTCGAGCGGATCCTCGATCGAGATGATCGGGTACTTGTCGACCCACTCGCTGAAGAGCTCGATCATCGCCTTGCTGGAGAGGACCTTGTCCGGGGCGGACTTCCAGAACTTGTATCCCTTCTTGTCCCCCTCGTCGAAGAGCTCGGAGCTGGCGCAGTCGAGCGCGATGGCGATATCCTGGTCGCGGCCGGCCTTGTATCCGGCCTTGTCGACGGCGTCGAGGATGAACTTGATGGCCTCCTCGTTGTCGAGGTTCGGGGCGAAGCCCCCCTCGTCGCCGACGTTGGTGTTGTGGCCGGCCTTCTTGAGCACGGCCTTGAGCTGATGGAAGATCTCGGCGACCATCCGGATGCCCTCGGCGAACGACTTCGCGCCGACGGGCATGACCATGAATTCCTGGAAGTCGATCTTGTTGTCGGCGTGCTTGCCGCCGTTGACGATATTGGCCATCGGCACCGGCAGCACGCGGGCATTGGCGCCGCCGATGTAGCGATAGAGGGGCAGGCCGTGGGCCGTCGCGGCGGCCTTGGCCGCGGCCAGGCTGACGCCGAGGATGGCATTGGCGCCCAGCTTCCCCTTGTTGGGCGTGCCGTCGGCCGCGATCAGGGCCTTGTCGAGCCCGACCTGGTCGCTCGGATCCCGCCCGATCGCGACCTTGGCGAGCGCCCCATTGACGTTGGCGACCGCCTTGGAGACCCCCTTGCCGCCATACCGCTTCTTGTCGCCGTCGCGAAGCTCGACGGCCTCGTGAATCCCCGTGCTCGCCCCGGACGGGACCGCCGCCCGGCCGAGCGTCCCGTCGGCCAGCACCACGTCCACTTCCACCGTCGGATTACCGCGACTATCCAGGATCTCGCGCCCGTGAACCCGGGCGATCGTCGCAACGGACTTACTCATGGCGTTCATCAGACTCCACAAAATCGAAAAACCACGCGCATGTTCCAATCGTCACTTATCCGGCGCGCGCGGGGCCGGGTCAAGCCTCTTGCCGGCCGGCGGGGGGCGAGGCGGGCCCGCCGTCGCCCCGCAAGGCCATCTCCCCGAACACGTTAGGCTCCGCGCGGCGGAGCGGCTCGACGAGGCGGGGACGAGGCCGGTGGCGAGTTGACTCGCCCTCGGCCCCGCCCTGCCCCGTCGAGCGAGGATCAGTGCGGGCGGCCCCGCCCCTCCGGTGCAGTGGGCATCAGGGGGTTGGGGTGCGTCTCCTTGTTGAAAAGGCGGAGACCGCCACGCGGTGCGGCTTCAAGGAAGCCAGTTCTCGAGGGCGGAGGGGCGCCGCGACGAGGCCCGGGGATGATCCCCCGGGGACGCAGCCCCCTCGCGAGGGCGAACGCCCGGACCGGGGCCTGCGACCCGGGGTCGGCGACGGCCGAAGGCCGCGGTCGGGACGTTCGCATGCGAGCGTTCGAGAACAAGCAAGTTCACGCGTTTCCAATCCTTCAAGCTTCCGGCTCGAAGCCGGACGGTCGGGGGCGGGGGCTTCGGAAGGCCCCGCCGGGGGGATGGCCCGCGGGCATCACGCCCGGGCCATTACGATATCGGCCCGGCGCGCGGCGGGCTTGATGACGGCCCGCGATTCAACAAGAGTCGGCCGCGGGGGCGGGGCGCAGCAGGGGTACAATGTACTTCCTCAGAAAGACCGGAGAATCCGGCCCGACGTGACCGCCGAGGTTCCCCGTGGAGGCCATGCCGGGGGTCCAGCGGACCTGCCGGAGCCTGGGATACGGGCCGGCCGACGGCGACCGGAAGCCCACGAGCCCCGCGCTGGCGCCTCGGACGCGGTCGGCCGTGCCGAAGAGCGCGGTCCCGGCCCCCAGGATGATAAGGTCCAGCGGCGACCAGAAGACGACCATCTCCCGCGCCACGGCGTCCAGGGCCGAGGTCAGGTCGTAGCCGGGCGAGAGCGCCGGCGCCAGCAGGATCGCGGTCTCGACCGAATCCCGCGGCAGCAGCTCCATCGCCCTCACCGCCACGGCGGTGCCCCCCGACTTGGCCACGAGGAAGACCGGCTCGCCGGGCCGATCCGCGCGGAACTTGCGGACGGTATCGGCCAGGAGGGCCGCCTTGGCGTCGCGATCGGCCACCCGCGAGAGGTCGGCATACCAGCGGCCGAAGCCGTGGCCCCAGGGGAAGATCCGGAGGGCGTACGGCAGGCCCGACTCGGCCAGGACATGGCGGAGCGCCGGGCCGCAGAAGTCCAGCCCCCCCACGCCGCCGATGCCGATCACCAGGCCCCGCGGCGGCCCGGGATCCGCGGCGGTCGAATCATCCCGCGGCCGGCCCCGGAGGCGGAGGACGCGTCGCAGCAGGCCCGCCAGCCGCCGAAGGGAGCCGGCCCTCTCCTCGCCTCGGCGGGTCAACCCGACCTCGACGGCGCCGAGGGATTCGGCTCAGTCGGCTTCACCAGCTTCTCCTTCTCGCGATCCCGATCTCGGTCGCGGTCCCGATCTCGGTCGCGATCCTTCTCGCGCTCCGGCCGGGGGGGGGCCGGCTCGGACTCGGCATCCTGCCACTTCATGGCGCGGGCGTGCCGCATGGGGGCGATCCGGAGGATGACCTCTCCGTCCTGGAAGAGGCGGACGGTGCCGTTGGACTGGCTGACGACCACGGCCAGGGCCTTGGTGACGGCCGTGATGGCGGCGGCGGCCCAGTGCCGCGTCCCCAGGCCCTTGGTCAGGGTGAGGCCGGCCATGGGGGCGTCGATCAGCCGGCAGGCCGCTTCCACGGTGCCGTCGCGGCCCACCACGAAGGCCCCGTCCATCTGGGCGATCTCCTTGATCGCCTCGCGGACCCTCGGGTCGCGGACGTTCCGCTCCTTGCGGCGATATCCCTTGAACGGGTCGAACCCCAGCGGCCGGGTGCGGGCCATGACGTTGCGGGCGTCGCCGACGACGATCAGGGAGCCGACCGCCTTCCCCTCGCGGCCCTCGCGGCCGATCTCCACGGCCGTGTCGACCACGGCCTTGAGGGTCTCGAACGGAACCCACTCCTCGAGCGCCCGCAGGTCGCGCGCGGTGAGCCGCTCGAGGTGTTCGCCCAGGCGGATCACGGTGAGCGAGTCGAGGGCCTCGGCCTCGAAGCCCGAGTAGACGACCACCACGCGGGCCCCCGCCTTGAGCAGGTCGTTGGCGACGGCCTCGATCAGGGCGAGCGTGATCCGCTCGGCGATGGTGGCCTCGCTCGGCTCGACCTCGATCGCCTCGATGCCCCGGTCGCGGATGGCCTGGAGCTGGCGGTCGGAGGCCGACGCGGCGAGGACCGGCACGCCCCCGCAGGAGGACGGCACGAGGTCCCAATCGAGCGGGCCGTCGGGGAGGATCAGGACGGCCGACGCGCCCAGCCGCTGGGCCGCCTCGCAGGCCAGCGAGAGGACCTGCAACGGGGCTCCGTTCTTGGGGGCAGCGTTCGGCGTCACTCGATACGGCCTCGAGGATCGAGAGGATGGCGGGAGGTGAAGGACGAAGGGCCGGACCGGGGCCGGGGATCGATCGCATCGGGTCGACGGTCGCCGCGGCGCCCGCCTCCCCCTCGTCGGCGTGCGACGGGGGAGGCGGGCCGCGGCGGAAGGCGAAGGTCACGACCGGCCTCGAGGCCGGCCGATCTCGTCAGGACTTCTTGGGCTCTTCCTTCTTCACCTCGGCCGGCTTGGGGGCGTCCTTCTTCGGCTCGGCCGGCTTGGCCTCCTCCTTCTTGGGCTCGGCCGGCTTGGCCGGCTCGGCCGGCTTGGTGGCGGCGGGGGCGGCGGCGGGGGCGGCCGGCGCGGGGGCCGGGCCCTTGGCCTTGCGGACGGCCTCGATGTGCCGGTTGAGGATGTTGGCCCGCTGGTCGTACCATTCCTTCAGCCCGGCGCTCGGGTTGACGATCCGGAGCTCGTCCTGGGGGTTGATGGTCGAGCCGTCGAGCTTGCCGTAGCCGGTGAACCAGCCGCAGAAGACCTCGGGCGTGACGGCCCAGATGTTGTCCTTCTTGGCGGCCGGGTTCTTGAGGATCTTGGCGTCGATCGCGTAGCCCTTGATCAGGATGTCGAGGATCGGCGGCGGGTCGATCGAGGAGTCCACGAGCCCGGCGTCCTGGGCGGCGACGATCGCCTCGGCGACGGCGTGGCGGGCGGCCTCGAGCTTCTCCTCGACGGCCTTGGGGACGACCGGAGCCGGGATCTCGGCCGGCTTGGCCGGCTCGGCGGGCTTGGCCTCGTCCTTCTTGGGCTCGGCGGGCTTGGCGGGCTCGGCGGCCTTGGGTTCTTCCTTCTTGGGCTCGGCGGGCTTGGCCTCGGCCTTCGGGGTTTCCTTCTTGGCGTCCTGAGCTCTTGCGGCGGGAGTCGCCAGGGCGGCCGTCATGGTGAAGGCCAGGCCCAGGGACAGTGCGAACGGGAGTCGGCGACGGACCACGAGCAATTCTCCTTTGCTATGCGTTCTGGAATGACCTTGCGAGGCCGCTTCCCCGCGGCCTGCCGGGCGCGGCATCCTCTCGCCATCCGGCCTGGCCGCCCCCATCTCCCCGGGGACGTCCACGCCTCGCACGGCGTCCGGAAGACGATCATGGGGATGAGTTTACCGCCCGGGCACGGTCGTTGCCAGGGATCGGCGGGTTCGCAAGGCCAGAGTTCGCCCGCTTCCGCCGACGCCTTTTGCCGCATCCCCACCGTCGGGAAAAGATCGAAAGGTCGATCTCGCCGAATCGAGGCATGCATTACCGGGGATTGTCGCAAACGCTGGTTCAAGGACCTGACGCTCGACGGAGGAGATCATGAACGCACGAACATCATAGTAAGCGGGTGGTTCAGACGGGCGAAGCCACCACCCTCGCACGTGTGTGCGATCCGCGAGGCGGCCATCGCTGATTCCAGGGCAGTCCGGCTCAGGCCGGAGGTTGGGGGCCTCGCCGTCTGAACGACGATCTAACGATCGTGGCCACTCATGCATGCCGAATCGATTTCACCGTCAACGGTTGGGCTTCGGGTTCTCATCGCGTTGCGACAGTCCCGCAATGGACTCGGCCGACATAGCGAACCCGAGAAAGGACACCGGGAGGCGCGGCCAGGCTCATCGCCTCTTCGTCCGCCCGGGGCTGATCGTCGCATCCAAGAGAGACTTGCGCAGCCGCTCCGCCGCCTCCGGAGTCACCTCGGTGTCGTAGAGACCAACCGAGCGCAGGTGGGTCGATCCCGCCCTTGGGTGCCTGGCCATTGATCATCATTGATTATCCTGATGTGACCAAGTGACCTCTCGCCACAGAAATCGCCTGTTTTTCAGGCTTTCTGAGCCACCTGCCCCAAAATCCGGGACGGCCAGAAAACAAACGCTCTCCGGCTCGTCTGTTCACGAGCGAGAAGCGAGATAGTCGAGGTAAGCTCTGATCATCCGGTGAGCAACATCGAAGGCTCGCCCGCGCTGCTCCTCAGTCAAGGGGCGACGGGCCATCTGCACGGAGCGCAGCGGAGGAAGATGGTTGTCCGGCGACTTGCGAAACCCTTGCAGATCGGGGGAGGGAACGTCCCCGTTTGCGATCGGCCGGCCAGGCAGGCGAAGCCGTCCCGAAGGGGAGGAGTGGCCCCGTTTTTCTTGCGGACCTGCCGGAAGGCCTACTCCGGGATTGTCGCACACGGCGGGGTTTCGGGATGCGAAGAGATTGACAGATGGCACGGGGTGGCCGTGGTGGAACACCACGGGGGGCAGGCCGAGTGGGTGGACTGGCTCTTCACCCAGACCGAGGCTGTCCCGTGGTGTTCCACCACGGCCACCCGGAGGGTCTGCGTCGGAGTAAAGCCTGTCCACATTCGCCATTGCGTATTGCGACAATCCCCCTACTCCCGCGGCACTCCCTTGCCCAACTCCTCACTGTCGCTGCTCGTATGCAAACGCGACAAGCCAACTCCCACCGATACGTCGAAAACGAATAGGGAAGTATCGCGGTAGGTAACGAAGGACACCTCGCTTCTCGGCTTCCTTGGTATCGGGTGCTGGAGGCCTATCGATTAAGTACCCCGAAGCCTTGTCGCCCTCGATCCGGACCCCCTCGCATTCGATCGGCTTGCCGTAGCCCTCGGGCGGACCGGGGAGCTGCCGGAAACAGTCGGCCAGGAACGCGGGGACGTCGCCGACCCGTCGCCGGAAGATCTCGCACAGCCGGGCGTCCGCCGCCTCGGAGTCCTCGTCGGGCTGCATCGCCAGAGATTCGAGGAATTTCTGTGCTTCCTTGCTTTGTACGAATGCGCCGGGGAAGTCGCTGGCGTCGATCAGCTTGAACTTGAGGTGTTTCTCGATGCTCTTGATCAATTCTGGGCACTTCTTCCCGCCCGTCGCCGCGAGGAAGAGCACCTCCCGGATGACGACTCCTTGCGAGGCCGGCGTCAGACAACGGGCGTACGCCTCCCAATCCTCCTTGGCCACGGCCTGGTTGTGCCTGGCCACGACGTCGTAGGGGGAGGCGAAGTCTCTCGCGGGAGCCTGAGGCGGAGCAACCTCCACATCGGGCCCTGGTGCAACTGGGGGCAGTCCATCGGGCGGCAGGAGCTGAGAGAGCCGTTCCGCGGTCGTGGCGGCGGGCCAATCCAGTTTTTGCATCGGGAGCAGGCGGAGGCCCTCACGCCCCAGTTCCTCGCGGACGATCGCCAGCAGCCGATCGGGTACGTCGGGATCTTTGCTGCACCAGAACAACTTCACGAAGACATGCGGATTGTCAGTCTTCCAAGTAACGGCCCCGTTATAGCGGCCGCTCAATACCTCTCCGTCAACACCTTGTCTGATGACTTCGATATGAACCGAAACGCTCCCTGGGAGCCTTATCGATGCCGCATCGCCCTTCGTCGGAATCTCGATCTGATCGTCGGTAGGCGCGCTGATGGCACGCCGATAATCTATGGGTTTCCCCCCGAGAAAGGCGTAGTTGATGGGAACAATCGGCTCGTCTGCCAGATGTTTGAGCGCGTGGTCACCAGCGGCACGACGCTGGATGGCATGCAATGCGCGCTCGATCGGCAGAAGACCGCTCTCCGACCGCTCTCCTTCGACGTTTTCGACGTCACGCTTTTCTTGTTTCAGGGCGTGACCGATTGCGGGGACATCCTGTCCCTGAGCCGCAGATCTTTCCGTATGGCAAACGCCGGCAACGAAGCTCAACCATGAGACGATTGCCGGAAAGTGAATGCTTCGGCAGGCCATCGGAATCCTCCTGCTCGGATGGATACTATTGCCCCTGCGGAACGGCGTAATTGGCACGACTGGCGAAGCTGCGCCCCAGGCCGACGATGGCTCCGATACTAACCCGACGCCAGGCGAGATCCGCAATCGAAGATCCTCGCTGGTGCTTTGGTCTCGCGTAAGAGTGCTTCACTCCGTGGCCAAAGTCGACGTGTCCGCATCATGTTCTGATGGAACCACCCAGGGTAGCCCGACGCAGGGCCGCTGGCAGGCGGGCGCGGACCCGTTGCCGATCATGCTTGAGCTACTCATCATGGCCGCGTCGATGCGATGAGCCACCTTTCGTCGATCCGTCGAAATCGTATGGGGACACATCGTGGGAGATAACGGCTTACCCGATGCTGCTCGACTTCCTCGAGGGAGGGTGTAGGTCCCCTTCGGATGACATACCCCGAGGCCCTGTCCCCATCGACACGGATCCCCTCACATCGAACCGGGACACCATCGCCGAGAGGCGGCTCCGGAACGTCTGGCATGCAGACGGCTAGGAACGCCGATACGTCGCCGACGCGCTTTTGCACGTAAGCGCACACCCACGCATCCGTGCCTTCATTGAGTCCCTCATACGGCTTTCCCGGAGGAGTAAAAAGCTCGTCGAGTTCCTTGCTGGGTAGCAGATGGTTTCCAGAATCGAACAATCTGAATTTCAGGCGTTCCTCAATGGTCCTTGCGGGTTCGACAGTCCCGCTCATATGCATTACGAAAAGCAATTCTCGGAACAGCGAGCCTTGCGAAGCCGGCGTCAGGCAAAGTAAGTACGCCCGCAGGTCCTTCTTCGCCCTCGCCTGAAGATATGCGGCCGCGACATCTTGGGGGGATGCGAAAACTCCCCCGGACTTCCGAGGCGGGGCGGCTACTATCCTAGGCACGGGTGCCTCGGACGGCCGGGCATCGGGCGGGATGAGCTGAGAGAGCCGCTCGGCGGGCGTGGCGGCGGGCCAATCCAGCTTGTGCATCGGGAGCAGGCGGAGGCCCTCGCGCCCCAGTTCCTCGCGGACGATCGCCAGCAGCCGATCGGGTACGCCGGGATCGTTGGTGATCCAGGAAATTGTCACGAAAATATTGGGATTGTTGGTCTTCCAGCTCACGATGCCGTCGCACAGGCCACTCTCGCCGATCTCCTTCGGTTCATCGCTGGCGTACTCAATACGAATTCCTACATCGCCGCTGACCTTGATCGATGCCACATCGCCCCTGGTCGGCACCTTGATTTGATCGTTGGTTGGCGCATGGACAGACAGGGCGAAGCTCGCGTCATCGACCCTACGGTAGATCGGGC
>NZ_JAALJH010000057.1 GCF_011064615.1 Aquisphaera insulae | reverse complement strand
TCCTCCCCTGGACGACGAGTCGCTGACGCGGGCGGCCGAGGATCTCTTCCTCGAGCTGGATTCGCGGGAGACCGCCGACGTCGACCCGGACTGAGGGACTGGCTGGTCGTACTCCACTCGACCCTGGGTGGGACCTCTCGCCGCGGGGACCTCTTATCATGGAACACGGTCGGCTCCGCTTCGTTGCCATCCTCGGCATGATCCTGATGATGACTTCGTGCACCCGCGGGACTCCGTCAACCGAGTTGACCTTCGTCGGCTCGGTTGCCGGCATCGAGATCACCAATCCGGAAGGTCCTTTCCGGCGCTGGACGGTGACCCTGTCCGTGGATCGCGTCGTATCCGGGGTATCGCCGGACGCCGTATTTCGGCTCCCTCAGGTTCACAGCCCATCGCAGGAGGGCCTGACCATGGGCCGTCATTTCACCGTCCACGTCCGGAAGCAGGGTCATCTTTATGAGGTCCTGTCGCTCGCTCCGCTCTGATAGCTACCCATGAGGACCATCCACGACGTCCGCACCCGCCTCCTGGCGGCCCGGGGAGAGTCCCGCTCGATGGCGGTGCGGGGGAGCTTCCTCCAGCACGTCGAGAACCGGGGGACCTATGCCGACGAGGTCGCCTCGGTCTACGCCGCGGTGGCCCACCGGCTCGGCTACCTCGCGGTGGACGCGACGCTCCCCGACGCCGATTTCCACCGGCTGCTGCTGGCCCTCCACGCCGGCTGCCGCGACCGGGACTGGACCGCCGCCGAGGTCGTCACGCGGTTCGGCCGGCCCGGGCTCCGAATCGGACTCGCCGCGTATCGTCCCCTCGAGCCTCCCTGTATACTGGTTTCAGGATGATCCTGAACGCCATGGAAACCGCCCTTGGCAGATCTGCGAGTTGCGGTCGTGGTAGCGGAGGTCCCATGAATCCGGCCATCGAATCCGTCTTCGACCTGACGCCCTCGGAGAAATTACAGCTCGTCGAGGATCTCTGGGACGACCTGGCGGCCAATCCCGAGGACATCCCGGTCCACGATTGGCAGGTCCAGGAGCTGGAGCGTCGCAAGGCCAACCTCGCGAACAATCCGGCGTCCGGGATGTCGTGGGAGCAGGTCAAGCAGAGGATCCGCAGCCGCCATGGCCGTTGACTTGATCTTCGCGCCGGAAGCCACGACGGACCTCCAGGAGGCATACGATTGGTACGAGGCCCGCACGACCGGCCGCGGCGAGGACTTCCTGGTTCGAGTTGACGCCTGCATCCAGTCGATTCTCCGTCTCCCTGAGTCATACGCCCCGTTCCATCGGGACTATCGAAGGGCCCTCCTCCGAAAGTTCCCCTACGCGGTCTTCTACGAGTATGTACGCGACACCGTCACCATCTACGGTGTTCTCCACACCTCACGCGACCCCGCCAAGTGGCGAGAGCGGCTCGCGTGACGTGCCGAGGGAGGTCCAGGGATGAGGACCATCCACGACGTCCGCACCCGCCACCTCGACACCCTCCGCCAGGCCGTCCAGCGACCCGGACTGTTCGGCGGCACGGACCTCGGGGTCGAGCTCGTGATGCAGGGCCTGCTGCGGGACCTCTGCTTCATCGACGAGCGCGAGGGCGAGCTCCAGGCGGCCATGGACGGCCTGGTGGCCCGAGGGCAGTTCAACTCGATGGCGGTGCGGGGGAGCTTCCTCCAGCACGTCGACAACCGGGGGACGTACGCCGACGAGGTCGCCTCGGTCTATGCCGCGGTGGCCCACCGGCTCGGCTACCTCGCGGTGGACGCGACGCTCCCCGACGCCGATTTCCGCCGGCTCCTGCTGGCCCTCCACGCCGGCTGCCGCGACCGCGACTGGACCGCCGCCGAGGTCGTCACGCGGTTCGGCCGGCCCGGGCTCCGAATCGGCTGGGTCTTCGCGTATGTCCCGACCGCCGGGCCCGACTGGGTCTACTTCGACTTCGACGCGTGCTCGGCCGCGACGCAGGACGGGGACAGCCTCCTCCGGAACGTCCGCACACCGGCCGAGCACTTCGCCCGCGAGCTGACCTTCACGCCCCACGGCCGCCGCGTCTGCCGGGTCACGGTGCAGTCAGCCCTCGGGAGATCGGCGGGGCAGGGGCCGAAATAGGATGCGAATGGCTTGGAGAACATCGGATTGCGTCGATCATGCCTCCAGCGGGAAGAGAACATGGCCACGATCATTCCGAATCCGCAGAAGCTTGACTGGCAAACCGAAGCCGCCTGCACGGTGACGGCCATCGTCCTGTTTTGCGTCCTCCAGTGCATGGGCCTGATGATTCTGGCCGCCCTCGGCATGCTCCTGAATCTCGTCGAACTGAACGTCCTGATCCATCCCGCGTTCGGCCTCGGCCTGATCGCCAACCTGGTCGTCTCGTTCCTGCTCGGCGGCAAGCTCGCACGGCGGATCTTCCCGGAGAGTCGCCGCGCAAGGAAACCTGGGTAATCCTGGAGATTTCGCGAGGTTTCGCGGCGGGATTCCAGAGAGAGGTGCGACACCCGGGATCGGAATTCTCGGGCCAAATCGACTTTTCCGAGGCATTCGCCCCCTTGCGAGCACGCAAAGCTCTGGTTATATTGTCCTATTCGGCCCGGGATGTGACGAAGCCTCATCACCCCCCTCGGTCTTCTCCGGCCCTTGTGCCGGGGCATAACGTCAACGGATTTACGAATCCCGGCCATCATCGCGGCGTAGCCGCGAGGTGTCGGGCCCGTATCTCCCCCGAACCGGTCGGCGCGGCCCGCGTCGCCCCAAGGTCGTGACGATCTCGGGGCCAGGGGAGCGAGATGCGGGGGGACGGCCGGCGCGGCCGTCGATGGGGCGGAGCGGGGCGGGCAAGATGAATCAGGAAAGTTGTCAGCGATGAAAGTGCGATCGAGCGTCAAGCGGATTTGCGAGCACTGCAAGATCGTCCGCCGCGAGGGGAAGGTCTACGTCATCTGCAGCAATCCCCGGCACAAGCAGAAGCAGGGCTGAGCGGAGCGATCCGGACCGGCCCGACTGTCGCCGTCGGCGGATTGTCCGCGGTGACCGCCATGGACGAAGTAGGACACGACACGAAGCGGCCCGTCTCGGCCTCGGATGGCCCGGGCCCATGGTCGCCGGGCCGAAGGGCGGCGGCGACGGCTTACGAAACGACAAGAACGGCGGCACGGTCCCCCCGGGGATCGATCGACGGAGACCTCAGCGGATGCCTCGTATTCTCGGTGTCGACATTCCGAACGACAAGCGCACGGAGATCTCGCTGCGCTACATCTACGGGATCGGTCCGTTCCTGGCCCACCAGTTGTGCGAGCGGGCCGGCGTCGATCCGGCCAAGCCGGCCCGGGAGCTGAGCGAGGACGAGCTGGCCAAGCTCGCGGCGCTCCTGGACAACGAGTACACGGTGGAAGGCCAGCTCCGCCGCCAGATCCAGCAGAACATCGGCCGGCTCCGCGAGATCGGCTGCTACCGGGGGCTCCGGCACCGCAAGGGCCTGCCCGTCCGCGGCCAGCGGACCCGGACGAACGCCCGCACCCGCAAGGGCCCGCGGAAGACCGTCGCCGGCAAGAAGGGCGTCAAGGAGATGCGCTGATCCGATCCGACGACAGCCCGACGGCCCATGCTCGCCTCCACGCGAGGCCATGGCCGTCGCGGTCGCCATCGGGCCGGGCCGGGACTGCTCAACCTCGTCCAATATAACGCTTGTTGAACTCGAACATCCGACCGATCGATTGATTCAGGAGCAACGGAGCCGTGGCCAAGGCCAAGAAGAGGAAGACGCGACGCAACGTCAGCCGCGCGGTCGTGCACATCAAGGCGACGTTCAACAACACGACGGTGACGATCACCGACCCCAACGGCGATGCGTTGTGCTGGGCCTCGTCCGGGACCGTCGGCTTCAAGGGGAGCCGCAAGAGCACGCCGTTCGCCGCCCAGCGCGCCGCCGAGACGGCCGCCGCCACGGCGACGAAGTATGGCGTCAAGGAAGTGGAAGTGAAGGTCAAGGGCCCGGGCTCCGGGCGGGAGTCCGCGATCACGGCCATCCAGGCCTCCGGCCTGTCGATCAAGGCCATCGAGGACGTCACCCCGCTGCCCCACAACGGCTGCCGGCCCCCCAAGAAGCGCCGCGTCTGAGCGCGGCACGCCCGCCGCGACGCCGTCTCGACACCGGATGTACACGAACACGAATCGATCACGACTCGACCGAGGAATGCGGATTTAACCATGGGACGTCATACGGGTCCGGTCTGCCGGCTCTGCCGCCGCGAGGGGACGAAACTGTTCCTCAAGGGGACGCGGTGCGATACCCCCAAGTGCGCCGTCGATCGCCGCGAGGGGATGCCGGGCATGCATCAGTTCCGCCGGGGCAAGGCCAGCGAGTACGCCATCCGCCTCCGCGAGAAGCAGAAGGTCAAGCGGTTCTACGGCATCTTCGAGCGCCAGTTCCGCAAGTACTTCTACGAGGCCAACCGCAAGGCCGGCAACACGGGCGACGCCCTCATGTCGCTGCTCGAGCGGCGGCTCGACAACGTCGTCACCCGGCTGGGCTTCGCCGTCAGCCGCCCCCAGGCCCGCCAGGTCATCCGCCACGGCCACATCCTGGTCAACGGCAAGAAGCTGGACATCCCCAGCTACCTGGTCAAGCCGGGCGACCAGATCGCCATCAAGGACCGGGAGCACTCCCGCAAGCTGATCGCCACCAACGTCGGCGAGGGCACGCCGCCCGTGCCCGACTGGCTCGACCGGATCAGCTCCGAGCCCCCCGAGGGCCGCGTCTCCCGGATGCCCTCCACCCAGGACATCGGCCTCCCGGTCACGCCCCAGTTGATCGTCGAGTTGCTCAGCCGCTGAGAAACAACCCGTCAAGGCCAGGGGCCGGGGAGCCCGGGACGCGCGGCCGAGCGCCCCGGACCAACCCGGCCTGCCCCGTTCCTGTCCTGTCCCGTTCCGTCCAGCCCGACCCGCACCGACCGGCCCTTTTGGGGACACCCTGATGCGTATCCGTTGGCGAGGCCTCGAGCTGCCCAGCCGCGTCATCTGCAACCGCGAGAACCTGACCGACACCTACGGCGAGTTCCACGTCGAGCCCTTCGAGCGCGGCTTCGGGAACACCGTCGGCAACAGCCTGCGCCGGATCCTCCTCTCCAGCCTGGAGGGATCCGCCATCACCAAGATCAAGATCCAGGGCGTCCAGCACGAGTTCTCGTCGATCCCCGGCATGGTCGACGACATCACCGACCTGGTCCTCAACGTCAAGCTCCTGGTCGTCAAGAACCACTCCGACTCGAACCGGACCATCCGGATCGACCGCGACCGCCGCGGCGTGGTCACCGCCTCGGACATCGTCCACGACGAGTCGGTGGAGATCATCAACCCCGACCACATCCTCTGCACGCTCACCGACGACGTCGCGTTCCACATGGACATGACCGTCGAGAACGGCCGCGGCTACCGGACCGCCGCCGAGGGCCACACCGACGAGATCGAGATCGGCGAGATCCCCGTCGACGCCAGCTTCAGCCCGGTCCAGCGCGTCGAGTACGACGTCCAGAACACCCGCGTCGGCCAGCGGACCAACTACGAGAAGCTGGTCCTCCGGATCTGGACCACCGGCGTCCTCGGCCCCGAGATGGCGCTCGTGGAGGCGGCCAAGATCCTCCGCAAGCACCTCAACCCGTTCGTCCAGTACAACGAGCCGGGCCCGGGCCTCTCGGCCGACTCCTCCGGCCACGACGGCGGTCAGCACGCCCCGATCGACGCCGAGCTCGAGCGCAAGCTCGACATGAGCCTCGCCGAGCTCGAGCTCTCCGTCCGCGCGACCAACTGCCTGGAGAGCGAGGGCATCACCACGGTCCGCCACCTGGTCAGCCGGTCCGAGGACCAGCTCCTGAACGTCCGCAACTTCGGCGAGACCACCCTCAAGGAGGTCCGCGCCAAGCTCCACGAGATCGGCCTCGACCTGGGCATGAACGTCCCGCCCAAGGGCTGAGGTCGGAGGTTAGCCCGGGCCCCGGCGAATGACCGCGGGGCCCGATCCGACAAGTCGAACCGAGAACTGACGAGAGAACCATGCGCCACCAGAAAGCCGGCCGGAAATTCAAGCGATCGCCGGAGCACCGCCGGATGCTCCTGCGCAACCTGGCGACCTCGGTCCTCGAGCACGGCAAGATCCGCACGACGCTCCCCAAGGCCAAGGAAGTCCAGCCCTACGTCGAGAAGCTGATCACCCTGGCGAAGAACGGCTGGGACCTGAACAAGTTCCGCCGCTGCCTCGCCGTGCTCACCAGCAAGCAGGTCACCTACAAGCTCTTCCACGAGATCGGCCCCACCTTCAAGGGCCGCTCCGGGGGCTACACCCGCATCTACAAGCTCGCCAAGGTCCGCCAGGGCGACGCGGCCCCCATGGCCGTGATCACCCTCCTGGGCGAGAAGGACAAGATCAAGGCCCCGGCCAAGCCCGCCGTCGTCGCCTCGAACTGAGGGCAGAGGAAGACGGACGAACCACAGAGGCACGGAGGCACGGAGAAGAAGGGGAAGAGGGGGCAGGTTGAAGCGTGAGGTGCGTCGGTCGCGGCGCGGACACGCCGCGACCTCCGTGGTTTCCACACGCGGGTGCGATCGCCCCTGTCCCTCATCCTCCTGGCTCCGCCCGCGAGGTTGACCGAGGGCCTTCCGTCATGGCCGAATCGATTTCCGATCCCGCCTGCATCTTCTGCAAGATCCTCGCCGGGTCGATCCCCTCGACGCGGGTGCTGGAGACGGACCGGGCCGTCGCCTTCCTGGACGCCTTTCCGCTCAATCCGGGGCACACGCTGCTGGTCCCGCGCGACCATCACGCAAATCTGGCCGAGCTGCCGGACGAGCTTGCCGCCCACTGCGGCGAGCTCCTCCCACGCCTCTGTCGGGCCATCAAGGCGGCGACGAACGCCGAGGGTGCGAACGTGGTCGTCAACCTCGGCCGCGTCGCCGGCCAGACGGTGGACCACGTCCACTACCACATCATCCCCCGATCCCCGGGCGACCCGATCCACTGGCCCTGGCCCCAGGGCAGGACCACGCCCGAGGAAGCCGCCCGCCTCGCCACCGCCATCCGCGCAGAGTTAGCATCTTGACTTCGGGCGGCGTGAAACCCATCATCCGACTCTGACGCCTCCACCACGATGGTGGCCGCATCGTTGCCGAGGAAACCCCGCGGGCCACGGCAGCCACGCGTGCCGCGGCGCCTTTCGGAGAATCGGATGCCCATCAGTCTCGTCTGCTCAACCTGCGGTCGGTCGTACCAGCTCAAGGAGGAATATGCCGGCCGCAAGGTCCGCTGCCCGGGCTGCCAGGAAGTCCAGCTCGTCCCGGCGGTCACGCCGGCGGAGGGATTCGAGGAGTCCTGGGAGACCGACGACGGCCTCCATCCCGCGTTCAACCGCGATCGGTTCCTGCTCCGCCAGAAGCTCATGACCATCGACGCCCGCTATGTCGTCACCGACGAGCAGCAGCGGCCGATCCTCTTCGTGGAACGTCCCTCGCACGTCTTGAAGAGCCTCGGGGTCGCGCTGCTGGCGGGAATCGTCGCGATCGTGGGCCTCTCGCTCGGCTTCCTCGCCGGCATCACGATCGGCGAGGCCATGGGGAACCAGGTGATCGGCGCCATCCTGGCGGTGACCTTCCTGGCCCTGGGAATCGGCTTCGCCTTCGCGCTGGGGATCCGCCTTTCGCCCCGCCGGCATATCCACTTCTATTCCGACGAGTCCCGCTCGGAGCGGCTCCTGGACGTGCTCCAGGATCAGAAGTGGGCCCCAATCACGGCCACGTACACGGTCCTCACGCCCGACGGCCAGTTCCTCTGCCGGATGGAGAAGAACTACCTGTACAACTTCTTCCGCAAGCGCTGGCTGGTCAAGGACGCCGAGGGCCGGAGAATCCTGATCGCCCGCGAGGATTCGCTGATCCTCTCGCTCCTTCGCCGGTTCCTCGGGCCCATGTTCGGGATGCTGCGCACGAACTTCGTCCTGATGACGCCGGCATCCGCGGCCGACGGCCAGGAGCGGCCCATCGGTGAGTTCAACCGCAAGCTTACGCTCTTCGATCGCTACGTGCTCGACCTGAGCCGCGACCGAGGGCGGGCCTTCGATCGCCGGATGGCCGTCGCGCTCGGCGTACTGCTGGACACCGGCGAGCATCGCTGATGATGCGATCGGCCGGCTGACGACCACCCGAAGGACGTCTCGCCATGATCCTCGTGCCCGCGCCCGCCCCGTTCGCCCCGGGCTTCTCGATTCCCGGCTCGTCCGTCGACAACGGAGACGAGGACATTCCCGTCATCGGGGAGGAGATGCTCCACCAGGAACGCGTCGACCTGGAAGCGGGCATCAGCGCCTTCCCCAAGGTGACGATCCTGCTGATCCTGGCCTGCCTGTTCGCCTACGGTCGGCAGGTCCAGATCGGCGGGCTGGAGAACGTGGGCCGGGTGATCGACACCGGCGCGACGCACCGGGATGAGATCCTGGAGGGGCAGGCCTGGCGGCTGGTGTCCGGGGCCTTCATGCACGCGAACATCGAGCACCTGCTGGGCAACATGGGGCTGCTCTACATCCTGGGCATGGCCTGCGAGCACGCCTTCGGGGTGCAGCCATTCCTGCTCCTCTACATGGCCGCCTGCCTGACCGGCGGCCTGCTGACGATGACGACCGAGGTGCCGACCGTCGGCGCCTCGGGGGCGATCTTCGGCCTGGCGGGGGCGTTGATCTCGCTCGTCTACGTGCGGCGAAGGCGGATCGAGATCCGCGACCATCGCGTGGGGATCGTGCTGGCCATCTGGGCCGTCTACACCCTTGCCCTGGGGCTGCTGAGCCCGATCGTCTCCAACGCCTGCCACCTGGGCGGCCTGCTCGGCGGCCTGATCCTTGGCGCATTGCTCCCCCCCGCCATCCTGACCGACCGCCGCGCGATGGCCCGCTCGCCCGTCACCCGCCTGCAGGGAGCGATCGCCCTGGGTGTCCTCGCGAGCACGGCGATGCTCTGGTTACCGCACCTGCGATGAGCGGAGGGGACCTCGGTCGCCCGGGAGAAGCCTGCCGCAGTCCGACTGCCCGGCGGGGACTACTCTTCCAGGGACCGGGAGCCGACGGAAGCGCAGGAGGCCGGGTGATGACCAAGGGCTTTTTCATGGACGTGCACGGACCGATCCAGTCGTTGTTCGACTGGGGGACGCTCGGCGTCGAGACCGATGCTCAACTGCTCGACGTCTTCCTGGACGGCGACCGGGCCGCCGCCGAGGCCGCCTTCGCGGCGATCGTCGCCCGTCACGCGGCAAGAGTCCGCCGCGTCTGCCTGGACGTGCTCGGCCATGCGGAGGAGGCCGAGGATGCCTCGCAGGCCGTCTTCCTGATCCTGGCCCGGCGTGCCAGCGGCGTCCGCCGCCGGGGTTCGATCTCGAGCTGGCTCCACGGCACGGCCCGCCACGTGGCCCTCCGCGCCCGCCGCGAGAACGACCGTCGGCGCCATCGCGAGCAACGGTGGGCAGCCGGCAAGGGCACCGACGAGGGACCCTCGGATGCCGTGCTGTCGATGATCTCCCGCGAGGACCTCCATCGCGAGCTCGACCGGCTGCCCGAAATCGACCGGCTGCCGATCGTCCTCTGTCACCTGGAAGGACTCTCCCACGCCGAGGCCGCCGCACGGCTGGGCTGCCCGCTGCGGACCTTCCAGAGCCGGCTCCTGCGAGCACGAAGGCGCCTCCGCGATCGCCTCCGCCGTGCCGGGCTGGAGACGGCCCTGGTCCCGCCGATCACGATCCACGCCGGCTGGGCCGAGGCGGTCGCCCGGTCGGCGATGGCGTTCGCGACGAATCCCGGCACGCCCACCGTCGCCGCCACGCTCGCCGCCCGCATCCTGGCGGCGAGGTCCGCGGGACGAGCCGCATTCGCGATCACGAGCGTCCTCGCCGTGGCGATCGTCGCCGGCGCGGCCGCGAGATCCGATCGCCCCGCGCCGGCCGATCCACCCGGGATCGCGCCGGCCGCTGCCCCGATCGCTCCGCCCCGAGCGGAGGCCCCGAACCGGACGATGGTGATCCGGGTCGTCGATCGCGACGGCCGGAAGCCCGTCGAGGGCGCCAGGGCCGAGGTGACCGCCGACACCAGCGACCGATACTGGTTCTACGATGGAAACAGGTTGCTGGCCGAGAAATGGACCGACGCGCAGGGCCTCGGCCGCATCGACTTCCCCACAAACCTGCCCCGAGCGTTTCGCATCGACGTCCGAAAGAAAGGGTACGCCCTCCGATCCTCCGTGAGGTGGACCCACTCGTCGCGGGCCGACCTGCCGGCCGAGCACACGATGGAGCTGGAGCGGGGGGAGACGCTCGGCGGGATCGTCCGGAACCGTCGCGGCGAGCCGATCGCGGGGGCCGACGTGACCGTGGAGGCCAGTAACCAGCTCGATGACGCCCACGACTACTCGTGGATCACGGCGATCGCGACGACCGACGCGAATGGTCGCTGGCAAATCGACGATGCTCCTCCCCGACTCGCCTCCATCACGGTCCACGCCTCGCAGGAGAGCTACTTCGGGGCCATGCAGCATTACGGGCGAAACGAGTCCGCGATCGATCGCTTCCGGGACGGCTCCGCGGAGATCATCCTGGACAAGGTTTTTTTCGTCTCCGGACGCGTGCTCGATGAGGCGGGACGACCGCTGACCGGCGCCGTGGTGGGCCGCGCTGAACGCGAGGGGAAGGAGGAAATGCAACTCCCCATCCTCACCGATTCCGAGGGTCGCTTCCGCGTCCGGCTTCGCACGGGGCCGGAGATCCTGCTCGCCCGGGCCCCGGGCCATTCCCAGGGGGTTACGGAGGTCGACGCGGCCTCGGCGAAGACGCCCATCGAAATCCGCCTCGGTCCGAAACACCGTCTCTCAGGCCGCGTCGTCGACACGCGAGGCAATCCGCTCCGGGGAGTGACCGTCGATGCCGTGCTCTTGTGGAAGGGCTACAGGCCGCACCTCTGGGCGGGCAGGACCGACTCCGACGGCCGTTTCGCCTGGGACTTCGCGCCGGCGGCGCCCATCACGCTGGGCTTCTCCCGCGAGGGCTTCGCCCCGCTCAGCCGGGACGGCGTCCTGGCGGACAAGCCGGCGGCCGACATCGTGATGCAACGGCCGCTCCGGGTCCGCGGCAAGGTCACCGACGCGAGGACCGGCGGGCCGATACCGCGATTCACGATCCTGGACGGCCATTTTCGCAACGACTTCCCCGGGGAGCCCGACCGGAGGATTCCGGAGTGGCCCCAGGAGACACCGAGGCGTGAATTCACCGACGGCGCCTACGAGATCGAGTACGCCCATCCCTACCTCGCCGCCGTGGCCGTCCGCATCGAAGCCGACGGCTACTTGCCGGCGACCTCGGGACGGCTCTCCATCACCGCAGGCGAGGCCGTCTTCGATGCCAGGCTCGAGCCGGGCATCGGACCTTCGGGCGTGGTGCACGGCCGGGACGGTCGGCCGCTCGCCGGGGCGGCCGTCGTCCTCTGGTCGCGCGACGATCACCGTCAAAGCTCCACGTCGCGATCCACGACCGACGACCGAGGCGCGTTCCATTTCCCACCCCAGGCCGGCGGGTTCGACCTGCTCGTCACCCATCCGAGTGGCTTCGCGGAGGTCCGCGAGAGCGACGCGGAGCCGGGCCGCCCGATGACGCTGACGGTCGAACCCTGGAGCCGCGTCGAGGGGACCGTGACGATCGGCACGAAGCCCGCGGCCGACGAGACGGTCACGCTCTTCGAGCTCGTCCGGCAGGGCCGCGCCGAGGAGGTCATCCTCCGAGGCCTCCAGGGCCAGAGCACGCGGACCGACGCTCACGGACGGTACGTCTTCGAGCGCGTCCTCCCGGGGCGAGTCGAGGTCACACGATCGCGGCCCCTCGACCGCTCGCGATTCGGATCCGCGCGGCTCGCCATGCGACGCGAGACGACCGAACCGGGCATGACAGCTCACGTGGACATCGGCGGCGGCGGCCGGCCCGTGGTCGGACGTTTCGTCATCCCGCCCGGCGTCGATCCGGCCGCCGTCTTCTCGGTCCAGGGGCAGCAACTCGTGCGAGTTCCCTCCGGATCCGACGACTCACCTCAGCCATTCCTCGACGTGGACACGAACGTCCGCCCCGACGGCTCGTTCCGGGTCGACGATGTCCCGCCCGGCCGCTATCGCCTGAAGGCGGAGGTGCACAACCCGTCCGTCGGGCCGAGCGGACAACCCGGCCCGAAGCTGGCGGAGGCGGACGTGCAGGTGATCGTCCCGGGCGCGTCGGGCGGGCCGCCGGAGACGCCGCTCGATGTCGGCCCGATCGCGCTGAAACCGGTCCCGCCCGGGTCGCCCTGAATCGGAACCGCGACGGTCATTCGATGGCCCCGGCCTTGCGGAAGGCCGCGGCCATCTGCCTGAGGATCTCGGCCTCGGAGATGCCCTGCCAGCAGTGGCCCTTGCCGGGACCGAACGTGATGGAGCCCTCGTACGGAGGCTCGGCGTGGGAGAGGAACGCGTCGAGCCGGTGCATGGCGTTGTTCAGGAAGTAGTCGTCGGCGTCGCCCATCCAGATATGGAGCTTGCCGCGGAGACGCGGGGCGAGCTTCGGCCAGTTCTCCTCCAGGACGAGCCGGAGGTCGTAAGCCTTCCAGTGGTCCGCGACCGAGCGGTCGATCCGGCCGGTGATCGGATCCCAGAGCGGCACCGGGCGGCCGTCCGCGCCCCGAGGGCCATAGGCCGCGTTCCAGGCGCCCCACTGGCCGCCGGACATGGCCCAGGAGTCGCCCAGCCCCAGGACGTTCTCCACCCGGCACTCGTGCCGCATCGTCGTGCGGACCTCGCCCGAGGTATCCCGCGCGGCGGGACGCTCGAAACCATGCCCGTTCACGTAGGCATTGGCGTCCTCGTAGATGTTCACGAGCTGGAACGAGCGGAAGTCCACGCCGTCGGCGCAGAACGACCAGGCGCCGGCGAAGAACTCGGGATAATAGACCTGGAGCGCCAGCGCGACCCAGCCGCCCGTCGAGCCCCCGTCCACAGCCCGCGCAGAGCCGTTGCCGATGCCGCGGAACCGCCGCTCGACCTCCGGGATCAGCTCGCGGGTCACGGCATCGCCGTAGGGCCCGTTGTTGGCCGAGTTCACCTGGTACGGGTCGCCGAGCGGCCCGGCGCCGTCGAGGTGGACGAAGATCATCCGCGGCGCGTCGTCGGCCATCCAGGCGGAGCGGAACGACGAGCCGGTCGACATCCACCGCGAGGCGTTCGTGAACCGAGCGCCGTAGCCGCCCACGTGGACGCGGAGGGGATATCGACGCTCGGGCTCGCGGTCGAAGTCGCGCGGCAGGATCACCCCCGCGCGGACGTAGATCGGCCGGCCGTGGAAGTCGCTGAGCAACTTCGACTTGATCTTCAGATAGCGAATCAGCCCGTCGTCTCGAGGCAGCGACTCGTCGGCGATCTTGTGCGAGAGTTCCAGCTCCACGCGAGTCGATGGCCCGGCGTCAGGGCCGATCTCGATGGACTTCACGTCGCTGTACAGGTCGCCGGGCGCGTTGACGACGTTGAGGTCGCGGTTGGTGTGCAGGACCGCCTGGGCGGCGTATCGCCCCGGCCGTAGCGCGGCGAGGTTCGCGACGGGGAAGATCGCCGATCTCGCGTCGAGGATGGCGGGGCCGCCGGGCTTCAGCCCGACGACATCCGCGCCGAGCACCGGCGCCGCGTCCATCCCGGTCTGGCCAATCGCGTGCCTCGGCTCGGGGCCGCCGGCCTTGCCGAGCACCACCAGCAGCCGCCCCGAGACGCCCGCGCCATCGGCCAGCTCGGGACGGATCGTCACCGCGAAGGAAGGGGTCGTCGGGGCAATCGGCCCCACCTGCGCACCGGCCGGGCGGTGGAGGAGGAGCAGGGGCCCGAGCAACGCCAGGGACCATCGCAATTCCGATCGCATGTTCGCGTCCTTCTCAACGACGGATCTTCCAGTGATGATCCGCGAAGTCCATGTAGGCGATCCAGTCGTCGACGGTGACGTCGTGCTTGCCGGGTCGGATGCGGTAGCCGATCGTCCCGGTGGAGAGCGAGTCCACGGCCGGCTTCGGCCACAAGTCGAGGCCCAGGCCGTCGGTTCCCATGAGCTTGTAGACGGGCTCGGCGGCCTTCGCGGCGAGGAACTCCCCCTTCGGATCGGCCCAGCGGTCCTCCTCGGCGCTGACGATCAGGACGGGCCGCGGCGCGATCAGGGCGATCTCCTCATGCTGGTCGAAGGGGAGCGCGTCCTCGCGGTTCGTAAACGCCTTGTAGTTGCCGCAGAACCAGTGCGGGAACGACGAATTCAGGTGCTCGATCGTCTCGCCGTAGTCCCGCTTCGAGAGCGCCGCGCCCCCCTCGCCGGAGTTGTTGGAGATGACGATCGCGAATCGCGGGTCGTTCACGCCGGCCCAGAGCGCCGTCTTGCCCAGCCGCGAGTGGCCCATCAGGGCGACGCGGTTCGCGTCGACGTCCGGCGAGGTCTCGAGGTAGTCCATCGCCCGGCTGAGCCCCCAGGCCCAGGCGGCGATCGCACCCCACTCGTCGGCCGCCGGCTCGGCCTGGCCCGGCCGGAGGAAAGTCCCGCGCACGCCGTTCCTGAGGCCGCCGACGTGGTCTTCCTCGATGTCGCCGTAATACGTCGTGGCCACGGCATAGCCGCGGGCCAGGATCCGCTCGACGGGGATCATGTGGTCGCTGCCGCGGGCCTTCTCCGTGGCCCGGTCGTTGACGATCCCCGGGGGGCCCTCGGAGCGGATCCAGCGCGTCGAGAGCGGGATGCCCGGGTCGTCGCTGATCGCGTGGTTCGCCCAGAAGTTCAGGCAGAGGAAGAGCGGCACGCGCTTGCCCGGATCGAGGTTCGCCGGCAGGTACACGAGCAGGTGAATCACCGGGGCCGCGGGGTCGTCGCTGACGTGGATGTCGACGAGCCGGCGAATCGCCTTGCCGGAGAGCGCGTCCTTCGCCTCCGAGGTCACCACGCACCGCGGCTTCACGGACCTGGCCGCCTCCGGCACCCGGCCGAACATCTGGGATTCGAAGAGCTTCACCAGCTCCGGCCTGCGCCGGGCCATCCAGTCGTCGGCCGTCTTCACGGGCGTGCCGTCGGCGCAGACGAGCGGATCGGGCAAAGTGTAGGTCCCGACCCTGGACTCCTCGTAGTTGATCTCCCGCTTCCGACCCTGTGTCGTCATCGCCGGCCTCCCCCCGGAGGAATCTCGGGCGCGAGAACCGTCGCGCCATGGCCAAGACGATACCATCCGGGTCGCCCCGAAGCCACGGATCGGCCGTGCGGCCGTGCCTTCCGCGGCGAACAGGACCCCGGCGACCCCAAGAATTCGGCCGGAAAGTCGAAAAGACGAATTCAAGCCTTTTCCATTGCCCTGTGTAGAGAGTAGCGTCGCCCAGCCATGTGTCGCCAGGGATCCACCATTCTTGAGAGCATCCAGGAGCGGTTGACCGTGAGATTCGAGCATTCCCGATCGTCCGCGCGTTGGAAACTCATTGTCGGCCTGGGGATCACCTTCCTGATCGGCCCACCCAGCACCCGCGGGCAGAACGGGGCGGTCGCAGTCGCCTACCCGACGACCGGGATCACGATCGACGGCCGGCTGGATGATTGGCCGGCAGGCCAGCGGTCCTATCCCATCGAACGGCTCGAGAGCGGCGACAAGCTCCGCGATGCGAAGGACCTGAAGGCGAGCTTCCGGGTTGCCTACCGGGCCGACGAACACGCCCTCTTCGTCGCCGTCGTTGTCGAGGATGATTCGATCGTCCTCGACGGGCCGGGGGAGCCCGTCTGGGACAAGCAGGACGCCTGCGAGCTGTTCATCGACGCGGCCCGTCCCGCGGAGGGCTCGCCGTTCTTCCAATATGCCCGCTACGGCAACCAGACCAGGACCGTCGGGCCGGCCGAGGTTCCGGAGTCGAGGCGCAAGGTCGCGGTCGAGCGGGCGGGGTCGCGGATCACGTACGAGTGGCGGATCGAGGTCGATGCCGCGCTCGATCCCGACCGCGCGATCGGCTTCGACGTCGCCGTCGCGGATAAGGACCAGGATGGATCGTTCTCGTGGATCGCCTGGGGGCCCGGCACTCAGAAGATCGAAGGGGCGGACCGGTGCGGCGAATTGCTCCTCGTCCGGCCCGGGACTCGATTCGGGGAGCTGACGGGCCAGGTCGACTGGAAGGAGCCGTCGACGCTGGCGCTGCCGATGCGAGTCCGGGTCCGATCGACGGGGTCGCCGCAGCTATGGCGGGATGCGACCATCGACCCCTACGGGTCGTACAGGTTGAGCATGCTCCCCCAAGGGACCTACACGGTCTGCCCGGTCGATACCGCGGAGGTCCGCGTGAAGCAGGATCCGACCGTCGAGGCCCGCGTCGAGCCGGACCGGCTGGCGACCGCCGGGCCGCTGCGGGCCACTCCGATCGCCGCACCCGGCCTCATCGCGGCTCAGGGCATCCTCCGCGGCGACGGGCCGGTGGACCCCGAGGCGATCGACCGGTTCGCGAGGGCCTACCTGGATTACTTCAAGACACCCGGCCTCTCCCTCGCCGTGATCAAGGACTGGAAGGTGGTCTACCACCGCGGCTTCGGCGTCAGGGACACGTCGACGCGACAGCCCGTGGCGGATGACACGGTCTTCGAGGCGGCCTCGATGACCAAGCCCGTCTTCGCGGACATGGTCCTCCGGCTCGTCGATCGCGGCGTGCTCGACCTCGACACGCCGCTCCATACCTACCTCCCCTACGAGGACATCGCTCGCGACGACCGCTACAAGCTGATCACGGCGAGGATGGTGCTCACCCACCGGACGGGCTTCCCCAACTGGCGGACGGGGAAGCTCGAGATCCTCTTCACGCCGGGGAGCAAGGTCTCGTACTCCGGCGAGGGTTTCGTCTACCTCGGCAAGGTCGTCGAGAAGCTGACGGGCAAGAAGCTGGAGGACCTGATCCAGGAGGAGGTCCTCGTCCCGCTCGGGGTGGAGCACGCCTCGCTCATCTACAACGACGACGTCGCAAGCCTCACCGCCACGGGCCATGCGGGGACCTTGCCCCTCTCGAAATGGAAGCCCAAGGAGCCGAACCCGGCGGCCAGCCTCCACGTCAGCGCCGGGAATTATGCGAAGTTCCTGATCGCCGCCGCCCGAGGGAAGGGGCTCGCGGAGCCCACCGCGAAGGAGATGCTCCGTCCCCAGGTGGCAAAGAGCCCGGATAATCCGAATGGGAGCTGGGGCCTCGGCATCTCGATGGAGCAAACCCCGCTGGGGATCACGTACGGGCACGGGGGCAGGAACACCGGCTTCACCAGCAATTCGGTGATCTATCGCGACCTCGGGATCGGTTACGTCTTCCTGGTCAACAACGACGACGCGTCCAGGTTCGACAACGTGCTGCGTGCCTACCTGATCACCGGGCTCGCCGGACTGAAGTCCCCCGCGCCGATCGCCCATCGGGCGGTGAGGGTCGACCCCAGGATCTTCGACGCCTACGCCGGCCGATACGAGGTTAGCGCCGACGAGATCGTCACCGTCACCCGCGAGGGGGACCACCTGATGGCGCAGTCGACGCACCAGGGCAAGGTCGAGCTCTTCCCCGAATCGGAGCGAGACTTCTTCACGAAGCCGACATCGAAGAACTCGCTCACCTTCGTCAGGGACGACAAGGGGGCGGTCACGCAGTTGACGCTCCACGAAGATGGGCACGACTCCGCGGCGAAGCGGCTCAAGGACTGATCGCGGGCCGCGGCCGCAAGCCGAAGCGGGGCACCGCCCGCGTGGACGAGCCCGACCCACCCCGGCCGTCCTCCCAGCGATTTCGTTCAAGGTCCCGCTCGACGACGGTGTAACTCCCGGGAGGATCGATCGATGGCCGAATCGCCGAGCACCCACGCGAGCCTGGTGATCCGGCTCCGCGATCCCGAGGACGAGCAGGCATGGTCCCAGTTCGTGGCGATCTACGGGCCGGTCGTCCGCCGGATCGCGCGAGGCCGGGGGCTCCAGGAGGCCGACGCGGAGGACCTCTGCCAGGAGGTCTTCCGGGCGGTCGCCCGGGCCATCGAGCGGTACGATCCCGACCCGCGACGGGGCTCGTTCCGGGGATGGCTCTCGCGGATCGCACGCAACCTGATCATCAACCTGTTCGCGGCCCGGCGGCAGCACCCGCCGGGCTCCGGGGACACGAACATCCTCCGACTCCTGGAAGATCAGCCCGACCCGGCCTCGGTGGACTCCGCCGAGTTCGACGCGGAGCATCGTCGCGGCCTGGTCCTCTGGGCGGCCGAACGCGTGCGGCACGAGTTCTCCGACGTGGCCTGGCAGGCGTTCCGGCTGGCCGGCGTGGACGGGAAGCCGGCCAGGGAAGTCGCGGAGTCCCTGGGGATGAGCCTGGGGACCGTCTATCAGTACAAGAGCCGCGCCGTGGTCCGGATCCGCCGCGAGCTCCTGCAGTACGACTGGCAATCGACCGATCACCTTTGAGGTATCACGACCATGACACCGATCACCAGAGAGCCTTGCAGCGAGTCGCGCCTGAGGTCATTCCTCGAGGACGAGCTGGGCGAAGGCGAGTCCCGACGACTGGCGGAACACCTCGACCGGTGCGAGGCCTGCCGCAACGCCCTGGATAGGCTGGCCTCGGGGAGCCGGATCCTCGCCGAGCTTCGCTCGGTCTCGCCGGCCGGCGACGTCGGGCGGCGGAACGGCACGGCTGTCGAGGCCACGCGCCTCGTCCCGGGCGAGACTCCGAACGTCGATGACCTGATCCTGCTGGATTTCCTCGAGCCTTCGGCGAAGGCGGGATGCCTGGGGCGGCTCGGCCCGTACGAGGTCACGCAGATGCTCGGCCAGGGGGCCTTCGGGATCGTCCTGAAGGCGTACGACCCGTCCCTGGGCCGATACGTGGCCATCAAGGTGCTCGCCCCGCGGCTCGCCACGAGCGCCGCCGCCCGGACGCGGTTCGCGCGGGAAGCGAGGGCGGCCGCCGCGGTCGTCCACGACAACGTCGTGGCCATCCACGCGGTCGATTCGTGGAACGGCCTGCCGTACCTCGTCATGCCGTGCATCGCGGGCCGATCGCTCCAGGACCGGGTGGATCGCGACGGGCCGATGGACGTGACGGAGGTCCTGCGGGTCGGCATGCAGGCCGCCCGGGCCCTGGCCGCCGCCCACGACCAGGGGCTCGTCCATCGGGACATCAAGCCGTCCAACATCCTGCTGGAGAACGGTGTCGAGAGGGTGAAGCTGTCGGACTTCGGGCTGGCCCGGGCCGTCGACGACGCCAGCCAGACGCAGAGCGGGGTCGTCGCCGGGACGCCGCAATACATGTCGCCGGAACAGTCCCGAGGCGACGCGATCGACCACCGCTCCGACCTGTTCAGCCTCGGGAGCGTCCTGTACTTCATGCTCGTCGGGCATTCCCCGTTCCGGGCGGATTCCACGCCCGCGGTGCTCCGCCGGGTCTGCGACGACCGGCCGAGGCCGCTGCGGCAGTCGAACCCGGACGTCCCGAAGTGGCTGGCGAAGATCGTCGACCGCCTGCTCGAGAAGGAGCCCGGCCGGCGGTACGCCTCGGCCACCGAGGTCGCGGAGATCCTGACCCGCCACCTGGCCGATCTCCAGCGGACGGGATCCTCCGCGCCCGCGAGCTCGCCCCGCCTCGGGTCGATCACCCCCAGGGGGTACGCCATGCTCGCCACGATCCCGGCGGCCCTGCTCCTCGCCGCCTTCGGCCTGCCCGGCCGCCGCGTCCAGCCCCCGCAGGATGCGCCCGCGCCCGCCGCGGGAGCCTCGAAGCCCGTCGCGCCGCAGCCGGCAAAGGCGAGGTTCACGATCTCGACCGGGAACAGCTCGGATCCCGCGGTCATCGGCTCCGGCAAGGCGGTCGAGAAGGCCTGGGGGATCGCCGACTTCACCTCGGTCGCGGTGGGATCGAACTTCCAGGCGACGATCACGAAGGGGGATCGGTTCCAGGTGAAGACCACTTCGGATGAGAAGCTCGTCGACTACCTGGAGGTGGTCCAGGAGAAGAAGACGCTCAGGCTGGCCCTGAAGCGGGGCCGGAATTATCGCTTCGACGTGCCGCTGCGAGCCGAGATCACCATGCCCTCGCTCGAGGGCATCGCGGCGAGTGAGTCTTCGAAGGCGAGCCTGAATGGGTTCCGAAGCGAGGGGAATTTCCGCCTCTCCGTGTCCGACGCCAGCGTGGTCGACGGGACGATCGAGCTGAACCACGCGGAGTTCGGGCTCGGCGACGCGAGCCGACTCAAGCTCGCGGGATCGGCCAAGACCGCCCAGGTCATCGCTCGGGACGCGAGCCGCCTCGACCTCTCGGAATTCCCGATCGGCGATTGCGCGATCAAGCTCTCCGATGCAAGCCGGGCCAGCATCCGGATCCCATCCGCCAAGAAATTCCTGGCGAACCTCTCCGACGCGAGCGACCTCTCCGGCTCCGTGAACGCGTCGCAGTTGGGGCTGAGCCTCGCCGACTCGAGCCGTACGCACCTCCAGGGCAAGGGGGAGGCCGCCATCCTTGCCGCCCAGGACGCGAGCCACCTGGACCTCGCCGCGTTGAGCCTGGACGACCTCCGAGTCGAGCTCAAGGGGTCCTCCTCGGCCGTCGTGGAGGTCCACAAGAGCCTCGACTACCGGATGGACCAGGGCTCGAGGCTCGAGTATGCGGGCGGTCCCCCGTCCGTCCAGGGCCGGAAGTCCAAGTCCGCCACGCTCCGGAGTCGTTGAGCGGGCCGAGGGGCCGTCGACGGCCACCCGATTCATCGGGCCCCTTGGCTCGGCGACGCCGGGCTCAGTCGCCGGCGCGGTCCGCGCGCGGGGCCTCCGGCCGGGCCCCGGGGCGGGCGGCCGGACGGCTCGCCGGCTGGGCTCGCCAGGTGCCCAGGGGCAGCACGCCGGAGCGAGCGGCGAAGGCAGTCCACTTCGCGACCATGTCGTTCACGCGGTCGGGCTGCGACGACGCCAGGTCGTGCAGCTCGGCGCGATCCTCGGCGATATTGTACAGCTCCCAGGGCCGGCCCTCCTTGGCGACGAGCTTCCAGTCCCCCTCGCGGACGGCGCGGTTGCCCTCGTGCTCCCAGAAGATCGGCCCCGGGCGATTCAGGGGCTGGCCGTTGAACGCGGGGCGGAGGCTCACCCCCTGGCGGGGCCTGATCGGCTGGCCGTCCTTCTCGAGCGGGTAGGCCGCGCCGGCGAGGTCGACGCAGGTGGCCATCAGGTCGACCAGGTGCCCCGGCTGGCGCTCGAGGCTGCCGGCCCGATCCGGGCGGATGCCGGCCGGCCAGTGGGCGATGAGCGGGGTCGAGATGCCCCCCTCGTGGGTCCAGTGCTTGTACTCGCGGAACGGCGTGTTGCTCTCGTTCGCCCAGCCGCGGCCGTAGGCGATGTAGGTGTCCGCCGGCCCGGCCATCACGCCCGGGCCGGTGCGGACCCAGCGGCCGTCGCGGGTCTGCATCGGCGGCGACACCTTCGGCTGGAGGTCGTCGCGGCCCAGCGGCTTCAGGTCGGCCGGAGCAGGTTGCTTGTTGGCCTCGCGGCCCGTCTTCTCGGCGCAGGCACCGTTGTCCTGGAGGAAGAGGATCAGCGTGTTGTCGAGCTGATTCGATGTCCTCAACTGTTCCACGATCCGGCCGATCCCGGCGTCCATGATCTCGATCATCGCCGCGTAGACCTCCTTCGTCCGGGCCTCCCAGGCCTTGTCGACGACGGCGTCCCAGTCCTCGGCGATGGCGGAGAGCTCGGCGTTGGCCGGGAGCAGGCCCATCTCCTTCATGCGACGAAAGCGGGCCTCCCGGAGCGGGGCGTACCCGGAATCGAACTTCCCCCGGTACTTCGCCATGGCGGCCTCGGGGGCGTGCATCGGCCAGTGGGCGGCGGTGTAGGCCACGTAGAGGAAGAACGGCTTCTCGGGCGACTCGGACCCGTGCTGCCGGAGGAAGCGGATCGCGTTGTCGCTGATCGCGTCGGTGTAGTAGAACGACTCGGGGTGGTACTCGGGGTCGTTCTCGACCGTGATCAGCGTGTCCTGGCGGACCAGTGCGGCGGGGTCGAAATAGCTCCCCGCGCCGGCGATGGTCCCGTAGAACTTCTCGAAGCCGCGGCCGAGCGGCCAGGTGGCGCGGTCGGCCCTCGGCCCGATTCCGGGCGCGACGTGCCACTTGCCGGTCATGTAGGTCCGATAGCCGGCCGGCTTCAGCACCTCGGCGATCGTGACGCAGTTGCGGTTGAGGACGCCGCGATAGCCGTCGTGGCCGCGATCCTCCATCATGTGCCCGATCCCGGCCTCGTGGGGATAGAGCCCCGTCATCAGCGAGGCTCGCGTCGGGCAGCACCGCGCGTTGTTGTAGAACTCCGTGAACCGCACCCCCTTCGCCGCCAGGGCGTCCAGGTTCGGCGTGACGTGCTCGCCGCCGTAGCAGCCGAGGTCCGAGTACCCCATGTCGTCGCTCATGATGAGGACGATGTTGGGGGGCTTCGAGGCGGATGCGGGCTCCGCCGCACGCGAGCCGGAGATCGGAGATATCATGGCGGCAAACGCGAGCGACATCGCCCCGAGAACGGCCATACGTTGCAGGTTCGTCGTGGTTCGCATGGCGGGATCTTAGCGGCCCCGCCATGCGCCGGGCAAGGGGCGAACGACCTCGGGTTGATGGGGTCGCGGGGTCAGGCCTTCGCCGCGGCCCGGGTGTAGGCCAGGGCGAGGATCGCGTAGGCGGTGACCAGGTTCGGGTCGCCTTCGAGGAACCGGTCGGTCTTGTTGATCCACGAGCCGTCGGGCTGCTGCCGCTTCGCCAGGGCGGAGGTCAGCTCGGCCTTCCAGTCGTGGGAGACGCCGGCCGCGTCGGTGAAGGTGGGGGAGCCCAGGGCGGCCATCGTCTTGGCGAAGGTGTGGTAGTAGTAGTACAGCCCCCCCTGGCCCAGGCCGGGGTTCTCCTCGACCGAGTAATGCCGGGCGATGAACTCGGTCGCCGCCTTGACCCGCGGGTCGTCCTTCGTGAGGCCCGCGTAGATCATGCTCTTGAGCCCGGCGTAGGTCATGCTGGCGTACGACCTCAGGCCACCGGCGTCATCCTTGCCGGCGACGCTCACGCCCCCCTGGGCGGCCGTGTAGATGAAGCCGCCGTCGTTGATCTTGCCGGCCCACGGCTGGTCGTTGAACTCGCTCTTGAGGTTCTGGCACCGCGAGACGAACACGAGCGCCTTCTGCAGGGCGGGGTCGTTCGCCGGCAGGCCGGTGTCGTGCAGCGCATCCAGGAAGAAGGCCGTGTTGGACAGGTCGGGCCGGCTGTTGTTCCCGCCGTAGCCGGCGCCGCCGTAGAAGACGTCCTCGCGCGGCTTCCCCTCGGACTCGTCCCACTGCATCCGCTTGAGGAATTCCTGGCCCGATTGGATCGTCCGGTCGTAGCGGCCGTTGACGTTGGCGTACTTGAAGGCGATCAGTGCGACCGCGGTTGCATAATTGGCGTGCGGGACCTCGGAGAGCCCCCCCTTGTCGGTGAGGAAGCCCTCGAGGTATCGGAGGGCCTTCTCCACCATCGGGTCGGCCGGCGGGACCTGGCCGGAGCGGAGCAGGCCGGCGGTCACCAGCGCGGTGATCCCCGGCTCGCGCTCCGTGGACCACCCCCCCTTGGCGTCCTGCCTGGGCCTCAGGAAGGCGACCGCGCGTTCGACCAGCGGGGCCGCCGCGGACGAGGCGGGGCCGGCGGGCTGCTGCGGGGCCGCGGCGGACGCCGCGGGATCGGCCAGAGACCATCCCAGGCCGGCCACCCCGGCCGCCGCCAGGCCACGCTCCAGGAACTCACGCCGCGACGTCGATTGCGGGCTCATGCTCGATCCCCATTCCTTACCAGCCAAGGCTCACACGGCGCGCCCGCCCACCGCTCGGTTGCTGAATCGCGCGGCCGTCCGTCCTATGATAACGGAATGTGGCGTCAAGGGAGGGCGACCGGGCCCGGCGCGTCGCCGGGACGGCCGGCTTTCGAATCGATTCATGAATTGGTGGGAGACGATGACGTACAACCCGCTCGCCCCGATCCGGCCGCTCGCCTGGGCCGGCCTCCTGGCGATCCTGGGCCCCGTCGCGGCCCTGGCCGCGGAGCCGGTCAAGCTGGCGGGATCGGCCCGCTTCGACCTCCGCGCGGACGCCTCCGCCGGCAAGATCGACGAGGCCCACGTCGTCTCGGGGGCCGGCTCGATCGATCGGCCCAACTGGCTGACCGGGCGCGAGCAGGCCGCGGTCTACTCGGTGAACTTCCCGGTCTCCCGCCTGGCCTGGCGCGAGTTCGCCGTCAGGTTCACGCCCGAGGGGACCGGCAACGTCGCGGTCACGCTGATGGGGCCGTGGGAGCAGGCGTCGCCGGGCGTGCTCTACCGCCAGGAAGTCCTCTGGGGCGACTTCAAGGTGGACGGCGCCAGGCTCGGGTCGGCGGGCTTCGAACCGCCGGCGGCGAAATCGACCTGGCAGGGCGGCGGCTTGATCGTCCCGAGATCGACCGAGTCCCCGGCGCCCGAGGGGACGCACGTCGCCCGGACCTGGCACAACGCGACCCTGGCGGCGAACCTGGCGGTCACGGCCGGCACGCCGGTGACCCTCCGCGTCCATGCCATGGCCGTGACCCCCGCGGGCTACCGCGAGATGAAGCCGATCGCCGGCCACGACACCCCGGCCCATCACGCCGCCCTGAAGTTCCGCCGGGGTGCCAACCTCGGCAACGGCCTGGAGGTCGCGCCGGGGCAGAACTGGGGCGTGACGTACACGGCGGAGGACGTCCGCCACATCAAGGCGGAGGGCTTCGACCACATCCGGATCCCGATCGGCTGGCATCACTATGCGGGCCCCGCCCCCTCGTACACGCTCCGGCCGGAGATCTTCCGCAAGGTGGATTTCTTCGTGGACGCGGCGGCCCGTGAGAAGCTGAACGTCCTGATCAACATCCACCACTTCGACGACTTCACCACCGACCCGAAGGGACAGACGGCGAAGTTCCTGGCCATCTGGGAGCAGATCGCCGCCCACTACGCAAAGGCTCCCGACGGCCTGGCATTCGAGCTCCTCAACGAGCCCAAGGACGCGGCCACGACCGAGGTCATGAACCCGATCTTCGCCCGGGCCGTGAAGACCATCCGGCGGACCAACCCGGGCCGGACCATCGTCTATGGCCCCGGGCGCTGGAACAGCATCGAGGAGCTCCCCGGCCTGATGCTCCCGGACGACGACCACAACCTCATCGCCACGGTGCATTGCTACGACCCGTCCCGGTTCACCCACCAGGGGGCGAGCTGGACGGGGAACGGCCCGGACGCGAAGCTCACCGGAATCGTCTTCCCCGGCCCGCCGAGGACCCCGCTCGAGCCCGATTCCGGCCTCGGGCTCAGCCAGGGCTTCCTCAGTTGGCTGCGCGCGTACAACACCGAGCCGACCGGCTCCAACCCGTGCGGCCCGGAGGTCATGGACCTGGCCGTCTCCCGGATCAAGGAGTGGTCGGACCGCTACGGCCGCCCCGTCTACCTCGGCGAGTTCGGCGCCTTCACCGCGGCCGACCCGAAGTCGCGGGCCAACTACTACGGCCTCTTCCGCGAGCGCCTCGACGCCGCACACATCGGCTGGGCCATCTGGGACTGGCACGCCGGCTTCGACTACTGGGACACCCGGACCAACGCCCCCAGGCCCGGCATGCATGAGGCCCTCTTCGGCAGGGCCAAGGCCCGCCGATGACGCTGGGTGCTTGATCGCGACGACGGGGACGGCTCGAATGGAAAGGAGGGACAACGCCGTCCCGACCCGCCGAACCTGACATGCCGTCGCGACACGCGAGGGAGGATCACCCATGGAGATCACGCGTCGAGGTTTCCTCGAAGGAGCCGCGGGGACGGCCGCGGCGACGGCACTCGCCGGGCGGCTGGAGGCCGCGGCCACGCGGCTGCCCGCGACGATCAAGGTCGGCGCCTGCGTCGTCGGCCTGGAGCAGGGGAAGCAGGCGGGACTCGACGGGATCGAGGTCACCGTCGGCGGGCCGGCCGACCGGCTGGAGATCAGCAAGGACGAGGTGCGCCGCCGCTACAAGGAGGAGGTCAAGCGGCTCGGCCTGCCGATCCGCTCGCTTCAAATGGGGCTGCTCAACGAATGCCCGCTGGCCACCGACCCGCGCGGGGTCTCGTGGCTCGAGCAGTGCATCGACGCCGCGCGCGACCTGGACGCGCCGGTGATCCTCGTCGCCTTCTTCGGCAACGGCGACCTGCTGGATAAGGGCGGTCGGGTCAAGGAGGCCGACGTCGACGAGGTGGTCCGCCGCCTCAAGGCCGTCGCGCCCCGGGCCAAGGACGCCGGGGTGACGCTCGGGATCGAGGACTACCTGGACGCCGCGGCCAATGCGCGGATCCTCGACCGCGTCGGCCACGACGCCGTGAAGATCTACTACGACTGCTACAACACCGGCGGCACGAAGGGCTACGACGTCCCCGCGGAGATCCGCTTCCTGAAGGACCGGATCGTCCAGTTCCACTTCAAGAACGCCGACGACTTCCTCGAGACGGGCAAGGTCCGCTACTCGCCGATCGCCCGAGCCATCCGGGAGGTGGACTATCGCGGCTGGGTCGTCCTGGAGACGTCCAGTCCCACGGGGAACCCCGTTGCCGACGCCCGCCGCAACGCCGAATACGTCCGCAGCCTCTTCGCGTGAAGGACCGATCATGTCAGAAAGCGACTCGACGACGACCGTCGGCGACGTGGAAGCGCTCTACCAGCGGCGGCTCCGCCGTTACGTGACGGCGATGCGCAACGGCCGGCCGGACATGGTGCCGATCCGGCCGTTCGCGGCGGAGTTCACCGGCGTCCACGCCGGGTTTACCTGCCAGGAGCTGGCCCACGACTACCATCGCGCCTTCGCCGCCGCCCGCAGGTGCGCCGCGGACTATGACTGGGACGCCACCGTCTCCAACATGGTCTACGTCTGGACCGGGCTGACGCAGGCGATCGGCCTGCGGTATTACGGCATCCCCGGCATCGACGTCGCCGCGGACATGGGCTTCCAGTACCGCGAGCCGCCGCACGACAACGCCTTCATGAAGCCCGATGAATATGATCGGCTGATCGACGACCCCACGGCGTTCCTGATGGAGGTCTGGCTGCCCCGGGTCTCCACCGAGGTGGTGAAGGCGGGCGAGCCGTCCACGATCGCCAGCAACCTCTCCTTCCTCAAGGGGGGGATGGCCATGATGGAGTACTTCAACGCCTTCGGCGAGCAGAACGCCCGGCTGCGGTCCGAGTCCGGCACCGTGTCGGCGATCGCCGGGATCTTCAAGGCCCCGATGGACATCCTCGCCGACAAGCTCCGCGGCTACCTCGGCCTGGTCGACGACCTGGCCGAGCGTCCCGAGAAGGTCCTCGCCGCCTGCGAGGCCCTGGCGCCCCACCTGATGCACGTCGCCAAGTGCACGGCCGACCCGGCGCGGCTGGTGCCGGTCGGCTTCTGGATGCACCGCGGCGGCGTGCCGTTCGTCTCGCCGCGGGTCTTCAAGAACGTCTACTGGGCCACCCTCAAGCCGATCATCGAGGAGCTCTGGGCCGACGGCATCCAGACCCTCTTCTACGCCGAGGGGAAGTGGGACAAGCACCTCGAATCGTTCGCCGAGCTGCCCGAGCGCAGCATCGTCTATCACGTCGACCAGGGGGACGTCGCGAGGACCCACGAGGTCCTCGGCTCGAAGTTCTGCCTCAGCGGCGGCATCTCGAACGTCATGCTCGCGCACGGGACGCCGGAGGAGGTCCGCCGCCGCTGCAAGGAAGTGATCGAGATCGCCGCCCGCGACGGCGGCTACATCATGGACTCCTCGGCGATCATGCAGAACGACTCCCGGGTGGAGAACGTCCGCGCCATGACCGACGCCGCCCGCGAGTTCGGGGTGTACTCCGGCGCCGCCGACGCGTGCGACCTCGCGCCGCCGACGCGTGCCGCCACCGGCCCCCGCCCGCCGCTCTCGGGCGACGGCCGCAGCCGCACGGCCCCCGGCTTCGTCGTCCCCTGGGCCCAGAAGCGCGAGACCCTCCCCAGGGACATCGGCGACGCCGACCTGGTGCGGGCCGTCTGGGAGCACATCGACAGCCTGGCGAACATGTATATCTGGCAGTTGCTGCTGTCGTTTTGAGGGCCCTCATCCCGCAAAGCCCGGATTCCACTTCCCCCCCGACCATGGGGAGACACGGAGGGGCAATCCGATCGCCTCGGCCACCCCGATTCACCCCCTCCGGCTCCCCCTTCGTCAGCGGGAGAGCCGGATTTCACTTCCCCCCTTACCAAGGGGGGATACAGGGGGGTGTTCTCGATCGCCTCGGCTCGCTCGAACAATGACGCCGTCACGTTTGGTACATTCCTGGTCAGGGTTGAGGTGGTCCTTGCTCAACAGCCCTGGCGATCACCTCCAGCACCCCATCCATATTGTCAAGGACGTCCTGGTTGGTAAACCGTAGGAAGCGAATCCCGAATTCCTCGATGAAATGCTGGCGACGAGCGTCGTAGGCCTTGGCCTCCTCTGAAAAGTGGGAATCGCCGTCGAGCTCAATCGCGAGCTTCAGCCGAGGGCAGTAGAAGTCGACGATGAAGGACCCAACGCTGTACTGTCGGCGGAATCGATAGCCGAGCAACTGCCCTCGCCGAAGCTGGGACCATAAGAGGACCTCGGCCAAAGGCATCCTCCCGCGGAGTTCACGCCGCCGTTCCTTCTCCGAACCACGGTTGAAAAACTCGGTCATGCCTGGCTCAGCCTTGTGACAACCCTCCGCGAGACAGACGCAGCAACCTGGATTCAGTTCCCCCCGTACCAGGGGGGTGCTTTCGATCGCCTCGGCCCGGACCATCCGCCCCCTCCGGCCCCCCCTTCGTCAGCGGGAGAGCCGGATTTCGCCAGGGTCGAGCCTAACGAGCGACCCTCATCCGATCGACGGCAGCTCGTATCCCTTCCGCCTGGGCCGCTCTAGGAGCTCGTTGGCATCGGCGTCGCCCTTGAAGCACTCGGCGACGGGATCCCACTGGAGCTTGCGGCCGACGATCCGGCAGATGTTGACGAGGTGGCAGAGGGTCGTCGAGCGGTGGCCGATCTCGACGTGGGCATTGGGCTTCTTCCGCGTGCGGACGCACTCGAGGAAGTTGGCGATGTGCGGCGAGGTCTCGCCGGCGCCGAAGGGGGTGTTCGGGGGGGCTCCCTTGAGGAGATCGGGCGAGCTCGCCTTCGAGTAGCCGCGGCAGATCTCGATCGTGCCGTGCTCGCCCTCGAAGATCGCCCCGAGGTCCTCGTACCCGCGCTTCTTGCCCTCGAGCCTGAGCAGCGTGCCGTCGGCGTAGCGCGCGGTGACGCGGCCGTTGGGGCCTTCTTCCTCGGGCCAGATCTCGACCGGGCCGGTGCTATCGGTGCCGAGGGCACATTGGACCTGGTCCAGGCTGTGGGTGCCCCAGCCGGTGACGCCCCACGACTGGCCGCCGGTGTCGTAGTCCAGGTAGTTCCCCCAGCCGTACTGGAGCAGCCTGTTGTAAGGTCGCAGCTCCGCCTGGTTGCACCAGGCGTCCCAGTCCAGGCCGGCCGGCACGGGCTCCGCCTTGCGGGGGGTCCAGCCCATGGGCTGCCAGAAGTTGAACGTGATCACCGTCTTGATCTTGCCGATCGCCCCCTCGCGAACCCGCCGGCTGGAGAAGACGTTGATCGGGATCGACCGCTGCTGCGAGCCCGTCTGCAGGACGCGCCCGGTGGCCTCGACGGCCTTGACCAGGTAGCGGCCCTCGGCGATCGTCAGGGACATGGGCTTCTCGGCGTAGACGTCCCGTCCCGAGAGCAGGACGTGGGCCACGGCGAGGACCCGCGCGTGGGTGGTCGTCTCCACGAAGACGGCGTCGAGCTTCTCCTTCGCCAGCATCTCCCGATAATGCTGGTAGAGCTTGAGCTTCGCGCCGTTGGGCAGGTCCTTCGCCCGCTGTTCGCAGCGGGGGAGATAGCAATCGGCGATGGCGACGATCTCGGCGCCGGGGAACTTCTCCTCGGTCAGGAGCGAGTGGGTCCGGCCCCCCGCGCCGATGAAGCCGAGCTGGATCCGGTCGTTGGCACCGGGCTTCCCGGGCGCACCGAGGACCTCGGAGGGGACGACCTCCGGGAAGGCGAACGTCGAGGCGACCGCGGCCGTCGCGGATCCGCGCAACCATTGGCGACGATTCATGAGTCTTCCTTTCGGATGGCGAGCAGCCCGGGAGGGAGGCCACGAGCGTCGAGGCCGGCCTGGCGGGCGGGGCGGTGGATTCGGGCGGGGCGGGTCGGAGCGGGGCGGCGTGGGTCGAGTCGGGGCGGGGCGGGTGGAGATCGAGGCTCCCTGAATTGTCGACCCGCCGGGGACCCCGGTCAAGGAGGTTGCCGGCCGTTCCGCTGGTGGAAACGTGGCGGTTATGGCAGGATAATCGGGTTTTTCCCGGACGATCTGGATGGGGGAGCGACGAACTTGGCGACCGACGAGACGAAGGCGGGGCAGGCCCCGGTGCATTGCGACTTCTGCGGCCGGAATACCGCGGATGCCGGGCCGATGATCGAGGGCCGGGCGCTCCTCCCCGGGTCGGCCGGGCGGCCGATCGCCCACATCTGTGCCCATTGCACCCAGCTCGGCGAGGAGCTCTTCGAGCAGCACGAGCGGAAGAACGCCAAGCTCGAGAAGCTCCCCACCCCGCGCGAGCTGGTCGCGCACCTGGACGAGTACATCATCGGCCAGGACCGCGTGAAGCGGACGCTGGCCGTCGCCGTGGTGAACCACTACAAGCGGGTGCTCGGCGGCGAGATCCGCGACGAGCTCCTGAAGGACATCGAGGTCTCCAAGAGCAACGTCCTGCTGATCGGCCCCACCGGCTGCGGCAAGACCGCGCTCGCCCAGACGCTGGCCCGCCGGCTGCACGTGCCGTTCGCCATCGGCGACGCGACCACGCTCACCGAGGCCGGATACGTGGGCGAGGACGTGGAGAACCTGATCCTCAAGCTCGTGATGGCGGCGGACTACGACATCCCGGCCGCCGAGAAGGGCATCATCTACATCGACGAGATCGACAAGATCGGCAAGACGAGCCAGAACGTCAGCATCACCCGGGACGTCTCCGGCGAGGGCGTGCAGCAGGCCCTGCTCAAGCTCCTCGAAGGCACGGTGGCCAACGTCCCGCCCCAGGGGGGCCGCAAGCACCCGGAGCAGCAGTATCTCCAGGTGAACACCAGGGACATCCTGTTCATCTGCGGCGGCACGTTCGTGAACCTCGAGGAGATCATCGGCAAGCGGCTGGGCCGGAAGATGATCGGCTTCGGACGCGGCGATGAGGGCACCCAGGACCGCGAGCTCGAGCGCAACGAGCTGGTCGCCCAGGTCACGCCCGAGGACCTGGAGCGCTACGGCATGATCCCCGAGCTGATCGGCCGGCTGCCGGTGATCGCCACCCTGAACCAGCTCTCCGAGGACGACCTGGCGCGGATCCTCAACGAGCCGAAGGACGCCCTCACCAAGCAGTACCAGGTCCTCTTCCACTACGACGGCGCCAAGCTCGATTTCGACGACGGCGCCATCCGCGAGATCGCCCGCCGCGCCAAGGCCCGCGGGACCGGCGCCCGCGCCCTCCGCTCGATCATGGAAAGCCTGATGCTCGACATCATGTACGAGCTCCCCGAACGCGAGCCGGGGCAGACGTACACGATCACCGAGGAGGTCGTGAAGGGGACGAAGTCGCTCTTCGCGGCGTGACAGGAGAGAAGATCACACGGATCGAAGACGGAAGACCTTTCTACCACGGATGGCACGGATGACACGGATGGGGACGGGGGGAGGAGAAGGGGAAGGGAAGGGAAGGGAGAGAGAGGAGAGGGGAGGGGAAGGAAAGAGTAGGGAAGGGAAAGCACGCGAACGGAAGAAGAGCGAAGGGAGGGGGACGAGAAGAGAGTCGGATGGGAACGGGAGAGAATGTCAGGGACTGAGGGAGCCGAAAGTCACGAGCCTGCCCAGCCGGCATCAGCTCCTTCACGGATCGTCCCGGCTCGTTTTCGCATTCCCCTATCCGCGTTATCCGTGGCATCCGTGGTCGAATCGTCTTCCGTCTTCGTATCCTTGTCATTTCCTGGAACCTCCCGCGGTCGGCGCGCCATTACCAGTGCGACGGGATTGATGAGCCCGTCGGGGAGGGCGGTCCGTGGCGACGGGTCAGGGGCGAAGGCTGGCGTGGCCGCTTGACGGCCTGCTCATCGGCGGCACGGCCGCGGGGCTGACCGACGGGCAGCTCCTGGAGCGGTTCGCCACCGCGACGGGACCGGCGGCCGACCTCGCCTTCTCGGCGATCGTGGAGCGGCACGGGCCGATGGTCCTGCGCGTCTGCCTCGGCGTGGCGGGCAACCGTCATGACGCCGAGGATGCGTTTCAGGCGACATTCCTGGTCCTCGTGAAGAAAAGCCGGTCGCTCTGGGTGGCCGATTCGCTGGGCCCGTGGCTGCATCAGGTTGCCTTGCGGACGTCCCAGGGCGCCCGCGTCGCGGCCTCACGACGGCGGCGGCACGAGGAAGCCGTTGCCGAGAGGACGGAGGCGGCCGACGCTCCGGTCGAGGGCCGCGACGACGTCGTCCGGATCCTCCACGAGGAGATCGGCCGCCTGCCGGATCACTATCGCGTGCCGGTGGTCCTCTGCGACCTGGAAGGCCAGACCCAGGAGCAGGCCGCGCGCTCGGCCGGCCTCCCGCTGGGGACGGTGAAGAGCCGCCTGAACCGGGCCCGCGAGAAGCTAAGGAGCCAGCTCATCCGCCGCGGCGTCTCGCCCGCCGGCGCCGTCATCCCGGCGATCCGCCTCGACCTGGACGCCCAGGTCCCCGACGCCCTCGTCCGCTCCACCACGGCCGCCGCGGCTCGGTTGGCCGCGACCCACTCACTCGCCGGCACCACGGCCGGCCTCCTCGCACAGGGAGTCCTCTCGACCATGGCACGATCAATCTGGTGGAAGGCCGGCACCATCCTCCTCGCCGCCGCGACCGTCTCCGGCGCGGGGCTCGTCGCGGGGCAGGGGAGCTCGAGGGAGCCGACGACCCAGCCCGGGGCGGGGACCGACGTCAAGACGGTCGGGGTAGAACGGGGCTCCTTCCGGGTGCTCGTCAGCGGGAATGGGTCTCTGGAAACGGATCAATTAGACAAGGTCGTCGCGGAAATCGACTCGAACACCGCGATCGTTTCGTCCATCCCCGAGGGTGCACGGGTCAAGAAGGGGGACCTCGTGATCGAGCTCGATTCGTCCGCAGCCCGCAAGTTGCTGGCGAACCAACAGCGATCCACGCAGGCCGCGGGGACCAGGCTCGAGGTCGCCCGCCTGGCCCGCGAAGCGGCCGAGTTCGCGATCAAGGAGTACGAGGAAGGGATCTATGCCGGCGACAGGTCGACGCTGCTCGGCGAGATCAAGCTCGCCGAGGCCGATCTGGTCAACGTCGAAGCCCGACGTGAGCGCACGAAGCAGGCACGCAACACCCTGAAGGCGATCCAGGGCCCAAAGGACCGGGCCGCCAACCCCGACCAGATCGTGGGCGCTCTCGACATGGAGGACCGAATCGATCGGGCGGAAAGGGACGCCCTGAGCGCGAAGCTGAAGCTGGAAGCCGCCCGTGCCCGCCTCAATCGGCTGGAGAACTACACGAAGGTCGCGACCCTCAAGGGATTGAGATTGAAAGTCGCGGAAGCCCGGGTCGCCGAGATCTCGAGGCAAAGCGAGTACGACCTGGAGAAGAATCACGAGTCTCACGCCGAGGCGCAAGTCCAGGCCTGCAGGATCGTCTCCCCCCGGGATGGCTTCATCACGCACTTCTGGAACGGAAACGGAGCGCCGTCCCGTGAGCTCACGGTCGTGACCCCGCGACAACCCCTCTTCACGGTCTTCGACGTCTCCGGTCCGATGGATGTCGCCGCAAAGCTGGGCGAGCCCATGATCCACCGCGTCACCGAAGGGCAGCGGGTCGACGTCCGAGTCCATGCTTACCCGGAGAAGCGATTCACAGGCATCGTCACGAGCGTGGCACCACGGCCCGACGTGAGGAAAGGCGTCCCCGTCAGCAAGCCCGTCGTCTACACCACGATGGTCCGTCTGGACCACCCCGACACGTCCCTTCGACCGGGGATGAACGCTTCGGTGGACGTCCTCGTCGCCGAGCACGACAACACGCTGACCGTCCCCGCCAAGGCGGTGATCGGCCGCGTCGCCCCTTATCGGGTGGCGGTCAAGCGGCCCGACGGACGGGTCGAGATCCGCGAGGTCACGTTCGGCGACGGAGACGAATCTCGGGTCGAGGTCAAGTCCGGTCTCCAGGCCGGCGAGATGGTCGTTCTCCAGCCGGAATCGCTCCTCGGCGATTCGAAGACGCCCGACGGGGGCCGCTCCACTCCGAAATGAACCCTCCGCGTCCATCCGGCCTCTCGATCCTCTCCCTCCGTGCCTTCTCGCGACTTCCGTCGTTCCATTTCTCGTTGCGAATTCCGGAACCGCCCGCCGTCCCCGTGACATTACACTGGCGATTGCGACAGTGGCAAAGTCGGGGGGACCGGCCGGTGGCGACGGGACGGACGCACGGATTCCTGAGGCCGCTCGACGGCCTGCTCGCCGAGGGGTCGGCCGCCGGGCTCACGGACGGCCAGCTCCTGGAGCGGTTCGCCACCCGCGGCGGGCCGGCGGCGGAGCAGGCGTTCGCGGCCCTGGTGGAGCGGCACGGGCCAATGGTCCTGCGGGTCTGCCGGGGCGTGCTCGGCCGCTCGCACGAAGCCGACGCGGAGGACGCGTTTCAGGCCGTCTTCCTCGTCCTCGTCAAACGGGCCAGGTCGCTCTGGGTGGCGGACTCGATCGGCCCGTGGCTGCACCAGGTCGCCCTCCGGACGGCCTCGTGTGCCCGGGGCGCCGCCAGGAGGAGACGCAGGCACGAGGCGGCCGGCGCCCGGCCGGCGGAGGCGATCGTGAACCGCGCCCTGGACGAGGACCGCGACGACCTCGGCCGGATCCTCCACGAGGAGATCGGCCGCCTCCCCGACCGCTTTCGAATCCCGGTCGTGCTCTGCGACCTGGAAGGCCAGACCCACGAGCAGGCCGCCCGCCACGCGGGATGGCCCGTCGGCACCATCAAGAGCCGCTTGACGAGGGCCCGCGAGCGACTGCGGGGACGCCTCACCCGCCGCGGCGTCTCGCCCGCCGGCGCCGTCATCCCGGCGATCCGCCTCGACCTGGACGCCCAGGTCCCCGACGCCCTCGTCCGCTCCACCACGGCCGCCGCGGCTCGGCTGGCCGCGACCCACTCACTCGCCGGCACCGCGGCCGGTTTCCTCGCACAGGGAGTCCTCTCGACCATGGCACGATCGATCTGGTGGAAGGCCGGGGCCGTGATTCTCGCCGCCGCGGCCGTCTCCGGCGCGGGGCTCGTCGCGGGACAGGGGGCGCCGGCGAAGGTCGCCGATCCGGCGCCGGCCCAGCCGTCGGCAGCTAACAAGAAGGCCCTCCCCGAGCCCGATCCCACCGAGAAGGTCCTTATCTTCCCGGCGGTCGCGGGACCGTTCCGGGTCGTCGTCTCCGGACCCGGCACGCTGAACGCCATCAATCGGTCCGTCGTCAAATCCGAGGTGGAAGGGGGTGTGGCGTTACTCTCGATCCTCCCCGAAGGATCGCTGGTCAAGAAGGGGGACAAGGTCGCGGAGCTCGATTCGACTGCCCTCCGCGAGCAACTGACCAGGCAGCAGAAGCTAACCTCCGGATCCGAGCGAGCCTCGCAGATCGCGAGGCAGGCCCGCTTCGCCGCCGAGGCGGTCCGCGAGGAATACGAACGGGGCACCCTTCCCCAATCCATGGCGGATTTGCGCCGCGAGATCGACCTTGCCTCCGAAGGGATCGCGGCCTCCAACCGCCGGATCGTGCGACTCAGGAGCCGCATCGACTCGCTGAAGAAGACATTAGAAGGGAAGGGAGCCGCCGCGACGCCCTCCGAGATCACGGCCCTCCTCGATCTCGAGGACCGCCAAGATCGCGCCGAGCTGGACCTCAAACGAGCCGAGGCCGCACGCGAGAGCGCCAGGGCCAGGCTCGATGTCCTGGTGAAATTCACGGGCCCAAGGACGATCGAGGGACTCAAGGTTCCTCTCGAGAAGGCACGCGCCGAAGAGCAGACCGCGGGCGAGGACGCCTCTGCTCAGGTCGACCGCCGCCAGAAGCTCCTCGACCAGCTCGACCGCTACACGCTCGTGGCGCCCCGGGATGGGCGTCTCGTCTACGCCAACCCGCCGACGAAGAACCGCGATCGCTCCCTTCCCCCGATTGTCCGGGGTGCCGAAGTCCGTCAGCGCCAGTTCATCTTCTATGTCGATGAAGTCGACGGCCCCATACAGGTGGTCGCCAAGCTCGACGAGCCGACGATCCATCGCGTCAAGAAGGGGCAGAAGGCGGAGGTTCGGATCGACGCATTTCCCGATCGGCGATTTACCGGCCTGGTGGCCGAGGTGGCCCCGCTTCCCGACCCAACCTCATACCTCAGCACGGCGAAGAAGGTTTACACGACGACGATCCGCCTCGAGGAGAGAGAGGTCACACTCCGTCCGGGGATGACGGCCTCGGTGGATGTTCTTGTCGCACAGCACGATAACGCGCTGACCGTCCCGGTGAAGGCGGTGATCAGTCAGGTGAATTCCCATCGCGTCGCAGTCAAGCTGCCCGACGGCCGCATCGAGCTCCGCGAGGTCACGCTCGGCGATTCGGACGAATCCCAGGCCGAGGTGAAGACCGGACTCCAGGCCGGCGATCGGGTCATCATCAATCCGGTCGGGCGACTCGTCAGCCCGAAGTCGATGGGCAGCAAACCGACCGAGTGATCCTCCCGAGGTCTTGCCCTCGCCCTTAGACTTTCTCAGCAAGACCGGCGGACTCGCCGGGGAGGGGTCTCATGATCGCGGCAGCCTGGACGGACGGCGAGGCGGAAATCGAATTCCTGGGCGATGGCCCGGGGGGCGAGGTCGCGGCGGGGCCGGCCCCGCATCTCGCCGAGGCGGCGGACGGTGATGACATCGGGCTGCTCGACGCCTACTCGCGGGCCGTGGTCGGGGCGGCGGAGAGGGTCAGCCCGTCGGTCGTCCACATCGAGGCCCGGTTCGGCGGCAAGGGGCGGGGCGGCTCGAACGGAGGCACGGGATCCGGGTTCGTCTTCACGTCGAGCGGTTACATCCTCACCAACAGCCACGTGGTGCACGGGGCGAGTGCGATCGAGGTGACGCTCCAGGACGGGACGTCGCACCCGGCCGACCTGATCGGCGACGATCCGGCGACCGACCTCGCCGTGATCCGGGTCCACGCCGGCGAGCTCGTGCCGGCGGGCCTGGGCGACTCCAAGCGGGTCCGCGTCGGCCAGATCGCGCTGGCGATCGGCCACCCGTACGGCTTCCAGAGCTCGGTCACGGCCGGCGTGGTGAGCGCCCTCGGCCGGACGCTGCGGGCCGGATCCGGGCGGCTGATCGACGACGTCCTCCAGACGGACGCGGCGCTCAACCCGGGGAACTCGGGCGGGCCGCTCGTGGACTCGCTCGGCCGGGTGATCGGGGTGAACACGGCGATGATCCTGCCGGCGCAGGGGATCTGCTTCGCGATCGCCATCAACACCGCCAAGTTCGTGGCCGGCCGCCTGATTCGCGACGGCCGGGTGCGGCGGGCGCGGATCGGCGTCGCCGTGCAGACCGTCATGGTGCCGGGGCCGGCATCGGGCGGCAAGCGCGGGTCCCGTGGTCAAGGTCGCGGCGGGATCCTCATCCAGGGCGTCGAGCCCGGCGGGCCGGCCGACGAAGCCGGCCTCGAGGAAGGGGACGTCATCCTCGGCCTCGATGGCCAGGTCGTCGGCGGCATCGACGACCTCCACCGCCTGCTGACCGAGGATCGCGTCGGCGTGAAGACTTCGCTGAGGGTCCTCCGCCGGCCGGAGATCCTGACCTTGCAGGTGGTCCCCGCGGAGTCGCAGGGGGGTTGACGACCCCGGAGCCCGATCCACCGTCGGATCGCCTCCCGACCAGGCGCGCGGATGATCCTCGCCGCACGCCGGTCGCCGGACGGGGACGGCTCCCGGAGAGTGGATTTCCGTTCGGCGTGGATTCATCGGGGCCACGCCAGCGCGTTGAAACGCGGTGGCGTCTCCCGTATGTTCGTCGGCGAACAGTCCCGCCCCCACGCCCCGGACGGAGTGCGACCCTCCCATGACCACAACCCGCTTCGAAGTTCCGCGATACCGCGGTGCGATTCTCGCGGTCCTCCTCGCGTCGACCGTCGCCGCGACCGCCCTGGCCGACGATCCTCTGCAGCCGTCGCTTCGGCCGGCCAGGACGAACACGACCGCGATCAACGGCCCCGTCGGCGGTTACCTCGACCGGATTACCGAGAACTGGCTCCTGCCGGCACCGGCGGGGAATCCGGCGATCCTCGCCATGTTCGCGGATCGCGACCGCCAGCCGTATCGCAACCTGCTCCCCTGGTCGGGCGAGTTCGCCGGCAAGTACCTCACCGGGGCGACGGCGGTCTTGCGGGTCACGAACGACGCCCGCCTGCGCGGATTGCTCGAGCGGTTCGTGGCCGAGTTCGTCTCCCATCAGGACGCCGACGGCTACCTCGGCCCGTTCCCGAAGACGTCTCGGCTGACGGGCACCGCCCCCAACATCGAGGCGAAGCAGGGGCCGACGTGGGACGCATGGGGACATTATCACGCGATCGTCGGCCTGCTCGCCTGGTACGACCTGACCGGCGACGCCAAGGCACTCGCCGCGGCGAGGAAGATCGGCGACCTGTTCGTCAATCGCTTCCTCGGGTCGAAGTCGCCGCGGCTGGTGGACACGGGCTCGACCGAGATGAACCTCGCCCCGGCCCACGGCCTGATGCTCCTGTACGAGCACACGAAGGAGCCGAAATACCTCGAGCTCGCCCGCCAATTCGTCGCCGAGTTCGCCGCGACCGGGCCGGACGGCAAGCCGCTGGCCGGCGACTATCTCCGCCGGGGCCTCGCGGGGGACGAGTTCTTCCGGCTGCCGAAACCGCGCTGGGAGAGCCTGCACCCGCTCCTCACCCTGGCGGAGCTTGCCCGCGACGGTAAGACGCCCGAGGCCGCGGACGCCCGCAAGGCGTTCACGAACCTCTGGTGGAGCATCGCCAGGCTCGACCGCCATAACAACGGAGGGTTCTCCTCCGGCGAGCAGGCGCAGGGCAACCCGTACCACCAGGGGGCCATCGAGACCTGCTGCACGATCGCCTGGATGGCGAACTCGGTAGCCATGCTCGAGCTGACCGGAGATCCGATCGCGGCCGACGAGCTGGAGCTCTCCACGCTCAATTCGGCCATCGGGATGTACACACCTTCCGGCCGCTGGAGCACCTACAACACGCCGATGGACGGCGACCGGAAGGCGAACTCGCACGAGATCGTCTTCCAGGCCCGGCCCGGCTCGCCGGAGCTGAACTGCTGCAGCGTGAATGCGGCGCGGGGCCTGGGTATGCTCTCGGAGTGGGCGTTGATGGAAGGGCCGGATGGCCGGCTCACGCTCAACTGGTATGGGCCCGGGACGTACACGACCGAGTTGCCTTCGAAGATCCGGCTCAAGCTGGAGGCGCTCTCCGACTACCCGCGGTCGGGCAAGGTCCGCGTCCGCGTCGAGCCGGAGCAGCCCGGCCATTTCGCGCTTCGGCTGCGGATCCCCCACTGGTCCTCGCGGACGAAGGTCGCGGTCAATGGCGAGCCGGTCGACCGCGTCAAGCCGGCGACGTATCTGGAGCTGGACCGCACCTGGAAGGCCGGCGACGAGATCGCACTCGAGCTCGACATGGCCCCCCACGTCTGGGCTGGCGAGAAGGAATCCGCCGGGCGGGTGTCGGTCTATCGGGGGCCGATCCTGCTGGCCTTCGATCCCCGTTTCAACCCCGGTCGTCCCGCCGATCCGCCGAGCCTGGGCAAGACGATCGCGCTCGGGAAGCTCGTCGATTGGACGGCCCCGCCGACGCCGATCATCCTTGTCGAGGCGTCGACGGAGGCCGGCCCGATCTTGCTGTGCGACTTCGCGAGCGCGGGGGCCGACGGCTCGCCATATCGCTCGTGGCTCCGAGCCGAGGCGGGGGGGACCGAGCCATTCCACCGCGAGCATCCGTGGCGGAGTCGGCCGGCCGGCCACTGAACGGATCGACTCAGCGGTGACGGCGGCGAGTGCCGCCGTTGTTGCGATGCCTGCCGGGCTGGGCCGGGGCTTCACGGGCCTCCTGACGCCCGGCGGGGATCGGCTCATCCCGCCGGGGCTCGCTCGCCTCGAGCGGCGGCGAGCCCTCATTCTCCTGCCGCTCCACCTCCCGTTCCTGTTGCTGATCCATGACGGGCTTCACGGCCTCGCCGTATTCGGAAACGAGCTTGCCGCCAAGCCAGCCCGTGTAGGCGGAGAGGGCGCCGCCGGCCAGGGCGAGCAGCCGCGGGGCGAGGCCCGCTCGCCCGCCGGAGACCCGGCTGCGGGCCCTCATGACGTAACTCGTCATGAAGAGCGAGCAGACCACCGCGTTGCCCACGGCGTGCCGGGTGGCGATCTCGTGGTTCGGCTGCCGGTCCTTCGGGATGTACCCGTAGTCGCGCAGGCCGGTGATCGCGGCCCCGGCCGCGCCCACGAGCCCGACGGCCATGCTCACCTCGGCGGTGGCGTCCAGTGCGTCATTGCCCGTCACCATGTAGAGGACATCGGCCACGTTGCTGACCGTCCAGGCCCCCAGGGGGACCGCGACGATCGCGGGATGCGGGCTGTGGCCGATCAGTTCCTCGATCTTGTCGATCGGACCGGTGATCGAATCCATGCGTGGCGACTCCTCAAAGAGGGGATTTCCGCTCGGTCTTCGTGGTGCTGGACAGGAATGCAAACCCGATGCCCGGCAGGTCGGAATGGGACCGTTGCTTTCGCCCACCGGGGCCGAACATAATTTCGATCACGCCGTTTGGTCACATCCGTCAGTCCCGATCGCCGGTCCGGCGAGGTAAAGTCGAGGTCATTCGACATGGGCGAGATCGCGTTCTCGTGCCCAGCCTGCGGCCAGTCCTATCAGCTCGACGCGGGACTGGCGGGAAAGAAAGTCCGCTGCAAGGCGTGCGCCCAGGTCGTGCGGCTGGAGGCTCCTGCGGTCCCCGCGGTTGCCACGGCCGCTGATCCGCCCGCGCTGGGCTTCCCGTGTCCCAACTGCGGGCACGGCTTCCGGCTGTCGCCGGAGGTGGCCGGCAAGCGGGCACGCTGCAAGAAATGCGGCGCGATCTTCAAGATCCCGGCCTCGGGCGAGCCCGAGGACTCCGGGTACGCGCTCGAGGAGACCGCCTCACCGCTCCCGGCCTCGTCCCCGGTGCCGAGGCCCGCGGCGTCCGTTGTTCCGCCATCGGCCCCTCCCAGCACGAGGCGGCCGGGAATCGATGGCGACGAGCCTCGCGCGAGTGGCGCGACGGAGAAATCGTCGTCGCGAGCGCGGACCATCGGCCTCGTCGCGGTGTGTGCGGCCCTGAGCCTCGCCCTCTTTGCGCTCCTGCCGCGCGCCTGGAATTCGTTCCAGTCGATGATGGGGAGCGCGGGGAGCCCGAACGACTCGGCCGCCGGGGCAGACCCGGAGCTCGACATGGCCGATGTCGCCCCGGATCGGCTCGACCTGGTCCGCCAGCATCAGCAGGTCCTCGGCGAACTGGCCGACGCCTATTTCGCCATGGCCGGGGCCTGCAATCGCATGCGCAACCCCGCCCAGTTCGAAACGAGCCGCAACGACCTGATGGCCGCTTCGAAGCGGATGGGAGACGTGGCCGGTCGCGGCTCGAAGTTGCCACCGCTCAAGCCGGCCGAGAAGGCCGCCCTCGCCATGTTCGTGAACGAGCGCGTGTACCGGTCCGCGACCCAGGCCTTGCGGGCGGTCAACGAGCTCATGAAGACACCGGGAATCCAGGGCAATTTCGAGTCGATGCGCCAGGCGATCACCCAGATGATCCAGCAGGTCGGCAAGGAGTATCCGGGCGGCGCGGGCCAGCCCGCCGTCCTGCTCGTGATGGGCAAGGTCCCGGACGGGGCCTCGAAGGTCATCATGGAAAAGGCCAGGCCCCTGACAGACAGCCCGACGGGCGTCGGCATGGGCTGGCGGACCGACAATGACCGGTCCGAGCTGCGGATCTCTCCGGTCCTCAGCGCGGAGGCATTCGCCCGGAGCATCAACTTCGGCAAGGTCCGCCGCGTCCAGGGCCGGCGGATCGAGCTTGACGTGGACCCGCCGTCCGCCGAGGAGATCGCGCGCTCCAACCAGGCCGAACGGCGGCCCGAGGCTCCGCCGCCGCAGCCGACCGAGGGCCAGGCGCGGAAGGACTCCGAGCCGCCGGCCGCCGGCCCTCCCCCGGCGGACTCGGCCTGGCCCTCGATCGCGGGCTTCCAGTGGCGGGACGCCGACAGCGACCTCATCGGCACGAGCCACGACGACGGGGCGAGGAAGCCGAACGGGACGAAGGACCAGCACTTCGTCCTCGAGATGAACTTCCCCGCGAAGGGAGTCCTTGAGGAGATGACCGTCTTCGGTGAAGGCCCCGACGTCTGGGTTACGAAGCCCGACTCATTCCACTGGCCCCTGGCCGTCCGCCACGGCGACGCGGCGATCGCACACCCTGGCCCGGGCCGCCTGGGCGAATTCTCCGGCAAACAGTCCTTCGACCTGTACGGGAACACGAACACCGAGAGCAAGCCCGGCAGCACGTACAAGCTGGAGGCCGTGGTCTCGGTCGGCGGCGTCCGTCGGACGCTCCGGTCCCAGTACCGGCGGCCGTGACGGTCGGCTCAATCACGCTGCGGCGGCAGGCTGCCGTAGGTCCAGGGCCGGCCGGAGAACGGGGGCAGGGGAGGGGGCGCGGGAATTGCCCCGGGGCGAAGGCCCGCAGAGAGCTCGTCGAGCGCATCGGCCATCCGCCGGCCGGCGTCCGGGACGAGGTTGCTGTAGCTGGTCAGCCGGGTCTCGTAACCCCCGCCGCGCGGGCCCGGCGTCAGGGCCTCCTCCGTGGGGACATAGCCGACGCAGTCGTTCGCGAGCGAGACCGGGAACGTGAACGGGAACTTGCTCCGGGCCTTGAGGTCCAGGCCGAAGGCGCAGAAGTACTCCGCCGGGCAGGCGAGCAGGACCGCCGGGCCGACCTGCACGGCCTGGACCTCGACGTCCGCGACCGGCTCGCGGGCGATCCTCGCGGCCAGCACCACCGTCTCCTTGGCGAAGGCCCAGTCGGTCGGATCAGCACCCTTTGAATCCTTCGACGCGAGATCCGTCGCCGCGGCCAGGTGTTCGGGACTGGGCCGTCGGCGCTCGACCCGGAGGACCTTCCCCGCCGCCGCGACGGGCACGAGCGGACCGGCGGATTGCTCCAGTCCCAGCAGCACCTTCACGGCCTCGGCCCCGACATGACCGCCCACGAACCGGGCCGAGACCTCGCCGAACTGGGCGATCTTGTGCGGCGCACGATTGTTGACCTGGGTGACGTCCCCCGCCGCGCCCGGGACGAAGACGACCACGGCCTGCTCGCCGAAGACGCCGCGGACCGCCTTTTCGATGTACGCGACATAATCCGCGGAGATCCCCGGCGGCCCGGTCGTGGCGTGGCAGGCGAAGTTGACGATGCAGCCCTTCAGTTTCCCATCAACGTCCCAGCAACCGATCACGCCGACCTGGGGATCGGTCGGCCCGGCCGGCTCGAGGATGTCGGGATTCCCCACGCCCGGGTGGGTCATCGCGCGGCCCTGCTTCATGGTGAATCGCCGATTGAACGCGACCCGATCCCCGACGCCGAACCCGGCCGCGGCCCTCGCCGGAGCCAGGCGTGAGTTGGCCTCGCAGACCGCCTCGACGATGCCGCGCTCGACCGTTTCCAGGTATTTGGGATCGGCGACGACCGAGTGGTCGTACGCCAGCGATCGAACCGCCGGTGAGACGTCGTCCCCGTCGAGCTCCCCCGGCAAGAGGAACCCGGTCGGCCCTCCGGAATGCGTGTGCGAGGCGCTGATGAGGATGGCCCCCGGCTCGATCCCCGCCCGCTTCCGGACCTGCTCACGGATGTTCCGCACGGTCCTGGCCCGGATGAGGAGCGCATCGAGCCCGACGACGGCCACCCTCGTTGATCCGTCGTCGAAGACCGCCGCGCGGGCCTTGCACGGGTCGTGGAACGCCGTGTGGTGCGCCTTCCCGTATCCCCCCGGCTGCTCCATCCCGATCGCCGGCGAGACGTCCCGCTCCGCGAACCCGGCCCGGAACGCGGGCGGCTCCGCCCGGAGCGTCGAGGAGAAGAGAACGGAAGCGAGTATCGCAAGCGCGCCGAACCAGGTCGAGGGAAGCCGCGTCATGGTCATGCTCCGGAGCAGTCGTTCGTCGAATACGATTCGGCCTTCGAGGATGATGCGGGGGCGGCGACGACGCAAGCGGGAGGTGAGGCGATGGCGATTCGACGCCGGATGGGATGTCGGATAAGCTGTCAAGAGCTGACGAAAACGAGGGGGACCGGTCAGGAGCCGTCCGTGAACTTTTTCAAGAGCCTCAAGGTTGTGGGTTTCCGTCGGCTCCACAGTTGCCCGATCGGGCTCAGGCGACTCAACGTCGTGATCGGTGCGAATGGTTGCGGCAAGACTTCGCTCCTCGATGTCTTCACTCTCCTCGCGTCGTCGGCCGGTGGGCAACTCGCACGGTCGATGAGCGACATGGGTGGCCTTGACGCCAATCTCTCGAACCTCCTCGCGGTCCCTGAGGGTAAGTCTCAGGAGATGGCGTTTGATCTGGAAATGGAGATTCCCGATCACAATCCCCTCATATACCGGCTCAACCTGGCTCCCATTGGCGTGGGATACGAGATCACGGACGAGATGCTGGAGCAGGATCAGGGGAAGGCCAGTCCCTTCAAGCACATCGATGCCCATCGCGGGAGAGTCCGATACTTCAACCCTCAGCCCGGCAAGCAAGGACTCGTGAAACCGACGTGGGACTACAACGAGAAGGAAACAGCTCTCTCCCAGGTTCCACGGATGTTCCGGGAGTCGGAGGATTTCCGGATGCGGCTTGCTTCCTCCACGCATTACCACGTGCTCGACGTGGGACGCAGGGCGCCCGTGCGGCTCCCGCAACAGATGAAGGATGCGAGGCTCCCGGGGCATGATGGCGAGGATCTTGTCTCGTGCCTGTTCACCCTTCGCGAAACGGATCCGGACCGGTTCAGTGCGATCGAGGCCAGCCTGCAGGCAGGGTTCCCCGGCTTCGAACGGCTCAATTTCCCGCCGGTGGCGACGGGCATCCTGGCGATGACCTGGAAGGAGAAGTCCAGCAAGACCCCCTTCGCCATGCATCAGCTTTCGGAAGGCACGCTCCGCTTTCTCTGGCTGACTACCCTGCTTCACAGCCCCGCACTTCCGGCGGTGACGATGATCGACGAGCCCGAGGTCAGCCTCCATCCGGAGTTGCTCTCACTGCTGGCCGACCTCCTGCGAGAGGCTGCCCAACGCACTCAGATCATTGTCGCCACGCATGCCGATCGATTGGTTCGATTTCTCACCCCCCCTGAGGTGCTCGTCGTGAATCTCGGTGAGAAAGGAGAGGCGAGCTTCCAGTGGGCCGACGAACTCGATATCGATGCGTGGCTCGACGAATACACGCTCGACGAGGCATGGCGCATGGGACGGATCGGAGCACGGCCATGAGGATTGAGATCCTCGTCGAAGGGAGGACGGAGACAGCCTTCAAGCCCTTCCTCCTGCCATTTCTCGGCAAGAAGCTCGCCGGCAAGATGCCAAGCCTGGCCTTCGCTCCCTATGACGGTCGTATCCCGACTCAGCAGAAGCTGAAGCGCGTCGTCGAGAGACTCCTGAGTACCGGACGACATCCGGCCGATGCCGTCATCGCCCTCACGGATGTATACACAGGGAAGGTCCCCCCTGACTTCGCCACCGCCGAGGATGCCAAGAAGAAGATGCGCGAATGGGTGGGCCCGGAAGCCAGGTTTTATCCTCACGTAGCCCTTCATGACTTTGAGGCGTGGCTGCTGCCCTACTGGGATCGAATCCGGGAGCTGACCGGCTGCAATCGACAACCGCCCGGCCGCCATCCCGAGCGAGTGAACCATGGCAATTCTCCGGCCCATCGACTCCAGGAGGCCTTCCGGATCGGCACGAGGACCCAAGGGTATATCAAGACCCGAGACGCCGGCCGGATCCTGAAGGGACAGGACCTCGGGATCGCCGTAGACGCCTGCCCTGAGCTCAGGGCATTCGTCAACACGATCATCAAGCTGAGCGGCGGGACAGAGCTTTGACGGCGAGGGCTGCTACAGCCCCACCGCCCGCCCCTCCCGGGCCGACTCCTTCTCGGCCAGGACCAGGCGGATGGTCTCCCGCGCGTCGTTCGGGGTGATGACCGGATCGACGGGCTCGCCGGCGAGGACGCGGGCGAAGTGCTCGACCTCGCGGGCGTAGCCGTCGCCGCCGGTGGGGAGCGTCAGGTCGGGTGTGCTGCCGTCGGAGGTGAGGACCCGGAAGGCGGGCTTGGCATTGCAGTCATAGAGGATCGTCGCGCCTTCCAGGACGATCACGAAGCTCATCTCGAAGGCATAGCCCTTGGCCATCCGCCAGGTGCTCTCGGCCACGATGGCCGGGCCGTCCGGGTAATGGTACTGGGTCGAGATGTAGGTCTGGTGCGGGTCGGCCACGCTGCTGACCGTGGCGGGCATGCCGAAGGCGTAATGGACGTAATCCGTGTCGTGGATGTGCAGGTCCAGAGGCTGGCCCCCGCTGCGCTGCTCGTCGGCGAACCAGCTATCCGGGCTCCACGCCGGCATCGTCGAATAGCGGCGGAACGAGGCCGCGATCGGCTTTCCGTACCGGCCCCCCTTGATCAGGTTGCGGGCGGCCACGTACTCGGGCCAGAACCGGATGCAATGGCCGATCTGGAGCGTCTTGCCGGCCTTCGCCGCCGCGGCCACCATGCGGTCGCAGTCGGCGACGGTGAGCGCCATCGGCTTCTCGCAGAGGACGTGGACGCCGGCCTCCAGGCCCTGGACCGTGGTGTCGGCGTGGAGGAACGTCGGCAGCGTGATCGACAGGGCATCGACCTCGCCCGCGGCCAGGAGCTTGCCCAGGTCCGAGTAGACGCTCAGGCTGTCCAGGTCGATGTGCTCCGCGGCGCCTTCCACGTTCCCCTTGGTGGGCTTGCCGGCATCGGCCAGCACCTTGGGGCTCGCCTCGCAGACGGCGGTGACCTTCGCGCCCGGTAGACCGCTCCAGCAGCGGTAGTGCATCCGGCCCATGTAACCCAGCCCGACGATCCCAACGCGAATCATTAGCAGACTCCGACTTCAGCGCGGCCGGACATGCGGGCCGGACGAACACGGATGCGGCGGCACGGAGGCACCACGCGGCCCCGGCGCGACGGTCCAGGATATCACCCGGCGCGACGCGAGCCAATCTCATCGCGGACGAGGCTCGCCCTCCGGTCACTCCGAGCCGGATTTCGCCTTCGTCTTCTCCGCGTCCTGCTCCTTGCTCTTCGCCTTCTCGGCCCGCGCCTCCGCAGCCGCTTCCTGCTTGAGCTTCTGGCGGATCTTGTGGACCTTGGGCTCGATGATCGCCTGGCTGTAGTCGGCGTCCGGGTGGGCCCGGTAGTAGTCCTGGTGATAGGCCTCGGCGGGGTAGAATGCCTCGAACGGGACGATCTGCGTCACCGCGGGCGTGCGCCGGGGACGATGGGCGTTGAACTCCCTGAGCTGCCGGACGGCCTCCTCCTTCTGGTCCTGGTCATGATAGAGGATGATCGACCGGTACTGGGTGCCGAAGTCGGGCCCCTGGCTGTTCAGGGTCGTCGGGTCGTGGGCCGTCCAGAAGTAGTGGAGCAGCTTGCTGAACGGGAGGACCTCCGGGTCGAACTCGACCTGGATGACCTCGGCGTGCCCGGTCAGGCCGGAGCTGACCTGCTCGTACGTCGGGCTGGGGACGTTCCCCCCGGAATAGCCCGAGACGACCGACTTCACCCCGGGGATCCGCTCGAAGACGGCCTCCGTGCACCAGAAGCACCCTCCGCCGAAGGTGGCCTTTTCCAGCGTCTTCCGCTTCGCCGCGGCCTTGCCGGCGGTCGCGTCGCCCCCCTCCTTCTTGGCCGCGCCGCCATCCTGCCCCTGGCCAAGGAGCCCGATGACGACGGCCAGTCCCAGGGACGAGATCGAGGGGAGATCGAACATGGCGGCACTCCTCGAGGGGCACGGGTGATGTTGGATGCCCTGCATTATAGGCCCGCATCGCTCCACTGGGGGGACGAAGGGGCGATTTTTGCAGGTCACGCGCGGCGCCTCCGGCGACTTTCCGCGACCTTGATGTTAGTCGCGCCTCGTGGCCGGGGTCGTCTGCGCGCCCGGGTTCGATGAAATCAACGCTCGGATCGATCATGGCCGGGGTGAACCCAATGTCACCGATCAAGCCGGGGGCCCGCGACTCGGAGCGACCGTACGGGTCGACCATGGACTTCCTCGCCTCGTCGGATTCGGGGATCGCGGCGGCGCTCGAGGAGTATTCCGGGCTGCTCCGGGGCGGCCGCCGGCCCAGCCGTGCGGAATTCCTGGCGCGATATCCGGAGATCGCGGGCGTGCTCGGCGAATGCCTGGACGGGCTGGACCTGGTGAACGCGGCGGCCTTCGACTTCTCGCCGGCACCGGCCGGAGCCGAGGCGGACGCGCCCGGGACCGCCGAATGGCCGCGCACCCTGGGGGAATTCCGCCTGATTCGCGAGATCGGCCGCGGCGGCATGGGGGTCGTCTACGAGGCGGAGCAGCTCAGCCTGGGCCGACGCGTGGCGCTCAAGGTCCTGCCGACGTCGGCCTCCCGGGACGCCCGCCAGTGCCAGCGGTTCCAGGTGGAGGCGCAGGCCGCCGCGCTGCTGCAGCACGAGCACATCGTCCCGGTGCATGCCGTGGGCTCGGACCGAGGCACGCGCTACTTCGCGATGCAATTGATCGACGGCCCCTCGCTGACCCGGATCATCCAGGACCTCCGGGCGGCCTCTCCCTGGGGAGGCCAGCGGGCAGGAGCGACCGCGGGCGACATGGCCGACGCCGGGGAGGCTCGGCCCCCTTCCACCGAGATCCCGTCGGCGCCGCGATCCTCGCTCCACGAATCGCTGACCCGGGCGCGCGGGCGAGAGGCGGCCCGCCTGGGGATCGAGGCCGCGGAGGCGCTCCAGCACGCCCACGAGCTCGGCGTGGTCCACCGCGACGTCAAGGCGTCCAACCTGCTGGTGGACGCACGGGGCAAGCTCTGGGTGGCGGACTTCGGCCTGGCCCGGATCTCGACCGAGGACCCGGGCCTGACGCAGACCGGCGACCTCGTGGGCACCCTCCGCTACATGAGCCCGGAGCAGGTCCGCGCCGACCGGGGCGGCGTCGGCCCGGCGACCGACATCTACTCGCTGGGCGTCACGCTCTACGAGCTCGTCACGCTCCGGCCCGCCTTCCACGCCCCGGACCGGCACGAGCTGCTCCGGAAGATCCTCCAAGACGAGCCGCCGCCAGTGCGCTCGATCACCCCGGCCGTCCCGAAGGACCTGGAGACGATCATCCTCAAGGCCATGGAGAAGGAGCCCGCGGCGCGGTACGCGAGCGCCGCGGCGATGGCCGAGGACCTGAGGCGGTTCCTCGACGACCGGCCGATCCGCGCCCGGCGGCCGGGCCCGCTGGATCGGGCGGCGAAATGGGCCCGCCGCCACCGCTCGGCCGTGACGACCTCGGTCGTCGCGCTGCTGATCAGCTTGTCGGCGATCTCGTTCGTCCTTTGGCGGGCGGTGAACAGGCTCGACCGGGCCCTCGCCCGGCAGAGGCTGGGGATCGAGTACGCACTCGGGGCCTTCGATCAGGCCGTCCGACCGCTGGTCGAGGACAAATCCCGACCGCTCTCCGGCGATCCGGAAACCGCACGGCTCCTCCGCCTCGCGATCGCGTACGACGATCGGATCCCCGGGATTTTCGACGACACGAGGGGCGTTCGCGAGACGCTGGCCACGGCCGCCCGCCAGGCCGGCTACGGCCGATTGGTCCTCGGTCGTCGCGAGGGCCGGGACGACTATCGCCGGTCGATCGCGCTCTACGAGCAGCTCGCGGCGGAACACCCGGACTACATCTGGATCCGCACGGGGCTCATCGAGACCCTGCGGGAGTACGCGGGAATGCTGGACGCGGCGGAGGATCGCGGCGAGTCCGCGGCCCTCCTCCGCCGCGCGGGGGCCGTCGCGGCGTCGCTCCTCGGCGACAGGTCCGCCGCCGCCCCGTGCTATCAGTGGGCGCTCGCCCCGGCCTTCCGCGGCCTGATCGAGGACCTGCTCGAACACCCGGCCATGACCTCGAAGGACGCCGCGACGGCCCACCGCCTCGCCCGCCAGCTTGCGTCCTGGCAGCCCGACGATGCCGAGGCGCGGAAGCTCGTCGGGGCGGCGATGCGGGCCAGGTAGGCGCCCGTCAGCCGCCGCCCTCGTCGCGCTCTGCGTCAGGACAGGTCGACCACGAGCGTCTCCCCGGCGGCCAGGCGGACCTCCTCGCCGAGCGTGACCACCACGCGACGGCCTTCCTGCGCCACGGTGGCGGCGACGGGACGGCCCGCGGCGGCCTTCGCGGCCGTGAACCGCGCGCCCTCGGGCGCCTCGAAGGCCAGCGTCTTCAGCCGGAGCGAGCCCCAGCGGACCTCGACCCTCTCGGACTGGCCCGCACCCTCGCGCTTCTGGGCGAAGGTGCCCCAGGCATCGGCGGCGGTGAACGGGACGCGGAAGTCCTCCGGGGTGATCCGGGGGGCGAAGCCCAGGTGGCCCTTCGGGCCGTGGTGCTCGAAGCCGCAGGCGCCGAGGAACGCGCCGTGGCTGGCCATGGCGCGGGAGTAGTGGTCGGAGCACTCGACCTCGTTGTACGGGTTCCGCCGGGCGGGATGATACCGGTCGTGGACCATCCGGACGATCGCCAGGGCTTCCGTGGACATCCCTTCCCAGAACATCTGCGCGGCGACCTGGTACTCGAAGCCGGTCCAGCATTCGTTGAAGTAATAGGCGAAGTTGGAGCTCGATCCGGTGGCCTTCTCCGCGCCCCCCTTCGGGAAGGTCGTCATCAGGAGCCCCCCCTCGCCGGGCATCGCGTACCAGCGGCCCCCCTTGATCGTCCGGAACTTCTCGCGATACGGGCCGACGTCCGGGGTGAAGTTGTACCGCCAGATCGAACGCAGGGCGACGCGCGCCTCGGCCTCGGGGACGACCCGCGGCAGGCCCACCTGGAAGGCCATGCTCTGGCCGAGCATCTGGTCGGAGTGGCAACCGATGTTGGTGTTGTTCCGCGTGTAGTCCGGCGGCTTGTGGATGAAGTACTCGCCGTTGTAGAGCGCCTTGACCAGGCTCTTCTTGCCCGCCTCCACGACCTGCCGGCAGCGCGCGGCGAACGCGGCGTCGCCCATCTCGTCGGCCATCGCGGCGCCGGCGGCCATGGCGGCGAGGTAGAGCGAGCTGATCCAGGCCATCGGCCCGTACCAGGCCGAGTCCAGCGTGTTCATCTGCTTGCCCTCGAGCAGGCCGTCGCCGTCGGCGTCCTGGGCGCTGATGAACTCGAGCGACTTCCTCACCCGCGGCCAGAGCCGCTTCAGGAAGGCGGCGTCGGGGGACATCTGGTGCTCGCGATAGGTCCGGAGGATGGTGCCGCAGAAGCCGTCGTGGGCCACGCTCCGGTCGTTCTCGGAGCGGAAGTCCATGGCGCCGTCGTCGTGCCAGGCCAGGCCGAAGTCGACCCGCTCGCGGAGGTCGCGCTCGATCGCCGGGAACAGCCGGCCGACCGACTGGGCGTACTGCCAGACGTGCTGGCAGGTCCCGGCGCAGCAGTCCACCCCCTCCCAGGCCCAGAACCGGCCGCCGTCGAAGGCGTGGAAGGTCTGCGTCGCCAGCGTGTTCACCGGGATCATGGTGCGGTCGAGGAACCAGTGCGGCAGGGTCGAGTCGTACCAGGTCCTCACCCAGAGCCGCGTCTGCCCGGCCAGCCGGTCGAAGTCCTTGGCGACGTGATCCGCCACGGCCTTCGCGCCGTCGAACCGCGCGGCGTAGGCCCGGCGGTTCTTCTCCATGCCGGCGATGGCCGACATCTCGCCCGGGTTCTTGCTGTAGTCGGGGAAGAACCAGGAGATCACGAAGCGGAACTCGGCCGATTGGCCCGGCGCGATCGTCGTCGTCCGCCCGAGCGTGCCGACGAGGTGCTCGTCCTCCATCCCGATCTCCCCTCGGGATTGGAGGCGGAGCGAGTCGAAGGCCCCGGCCGGATTCACGACGTCCGCGCCGGCCGCGCGGGGAGTCCGCTGGATTCGGCCCAGGACCTCACCCGGGCCGTCGAGGAGGCGCAGCGCCATCGAGCCGAACCCGGGGACCTCGCTCGCCGTCGCGTACATCGGCCGGTCCGAGAAGACGATCTGGTCGACCGTCGTGTGCCCCCAGCCCCCGGCCGCGTCGTCCGCGATCTGGAGACGGGCCCGCTTGCCCTCGAACTCGCGGACGTCGAAGGCGGCGGCCCGCATCGCGCCGACGTCCCTGCCCGCGGCCCGGCGGACCACCTTGCCGTCGACGAGCAGGCGCAGGCCCAACCGGTTGACGTCGGAGCCGCCGCCGATCCGGAAGTGGATGAAGCGGCGCTCGACGGTGAACTCGCGGCTGGTCAGCGTCCCCTTGTGGGCGTCGGCCGCGGCGGGGTCCTCCCCGTGGCGCATCATGTGAGAATTCGCGAATCCCTTGCCCTCGTAGCCGGTGAGGGCCGAGTAGAACCGCCGCTCGTCCTCCCGATAGGGCTTGTCGCCGAACGCGGTGCCCGCGGCCTTCCAGTCGCCGTGATCGTCCCCCTCGAAGCCCTCGAAGAGGAACTCGGACCGCTCCGAGCCCGGGGGTGGGACGACCTCGAGGAGGCTGCCGTGGAGGATCGCCCCGCCCCCGGGCCCCGCCTCGATCCCGAAGTGCCGTCGCAGGCCCCGCCCGCCGAAGCCGTCGCGACACGCGGCGTTCTCGAGCCAGCCGGCCAGCGAGACTTCCACCGGCGCATCGCCCGGGTTCCTCACCGTGAAGGCCATGATCGTCGCCGGCAGGGACGAGCTCGCCAGGTCGAGCGGGATGAACGGCGAGAAGGCCTCGAGCGAGACCTCCGCCGGCACGGCCTCGTCGCGGTAGGTCACCCGGCCGATGGGGTACTCGCCGCGGAACGAGACGTCGCGGAAGCCGCGGGTGTCGAGGGGGCGGATCACGGTCTCATCCCCCTTCTTGACGCGGATCGCAAAGCCCTGCTCGACGACCGACTTCGGCTCAAGGGGCTTCTTGTAGTTCGGCCCCTCGTAGATCACCCCCTCGCGGCGGATGGGGGTGAGCGAGGTGAAGATGTCCCAGTACCAGAGCCGGCCGTCGCCGCCCAGGTAGAGCTGCCCGCAGCCGATGCCCCCCACCGGCATGCCGACGAAGGCGAGCTCGGCGCCGCGGTAGACCTCAGGCTCGCCCCGCTGGATGAGCCTGCGAAGCCAGTCCGGGTTGAGCTTCTTGTCCCTCGGGACCAGGTCCTCGAAATCCTCCGCGGCGAACGGCCCGGCGACCGCCGGCCAGCCCGGCACCGTCACGGCCGCCGCCGCCGCCCCGACGATCCCCAGGAAGTCACGCCGGCCGATCGCGACGGGGCCGGACGCCGGCGCGGGCACGGGCCCGCAGCCGCACGACGAGGAGGCACAGGACGAGTCGCCGCGAGGCGAGGAGGATTCTCGAGGTTCCAAGGGACGAACTCCTTCGTTCCGGTGGGCTTGCGGGTCGCCCTCGAGGGGGCGAGCGGAGAGGCCGGGAACGGGCGAGGCCGCCCGGCGGCGCACGGCCGCCGATGATCCCGCGCCGGGCGTCCGCTTGTCCAGGGAGCCGCCCGCCGGTATGCTCGAAATGGGCGCCGAGGCCCCGCCGACATGCGTCCACATTAAATGATTCTACTATCACGATGCAATAATGACAATTTTCTTGAACACCTGTAAACATGACGGCAACAGCCGCATGACGACGCAACGCCCCGCCTTCACGCTGATCGAGCTGCTGGTCGTGATCGCGATCATCGCCGTCCTGATCGCGCTCCTGCTCCCCGCGGTGCAGACGGCCCGCGAGGCGGCCCGGCGGGCCCAGTGCACCAACAACCTCAAGCAGCTCGCGCTCGCCGCGATGAACTACGAGTCGGCCCACTCGACGCTGCCGCCGGGGGGCTTCACCCGGCACTCCACCTGGCCGGGGTCGATGTGGAACCTGGGCACGCTGGCCTACATCCTCCCCCAGCTCGAGCAGCCGGGCGTGTTCAACGCCGTCAACTTCGACTGGGGGCTCTACGCCGGGGCGAACGTCACCATCGCCGGGGTGGGCCTCTCCGCCTTCCAGTGCCCGAGCGACGCCTCGGCCTCGGAGCCGCTCGCCATCGACCCGGCCAACTACCCCGGCGCGCCCGCGGGCGGCAACTGGATGCAAGCCTACAGCAGCTACGGCGGCGTCGTCGGCGCGTGGAGCCTGAGGCTCCACATCGACAACCCGACCTTCGCGCTCCGCAAGGCCAACATGAACGGCGTGATCTATGCTCACAGCTCGACGAAGCTCTCGGAGATCACCGACGGAACGAGCAACACGATGCTCTACGGCGAGCACCTCCACGGCATCTTCGACGCCGCGGGGCGGGCCAAGTACCACGCCTGGAATTCCGGCTACTGGACCGACACGATGATCGACGCGTATTACCCGGTGAATGCGTCCTACAAGTTCCTCAAGCTGGACGACGCCACCGGCCGCGACTACATCGCCATGAGCCTGGAGAGCCGCCACCCCGGCGGCGCCAACGTCGCCCTCTGCGACGGCAGCGTCCGCTTCCTCAAGGACTCGATCGACTGCTGGCCCATCGACCCGGCCACCAACGTGGCCCTGGGCGTACCCTTCAACGCCGACGGCACCGCCCGGATCTGGATCAACCCCGGCGCCAAGGTGGGGGTCCTCCAGAAGCTCGCCACCCGCAATTTCGGCGACGCGGTCAGCAGCGACTCGTATTGACGGCCCCGCGGAACCTCGTAGGATGCCCGGCCTCCGGGCGGAGAGGCCGCGCGTCGGCGTCCGTCCTGCGCAGTCCGCGCGAAGCCTCGATTCCACGTCGCCGGGGAGAGGACATGTCGGGCATCGATCGTCATGGCAGACGCCGCCCGCGCCTGCGCCTCGCCCTGTCGCTGCCCCTGCTGGCGGCGGCCTCGCTGGCGGGCTGCGCCTCGATCGTGATCCACGAGCGGCCGATCCTCGACCGGTCGATCCTGGATCGGGCTCCGGCCCGGCGCGGAGGGGCCTCGCCCGGCGACGCCGAGTCGCTCCTGGAGGCGGGCATGGAGCAGGACGCGCGCCATCCCGAATCGGCGCTCGTCTCGTACCGCGACGCGGCCCTGGCGGCCTTGCCCAGGATCCCCGAGGAGGGCGTCTCGACGCGGATCGACATCGCGGCGTCTCGCGCCGCCCAGGGGACGTACCGCCGCGCGATCGAGTATGCCCTCGAGACGACCCACCGCGAGGCGTCGCGCGAGGGCGTGCCATGGACCAACGTGCTGGCCCGGGCCGGGATCGGAGTCCGGGGGCGGATCAGCCTCTATGACGCGACCCGTTGCGACGACATCCTGCCGACCCGGCGGTACGAGGTCTCGGGCTTCCACCACGAGCTCGGCGGGGGGGGAGTGGGGGCGCCGGTCGTCGCCCACGTGACGCGGGCGGGCACCTGGGGCGGCCAGTCGTCCCCCGTGGCGGAGCAGGTGGCGAAGGTCGCCAGGCTGGGCGCGCCGGACCCCGAAGTCCGGTCGGTCTTCGATTCGCCCTGCGAGCGGCACTTCCCGAAGTCGCTCTACTACGCCGGCTCGGTCATCATCCGCCCGGGGGGGCCCGGGGAGCCGCCGGCCGTCCTCGAGCTCCGCGACCCGGTCCGCGAGTGCACGCCGCGCTGGCAGATCGAGCCCGGCGGGCCGAACCTGCCGCTGGCCTACGACATGACCGTCCCGCTGGCGAAGCAGTTCCACAACAACAACCTGAACCTCATGGGCGCGCTCGGCGTCCTCTACCCCTCGCAGTACAACGGCAACACCGGGATCTACATGATCGATCCCTACGAGCCCGGCAAGATCCCGGTCGTGCTGGTCCACGGGCTGATGTCCAGCCCGGAGGCGTGGGACAACGCCATGAACGAGCTCCGGGGCAACCCGGAGCTGCGGTCGCGCTACCAGTTCTGGCTCTTCTTCTACTCGACGGGCAACCCGATCCTGGCCTCCGGCGCCCGCTTCCGCAAGGCGCTCAACGAGATCCGCGACGAGCTCGATCCCCGGCACGCGGACGCGGCCTTCGACCACATGGTGCTGATCGGCCACAGCATGGGGGGGCTCCTCTCCCGGCTGGCCATCAGCCGGAGCGGCCAGGAGCTCTGGGACACCGCCTCCAGGGTCCCGCCGGATGCGATCCAGTTGGAGCCCGAGCTCAAGGAGCTGCTGGTCTCGTCGCTGATCTTCGAGCCGGTGCCCACGGTCCGCCGCGCGATCTTCGTGGCCACCCCGCACAAGGGGAGCCCGCTCGGCGACGAGCCGATCGGCCGGATCGCGTCCCGGCTGATCACGGTCCCCAAGGACGTCCTCGAGGTCCGCAAGGCCCTGCTCCAGTCCAACGGGGCGCAGGAGGTCTCCGAGGCCTTCCGGGGCAAGCGGTACGCCACCAGCGTCTCGCAGCTCAGCATCGGCAACCCCGTGCTCAAGGCCATCAACCGGATCCCGATGAGCGAGGCCGTCGCGTACCATTCGATCGTCGGCTTCGACGGCAAGACCCCGCTCCCCGCCGGGGGGGACGGCGTCGTCCCTTACCTGAGCGCCCACGTCGAGGGGGCCCTCTCGGAGCTGATCGTCTCGAGCGGACACTCCGCCCAGGAGACGGACGACGCCATCGCGGAGATGCACCGGATCCTCGCCCTCCACCTGGAGGAGTACGACGCGGAGCGGTCGACGGCCGCGACCGGATCGCCGCTGGCCTCCAGGGCCACGCGTCCCCCGGGCGCGACCCCCGTCCGCCAGATCCCCGGCGACCCCTCGAAGCGGCGCTCGCTCGATGACCGCTTCGCCGGCGGCAAGGGGGGCGTCCCCCTGGATCTCCGGATCATTCGCTGAACCGAGCAGGGTCGACAAAATCCGCAGGACCTCCCGGATTCGCTCAATCCGGAGGCGGCACATGCCGATCTTCATTGCCATCAGGACAGGGCGATTCGACCTCCCCTCGAGAGGATCTCGGCCGATGCGACCACGCCGTTCCGCGGCCCCCAGGCTCGAACCGATCGAGGATCGCGTCGTCCCCAGCGCGGTCAGCTTCAAGCTCAGTCCCGACACCAGGGCCCAGATCCGCAGCGCGAATCGGACCTTGATGCGGACCGCCGACCAGGTCAAGGACACGCTCGCCGGGCTCGTCCACCAGCGGACGACGCCCCACGGCCCGAACTTCTTCCAGTCGACTCACCACGCGAGCCCCCAGCACAAATCCGAGTATTTCCTGGGCATCCCCTTCATCAAGATCTGAGCCCGCCGTCACGGGCTCGATGATCTCGCGGCGCGGCGTGGCCGCCCGCCAAGCGAAGACGCTCCTTGCGCGACGCCGCGCATGTTTCCGGGATCGGCCTGATGCCCCGCCTCCCCCTTTCCCCATCCGTGTTTTCCGCGCCATCCGCGGTCGCCTCCGAGACCGTCCCCGTCATCCCGCCATCGATGTCCCGTTGACCGATCGCCGCAAAGCCGGTAGAAGCCTTCGAGGATCGATCTGGTCGCCAGGCTCCTCGGCGGATTCCTGCGCGCCGGCCCACCTTCCCGGGATCTCGAATGGAGTCGCTCAACGTGAGGATGTCAACGTCCCGCCTTGCCACCGGCCTGGTCCTCGTGGCCTCCCTCGCGTCGGCCCCGGCGATGGCACAGAAGCCCGCCCCCGAGTCGACCGTCACGAAGTCGTTGATGGCGCTCAGCGACATCACCCGCGATCCCAAGACGGGGATGCCGCAGCTCGTCATGCGGAAGGCCCATGCCATCGCGATCTTCCCGGACATGTTCAAGATGGGCTTCATCTTCGGGGTCCGGGGCGGCCGGGGCGTGCTGCTGGTGAAGCAGCCCGACGGCTCGTGGAGCAACCCCGTCTTCCTGCACCTCTTCGGCGGCAGCTTCGGGGCCCAGGCCGGGGCCCAGTCCACGGACATGATCCTGGTCTTCCAGAGCCCGCGCGGGCTGGAACGGTTCCTCAAGGGCAAGGGCAAGATGACCCTCGGCATGGACGCCGGCGTGGCCGCGGGCCCGACCGGCAAGCGGTTCGAGGCGAGCACCGACGTGGCGCTCAAGTCGGAGATCCTCTCGTACTCGAACAGCCGGGGGATCTTCGCGGGGGTCTCCGCGGAGGGGGGCACGCTCCAGGTCGACTGGAAGGCCAACACCATGTATTACGGCCAGCCGGCCTCACCCGGCGCGATCCTCGCGATCAACAGCACGCTCCCGGTCCCGGCCTCCGCCATCCCCCTGCAGGAGATGCTGGCGGAGAAGACGGCCATGCCCACGCGAGTCGCCGTCCGGCCGAAGTCCACCCCCGTGATCGTCGAGGAGGGGGACGAGGTCGTCTACGACGACCCGGATTCGACGATCCAGACCGAGCCCGAAGTCCGGCGATCAACACCGACACAGTCGCCGGCCCCTCGACGCGAGGTGAAGCCGAAGCCGGCCCCCGTCGAGCCGGCCGACGACGCCGACGACCTGGACGCGATCCCCTCCGCCCGCCCGAAGAAGAAGGCCCCGGCCCTCCCCAACGACGAGGACCTGCCCGAGGCCGTCCCCGGCCCGGCCACCGACGGCAATGCCCCCGCCACGTCCTCCGGCAAGAAGCCCCGGTCCGGCTCCGGCGGCGGCGAGAGCGAGGTCCCTCGCCTCGAGGCCCCGAGGTCCGGCACCCGATCCAGCGCCTGAGTCCCGGCGGCCTTTCGCCCCGATCTCATCGGCCGCGGCCCTGCTCCATTTCCTCGACCGCGAAATCCTCGGCGCTGCGCTCGAGCTGCCACGGGGGCAGGGGGGCCTCGGACCATTCGAGCGACGAGAGCAGGGCGATGATGACGTCCGGGTCGACGGGCTTGACCAGGTGGTGGTCGAAGCCGGCGGCGCGGGACTTCCGCCGCGCCTCGTCTTCCGCGTAGCCGGTGACGGCCACGAGCAGGGGCCGGCCCAGGTCCTCGCGGTCGCGGATCCGGCGGGCGACCTCGTAGCCGTCCATCTGGGGCAGGCCGATGTCCATGAGGATCACCTCGTGGCGACGGTCCTGGAGGGCGCGGAGGGCCGCCGGGCCGTCGTGGACCGATTCGGCCTCGTGCCCTTCCATGGTCAGGAGCATCTTGAGGGTTTCCGCCGAGTAGAGGTTGTCGTCCACGACCAGGATCCGCCGCGGCCGGGGTCCGGCCCGGTGGTCGGCGACCGGCTCCGGGTCCGCCGCCGCGGCGGGCTCGTCGCTGACTCGCGGCCCGCCGGGGGCGGACTCTCCGGCGATCCACAGCGGGATGCGAACGACGAGCTCGCTCCCCGTGCCCAGGCCGTCGCTGGCGGCGTGGACCTCGCCGCCGTGCATCTCCACCAGGCGCTTCACCAGCGTCAGGCCGAGGCCGAGGCCCCCCTGCGAACGATCGAGCGACTGGTCCACCTGGGCGAAGAGGTCGAAGACCCGCGAGAGCATCTCCGGCGGGATCCCGATGCCGTTGTCGCGGACCCGGAGGACGACGTGGCCGTCCTCGGCCCGGACGGAGAGCCGGATCGAGCCCCCTTCCGGCGTATACTTGGCCGCGTTGATCAGCAGGTTCGCCAGCACCTGGGCCATGCGGATGGGATCGGCGTCGATCCGGAGCGGCTCCGACGGCATCGCGATCGAGAGCCTGTGATGCCGGTCGTCGATCGCGGGCCGGCTGGTCTCCAGCGCGAACGCGACGATCGTCGCGACGTCCACGACCTCGCGCTGGAGCCGGACCTTGCCCCCGGCCACGCGGGACATCTCGAGGAGGTCGTCCACGAGCTGGGCGAGCTGGCGGACCTGGTGGTCGATGACGTCGCGGGCCCCGGCGAGGGCCGGGTCGTCGAGCCCCCGGCGCCTCATGATCCCCACCGCGTTGCGGATCGGGGCCAGGGGATTGCGGAGCTCGTGGCCGAGCATGGCGAGGAACTCATTCTTGCGAGCGGCGGCCTCGGAGAGCTCCCCGGCCTGGCGGCGGAGCTCGTCCTCCAGCCGCCGCCGCTCGGAGACGTCCAGGCAGAAGGCCACGACCGCCGCGCCCCGGCAAGGGGTGCGGGCCTCGTCGAGCATCGCGGCGCCGAGGAGCACCGGGATGAGCCGGCCGTCCTTGTGGCGGCACTCGAGCTCCACGGGCGCGCACCGCCCGTGGCGGCGGAGCTCGGAGCGGCAGTGCCGGAGCCGGGCGACCGAGGAATCCGGGATGATCGCATCCCAGGGGAGGCGGCCGGCGAGCATCTCGGCCCGGGTGTAACCGGCCATCTCCAGGAACGCGTCGTTGGCGTCGGTGATCCGCCCCTCGATGTCGCCGACCACGACGCCGAGGATGTTCGCCTCGACCAGCCGGCGGAACCGCGACTCGCTGGAGCGGAGCTCGGTCTCGACGCGATTCCGCTCCGAGAGGTCGATCGCCGCGCCGAGGAAGCCGGAGACCTGCCCCTCGCTGTCCATCACGGCGCTCACGGAGAGCAGGACGCGGACCCGCGAGCCGTCCTTGCGGACGTAGGTCCACTCGGCGACGTCGTGCCCGCCGCGGCGGGCTCGCTCCACGAAGGCGCCGAAGCCCTCGACGGGGGTGTTGAACTCCGCGGTGAGCCTCGCCGCGTGCTCGCGGACCTCCTGCGCGTCGTGGATCAGCAGGGGGGTGGCCCTGCCCACGACCTCGGCGGCCTCGTAGCCGAGCATCCGCTCGGCGCCGGCGTTGAAGACCGTGATCAGGCCCTCGGGGTCGGTGGCGATGATCGAGACCTGGTTGGCGGCGTCGAGCACCGCCTTGAGCCGGGCGTTGACCCGCCGCAGCTCGGCCTGCGTCCGGTCGCGCTCGAGGAAGATGCCGACCTGGCGGCCCAGGGTCGTCATCGCCTGGAGGAAGGCGCCGTCGCAGCGGAACGGCTCACGGGAGAAGAAGATCATCACGCCGAGGGTCACGCCGTTCTCGCCGGCGGTGACGGGGACGCCGAAGGCGCCGCGGATCCCCACGCTCAGCAGCGCCTCGGACCGGAACGATGAGCCCTCCGGCTCGGCCGCGAGGTCCACGACCCAGGCGGAACAGCCGGTGGCGCGGACCCGGGCGGCCAGCCCCTCGCCGGGCAGCGATCGCGGCGCCGTGCCGGCGGCCAGCACCCGCGGCGAGATCCACGGGTCGGCCCCGGCGCGGAGCCGACCGCCGTCGACGACCCAGAAGCCGGCCGCGTCGAAGTCGAGCAGGCCGCCGATGGTCGCGAGGATCTTCGGCATCGCCTCGTCGAGCCGGCCGCCGCCGGCCAGGACCTGCGTCGTCGCGTGCTGGACGTGCATCCGCCGCTCGGCCGCCTTGCGATCCGTGACGTCGCGGCCGACGCCGAGGAAGTGCGTGAGCTGCCCCTCCTCGTCGCGGATCGGCTGCACGCCCAGCGACATCCAGTACTTCCGCCCCCCCTTCGTGTAGTTCACGACCTCCGTGCGGAAGCCCTCGCCGGCCTTGCGGCGGGCCGCCATGAACGCCACCGTCGCCGCGCTGGTCTCGGGCCCCTGGAGCAGCTCGCCGGGCGTCTTGCCCAGCACCTCTTGGAGGGCGTAGCCCGTCAGCCTCGCGAAGCTCTCGTTGGCCCACTCGATCCGGCCGTGCAGGTCGGTGACGAGGACCGCGTCGTCGGTCCGGCTGGCCACCAGCTCGAGCTTCCGCCCCATGGCCTCGGACCGCCCCAGGGCCTCCTCCGCGGCCCGCCGCCCGGCCGCCTCGCGATCGAACTCCCGCGGGTCGCACGGCGGCCGCCTCACCAGGAGCAGCCCCGCCAGGGTGAAGGCCGCCGAACACGAGAGCACCGACATCCCCAGCGAGGTGATGCCGGCCGGTACCGCCATCGGCGGGGGCAGGGGCAGGGCGTCGAGCAGCCGGGAAAGCCCGCTCGCCAGGAAGAACCCGGCGAACCCCCAAAGGACCTCCGGATAGGGGACCTTCCGCCCCCCCGGCCGGAGGAACAGCACGACCAGGAAGAGCGCGAAGGCCAGGCAGGTCCCGGCCATGAGCGCGGCCCCCAGCCGCTGCGGGTCGATCGTCCCGAGGGCGATCGGCACGGGCAAGGCGTCCGACGCGGCCCCCATCGGGGCCGCGCCGCCGGACCAGGCTTCGAGGATATTCAAGGCGGTGACCTTCCCTGTTGTGCCTCGCGAGCTGCCGATCAAAAGTAGGCGTAATGCCCGGCACTTCCCACCAGACCGCGGGCGACCCGCGCCGTCGCCGACAACCACCTATACAATCCCGGAGTGCGGTTCTCAAGGTGTCTTGCTCGCCCGCGTTCTCTGTCGGGAAAGAACGATATGGGGCCGAACGTCTTGATCCATCACTCATATCGTATAGAACAGCAGCTTCTGAGCGGGAATCGTCACGATGTCAGATTCGGCCTGAATCCCGGCCCTCCTCTCGGTCAGCCCCGATGCGTCCCTCACGCGGAGTAGGCCCTCCCGAGCCAGAATCCGGATTGACTTTCGGAGCATCTGACTGGTGGCCGGGGTCTCGTTCGTGATGAGGGCGAAGAGGCGCTGAAACTCTACGGCATCCGAGAACTCGTAGATGCGACGCGGAAGCTCATCGAGCAGGGCTCCTTCAGTCATCGCCTGGGCCTTATCGTCGAAGAAGAACCCCGGGAGAGGTTTCTGCCCCGTCACCACTACATCCTGCTCAGGGTCGTAGCCCAGCATCTTCAGCCCGGCACCGCCGTAGTGGGCGACCGAATTGTGCCGCTCCCAATGGACGCCGGTCATCACGTCCCTGGCCCTGTGGTGCCCCGAGAGATGGAGGATCCACAGGTCTCTGTGGGAGTCCGTGGACCGGATGAAGAAAGGCGTATAGAAGGTCGCCCCTGATGCCTTTAGGACCTCCTGGTGGAGTTCGAGCTGGATGAGCCGACGCCAGCGGGGATCCGACCTGTCGACCGTCGAGGCCAGCGCGTCCACGTCGAGATCGGGCATGCACTTCAGCCTGCGATTCGGCCTTCCCTCGCGGAGGTAGTCGATGAGGAAATCGGCTGCAAATGTGAGTATAACTTCAGCCTTGGGCAGTGCCGAGAATATCGCGCGGATTTGCTCGAAGGGGACCGCATCGTACCCACACTGGTCCAGGTTGAAAATGGCCCGCCCTGACGGGCTCTTGTCCTTAACGAACTGGATAATCCGGGCCGCGTGGCTTGAGAAGTCGCCCTGAAAGACGCGAATCCTGTCTCGGACCGCCCGAGCCCTGGGCGAATCGGCGAGGGTGCGTCTTAGCGAGTCGCACGCGTGCGCCTCCTGTTCGATGAAGAAGTAGTCATCGATGATCTGAAGTTTCTTTGTCCTCTCCGCATTGACGGTTTCTTCGGCGTCGCGGATGGTGTCGAGCATCAGAGACGGAGAACCGGATCGAAATTTGCGGTCGGCGCCTTGCCTATAGACGTTTCCCCCAGCGAATCCGTCGATGAGGGTCAGAGGCAGGCGTTCCATCGCCTTGATTCGAGTCAACGTTAAAACATATCGAAACAGATATGTCTGGAGCAGGCGATGCTTCTCGACGCTGTGGGGCCGGATAACAGGAGGCTTGTCCTTGTCCTTCCACGAATGAGACTTGTGCCCCATGTTGCCCCTCTTGCCCAGGATTGGCGGACCGACTAA
>NZ_JAALJH010000056.1 GCF_011064615.1 Aquisphaera insulae | reverse complement strand
GAAGGGAGGGCGAGGCTCCTGCCGAGCCAGGCACGGGCTGGCGATCGCGCCGGGGCCTGGTTCCCAACGGCATCGCGGGCCGCGTCAGGCGCAACAGAAACCGTCACGTCCGCATGCCGGGTGTGGGGCAGTCAATACCAACCTTTCATCGCGCCAGGGCCGCCCTCATCTCGAGGGCGGGCCACGATCAGCCCGGCAGGCTGAGGCCGTCGCGGGCGAGGTCGGCATCCGGGCTCGCGGCCCGTTCCACGGCGAAGTAGACCGACTGGCCCAGGCCCCGCTGGCAGACCTCGTTGAGCGCGGGGCGGCACGCGAAGAAATGCTCGACCACGCCCGGATCCCACTGGAATCCCGCCCCGGCCCGGAATTCCGCCTCGATCTGACTCGGCGAGAGTGCCGACCGGTATCGTCGGACCGACATCATCGCGTCGAACGAGTCGGCCACGGAGATGATCCTCGCCATCAGCGGGATCGACTCGCCGGCCAATCCATCCGGATAGCCCTTCCCGTCGTAGCGCTCGTGGTGGCTCCTGACCCCGGGGCGGAGATACGTCAGGCGCTTGATGTTCGAGATGATCCTGTCCCCCGTGACGGGATGCTCTTTTATATGCACTTGTTCATTCTCTAGTAGAGCGCCCGTCTTGAAGAGCACCGAGTCGCGGATCCCGATCTTGCCGACGTCGTGGAGCAAGCCCGCCAGGTAGAGGTCGCTCAGCTCGCCGCGCGACAGACCCATCTCCTCGCCGATCCGCACGCTGATCCGGGCGACCCGCTCGCTGTGCCCGCACGTGTAAGGGTCCTTCGCGTCGATCGCCGTCGACAGGCAGCGGATGACGCCGAAGAGCGTCTGCTTCAGGTTGTCGTGGACGCTGGCATGACGGGCGTGTTCGTGCTGGAGCCTCCAGATGACCGTGATGACCTTCAGGTCGGACGCCTGCAGCGGCCGGGCGATGTTGTAGCTGAGGGCGAACACCCATCGGGTGCGCTGGCCGTCGACGGGCGTCATGGCGATGGTGTCCGGGACCGGCCCCTGCTCCCGCAGGCTCCGCCAGACCACGTCCGAGCGGCGGGCGATCCCGCCCTCGGGATAGTTCACGAGCAGCCGCCCGGCGATGGCGCGGCACCACTGGGGTGACGCTTCCAGCCCGCTGACGATCTCCGTGACCTCGCGGGTGGCCGTCGAATAGGCGAAGGCGATGTCGGCCCCGGTGCCGTCGCAGATCGCGCCCAGGGCCACGTCGACGCGATCCCCCGCGACCTTGTCGTCGCGGAGCTCGTGGAGGAGGCGCCCCACCACGTCCCAGGCGTTCTCGCGACACGACACGGGCTCGACCTGCGGCTCGCAGGCCGCCTGGCACGGCGGAGAGGGGGTCGAGATCGACTCGGCCTCGGCGGACTGCTCCCCGGGCGCGGCGACCGGGCTGATCTCCCGAGGCTGGGCGCCGGGGCCTGGCGGCGATCCCGCCGGAGGGCCGGGGACCTCCCCCGACTCGGCCTCGAGGAGATCCCGGAAGTGGACCACCCGGTTACGCCCGGATCGCTTGGCGCAATAGAGGGCCTGATCGGCCTCCTCGATCAAGGCGTCGGCATCGCGGACTATCGTATCGAAGGTGGCCACGCCCAGGCTGGCGCTGACGGGGCGTGAACTCCAGGCATAGGAAAGCAGGGAGGTCCGGACCCGCTCCGCGAACGCGCCGGCGCCCCGAGCGTCGGTCCTCGGCAAGAGCACCGCGAACTCCTCGCCGCCGTAGCGAGCGACGACATCGCCGGGGCGCGAGCACCGGACCAGGATCTCCCCGACGACGCGAAGGACGAGGTCGCCGGCCGCGTGCCCGAAAGCGTCGTTATACGACTTGAATCGGTCCACGTCCAGCATCACCATCGAGAGGGGCTTTCCCTCGCGATCGGCGGTCGCGAGCGCGGACTCCATCTCGTCGAAGAAGTGGCGACGATTGCAGAGCCCGGTGAGCTCGTCCGTCGTGGCGAGCTTGCTCAGCTCGTCGATGATCCGTTCCTTCTCGTCGTGCGACTTCATGAGCCCCGCGATCCGCTCGCGGGCCTCCCGGAGTTCGCTGTCGAACCTATCGCGGTCCACGACCTGGGCCGACGCCTCCGCCATTGGCGCCGTCGGGTCCCCTCCGTCGATGGATAGCCTGGAACGCCTCGCATCCTCCCGATAGACGTGACGTTGGTGCGCGAATCTTCCGCCGATGACGCCGTGTGTTAGCATCGAGCTCTCCCCTGGCCCTCACGGTTCCGAGTGCCCACCGCGTCTGGCTCGAGGCCGCGGGGAGGGCATCTCACGCCCGATTCCGGCGGCGTCACCCCGCCCCCGCTCGGCGGAGAGGGCGGCGTGCCCGTCGGAGGTACTGCCCGACGCCCGACCGATCGGTCCCCGGCACTCGCCGCCCGGGCGGACGGGATCGTCGTGGAATCCTACCTGGATCCTAGCTCATCGGATTTACGGAACGCCGCACATCGAAACGCGACGTTTCCGCTAGGCCACGACAGGGTCTTCATCCCGTTGTCGCAACCGTCCCCGCACCGTGAGCTAGGCTTGAATGGGGGCCCGCCAGGCCGCTGCAGTCCGCGAAGACGCGGGCGGGGGCGGGGGCGGGCCGGTGTGAGACCGCGGGCGGGGCAAGACGGATGTCCCGCCCGCGCCGTAACCCCCGACGATCCCGATGGGGTATCAGGGCCGCGATCGAGATGCAGGCCGGATCTCCTCAAGCCCGGGGGCACGGCCCGGGGCCGGCCGGGCTGCCGGACGGCGGGCGGCGCGTGCCACGCGGATCCATGCGGACGGATAACCAGTCGATGACGAACAGGACGACGAGAAGACGCTGGTCGATCCACCCGCAGGCCGGCTCGATCGAGCAAGCCCTGGAGGAGTCCGACAACCACCTTTCCCGGGCGTTCGAGGTCGATCCGCCGTCTCCAGCCGATCCGCCGCCGCTGCCGCCGGCCATGATCCTCCCCGACGGGGACTTCCTCGAAGCGAGCCTTCACGCGGAATTCCGGGACAGCCGGGGCGGTGGCTCGGATTCCGCCCCCCGAGGCGTGCCGGCCATGGGGCCCCGCGGCAGGCTGCCCGAGATCCCGGGATACGAGATCCTCTCCGAGCTGGGGCGCGGGGGGATGGGGGTCGTCTACAAGGCCCGCGAGGTCCGGCTCAATCGGCTCGTGGCGATCAAGATGATGCTGGCCGGCGACCTTGCGAGCGCGGATTCGGTGCCCCGACTCCTGGCCGAGGCGGAGACCGTCGCTCGGCTGCACCACCCAAACGTGGTGCAGATCCACGCCGTCGACTACCACGAGGGACGCCCGTTCATCGCGCTCGAGTACGTCGACGGGGGGAGCCTCGGCTCCAAGATGGAGGGCACGCCCTGGCCGGCGGGCCGGGCCGCGGAGCTGATCGAGGAGCTGGCCCAGGCGATCCAGGCGGCGCACGAACAGGCCATCATCCATCGCGACCTCAAGCCGGCCAACATCCTGATGACCCCGGACGGGATCCCGAAGATCTCGGACTTCGGCCTGGCAAAGACGCTGGACCGGGACGTCGATCTGACGGCCGTCGAGTCGATCATGGGCTCGCCCTGCTACATGGCGCCCGAACAGGCCAACGGGGGGGCGAGGGACGTCGGGCCGGGGGCCGACGTGTACAGCCTGGGCGCCATACTCTACGAGTTGCTGACCGGCCGGCCCCCGTTCCGGGGGACGAGCGTGCTCGAGACGCTGGATATGGTCAAGGCCGCCGAGCCGGTGCCCCCGTCCCGCCTGGTCCCCGGGCTCCCCCGCGACATCGACACGATCTGCCTGAAATGCCTGGAGAAGGGTCCCGATCGGCGGTTCGCGACGGCCGGCGACCTCGCCGACGACCTGGCACGCTACCGCCGCAATGAGCCGATCCACGCCGGCCCCGCCAAGCCCTGGGAACGCGCCTGGAAATGGGTCCGCCGCAAGCCGACCACGGCGGCCCTGACGCTCGTCAGCGCCGTCGCCGTGGTCGCGGCCTCGGCCGGGGCGATGGCCTACCGGGAGGACCTCCGCAAGCGATCCGAGGCCGTCCGGAACCGGGTTCAGCGTGTACGCAGCCAGGCGGAGTCCTACCTGGTCCTGGGCCGGTCGGCACAAAGCCGGGAGGACTGGCCGACGGTCAAGGCCCAGCTCTCCAGCGCGCTGGCACTCATCCAGTCCGAGTCCGACCTGGCCGCGATGCTCCCCCCGGCGCAGCAACTCCTCAACGAGGCCGGCGAGAAGATCGCCGAGGTCAACGTCCGGCTCGCCGCCCGGGCTCGCGGCGAGGCGCTGCGCCGGTTCCACGACGAGGCCGTCTTCTACCAGTCCCAGTACACGGGCCTCGACTCCGACGCAAACGTCAGGGCTGTCCGGAAGGCCGCCCGGCAGGCCATGGACCAGTTCTGGCCGGAGGGAACGCCGTGCTGCCCCGATGCGCTGGACGACTGGATGGTGGACGACGCCGATCGGGCCCGGATACTGGCGGAGGGTTACGAGGTCATGTTGCTCCTGGCCGAGGCCGTCGCGCAACCGATCAAGGGGGAGCACCCGGCGGAGCAGGCGAGGCTCGGGACCGCCCTGCTCGAAGAGGCCGCGCGACTGCATCCGCCGACCCGCGCCTATCACGCCCTCCGGGCCGCCTCGCTGGAGCGGCTGGGCCAACGGGATGAAGCCCGGGAGGAGCATCAGCTCGCCCTGTCCTCCGGGTCACCGGCCAGCGCCCCGGACGAGTTCCTCCTGGGGGAGCAGTGCTATCGCCGGGAAGACCTGTCCCGGGCCATCGACCATTTCAAGCAAGCCCTCTCGGCGGACCCGAACCACTTCTGGGCCGGATACCTGATGGCCCACTGCTTCATCAAGACCCACCGGCCCGCCGAGGCCCAGGCGGCCCTGATCGCCTGCCAGGCCCGGCGCCCGGATTTCATCTGGATCTACCTGCTGAAGGGCTTCGCCGAGGGGGAGATGCAAGAGTTCAATCTCGCCGAGGCTGACTTCCGTCGCGCGCTGGAGCTCCACGCCGACGAGGACGCGCGTTACGTGCTCCTGGTCAACCGGGGGGTCATGCGGCTGCGCAAGAAGGAGCCCGCGGCGGCCATCGAGGACTTCCGGGCCGCCATCGCGCTCAAGCCCGACCGCTACCAGGCGTATCTCGACCTCGCCCAGGCCCACGTGAAAATCGGCCGGCCGGAACAGGCCCTCGCGACGCTCGACCGGGGGATCGAGAAGGACCCGGACAGCCCGGTGCTCTACCGGCTCAGGGGCCAGGTCGAACAGCAGCTCGGCCGGGACGGTCATGCCCGCGAGGACTTCGACCGCGCGATCCGCCATACGCCGCCGGACGATCCCCAGCTCGCCGACCTGCTCCTGGAGCGCGGCCACCTCGCCCATCGGCGCAAGCAACATCAGACGGCCCTCGCCGACTACGACCGCGCGCTGGCGATCCGTCCCGACCTGCCGACCGCCCAACGCCTCCGCGGGGCCATCCTGATGGAGCTGAAGCGGTACGACGAGGCGATTCGCTGCTTCGACTCCTGCCTGTCGCGGGGGAAACCCTCGGCGAGCCTCTACGAGGCCCGAGGGCTGGCGCAGACCTGGCGGGGGCGATACGCCGAAGCTCTCGCCGATTTCACCCTGGCCGCCAACGCCGGCGGGAACTCACCCTCCCTCCACCTCAATCGAGGCTGGGCGCACCTGTTCTCCGGCTCGCCCAGGCTGGCGGAGGACGACTTCGAGGAGGCGATGCGATTGGACGAAAGCAACGCCGACGCCCGTTGCGGCCGCGGGCTGTCTCGGGCCCAGCTCCGGCGGAACGGCGAGGCGATCGCCGACGCCCGCGCGGTGCTCGACGCGGGCCCCACCAACCCGCGGCTGATCTACAACGCGGTTCGGATCTACGGCTTGGTCGCGGCCGACCTGCAATCGACCCCGGCCCGCATCAGCGATCGCGAGTTCCAGCTCATGAAGCGATGCCGGGAGGAGGCCATGGCCTGGATGCCCAGGGCCCTGGACCTGCTCCCCGCGGAAGAGCGAGGGCGGTTCTGGCGTGAGGTGGCGCTGCGCGACCCCGCGCTCGACTCGATCCGCGGCAAGGCTGAGTTCCGAGAGCTCCGGGCGCGCTACGCCCCGCGCGACGGCGAAAGAGACCCATCCGGGGCGGAGGCACGCCACCATGATGACCGAGTCTTCAGCCCGATCGACCTGGGGGTGGCCGGAGCGGGCGCGGCGGCGGTGCAACCGGCGGTCGGACTCGCGACGCCCGCGACGGAACCGACATCGACCGCCCTCCCTTGAGGTGCTGGAGCCGCGGGTGGCCATGTCCTGGGGGCCCTGGGCGGCCGGAGCCCCGGATCCTCTGCCGGCCGACCCGACGGTCGAGGTCACCGGGTTGCTGGATGCGGCCTCCGACAAGCACGCCTATGTCTTCACGGTGAGCCAGGACGGCCTGATCTCGGTCAACGTCCATGCAGTGGGGCTGGACACCCAACTGTCCCTGCTCGACCAGGATCGCAATCCGATCATCCAGAGCCGGGCCGTGTCGTTGTCGAACCCGGACGACGGGATCCGCCAGCACCTGGTCGCCGGGACCTACTACCTGGACGTCCGGGCCATCAACGGCGGAGCGGGGGGCTACACGCTGTCCACGCGCTTCATCGCGACGACGCCCTCCCTCACCACCCTGCCGGCCGGTTCGGGCCCGATCGCGATCGTCTCCCGGGACCTCGACGGCGACGGGCATCTTGACCTGGCGGTGGCCGACAACTACGACAACGCGGTCCTGGTCTACCTCAACGCAGGGGACGGCAGCTTCCGCCCCCCCGCGGGCATCCCCGTCGGTTTCGGCCCGGGGGCCATCGCCTCGGCGGACCTGAACCGCGACGGCGTCCCCGACCTGGTCACGGCCAATCAGTTCTCGGACGACCTCTCGGTGCTGCTCGGCCGGGGCGATGGCACGTTCGACGAGGCGAGCGAGGTCCCCGCGGGATCCTTCCCCACAGCGCTCGCGACGGCCGACTTCAACGGCGACGGCATCCCCGACCTGGCGGTCGCCAACATGGCCGGCGAGGACGTGTCGATCCTTCTGGGGACGGGGGATGGAGGTTTCCGGCCCGGCCCGACGATGGCGACGGGCCGGGCTCCGGACGCCCTCGTAGTCGGCGACTCCGACCGCGACGGCCGCACCGACCTGATCGTCGGCAACCACGATGGCGGGTATCTTTCGATATTCTCCGGCCGCGGCGATGGGACGTTCGCCCCGGAGCGGGCCTGGGCCGTCCCCCTGGCGATCAGTTGGCTGGCGACGGGCGACTTCAACGGCGACGGCCTGCTCGACGTCGCGGCGGTCCACGACGCCTCGGATCGGCTGACGGTGCTGCTGGGCCGGGGGGATGGTAGCTTCCGGAGCTTGAACCAGCAATCGACCGGGAGCATCCCCTACAACGTCGTCCCGGCCGACCTGAACCGCGACGGGATCCTCGACCTTTGCACCGCGAACTACGGCGACGGCACGGTCAGCGTCTTCCAGGGCCGGGGCGACGGAACCTTCGTCGCGATCGGGGGCCTCGGCGCCGGCAACGGCACCCAGGGCCTGGCGGCGGCGGACCTCACCGGCGACGGGCGGCCCGACCTCGCGACCACCGACCTGATCTCCCAGACGGTGACGGTCCTCGTCGGGAATGGCGACGGGAGCTTCCAGGCGACGAGCCGCCCGCCGCGGCCGTCGTCTCCCAGCGCGGTGGCGAGGGCGGATTTCAACGGCGACGGCGTCCCGGACCTGGCGCTCGCGGACGAGTCCCGCGACGCCGTGCAGGTGATGCTCGGCCGCGGGGACGGCACGTTCCGCGCCCCGATTTCGGTGGATTGCGGGCGGGGGCCTTTCGACCTGGCCGCGGGCGACTTCGATGGTGACGGCCGCCTCGACCTGGCGGTCGCGACCTACATGTCGAACGAAATCGTGACCCTCCGCGGCCTGGGCGACGGGACCTTCGCCCCGATCGGCCGATTGGCGGCGGGCGCCTGGCCGTGCTACCTGGCCGTGGCGGACCTCAACCGAGACGGCCGGCTCGACGTGATCGCGGCCAACTGGGCGTCGAACGACCTCTCGGTGATGCTGGGCCGGGGCGACGGCACCTTCCGGGACCAGGTCGTCTACCGGACGGGTGCGACCCCCGATGGCGTGCTCGTGGCCGACGTGAACGGCGACGGCCTCCTCGACGTCGTGACGCCGAACACCGGGTCCGACGACGTCTCGGTCTTTCTCGGCCGGGGGGACGGGACCCTCGGCGCCGAGGCGCGCTGGGCCGCGGGCCCGGGCCCCTGGTCCGTGGCCGCCGGCGACTTCAACGAGGACGGCCGCCTCGACCTCGTGGTCTCCGACCACGTGTCCAAGGCCCCGTCGTTCGTCTCGATCCTGTTCGGCCGCGGCGACGGGAGCTTCCTGCCCCCGGCCGCCGTGGCCGTGGGGGCGTCGCCTTATCCCATCGCGGTCGACGACTTCAATCGCGACGGCCACTCGGATCTCCTCGTGGGGAACGACGGCTCCGACGACCTCTCGTTGCTGCTGGGCCGGGGCGACGGCACCTTCCTGCCGGAAGCCCGACTCCCCGCCGGCAAGGGGCCGAGCGCGCTCACGGTCGGCGACTTCAACGGCGACGGCCTCCTCGACGCGGTCGCCGCGAACTACAGCTCGGGAGACATCACGGTCCTGCTCGGCAACGACGACGGGACGTTCCGGAGCCCGACCGTCCAGGGGGTCGGCCCCGAGACGCTGCTCATGGTCTCCGCCGACTTCAACGGCGACGGGCACCTCGACGTGGCCGTCATCGACCCCGGGATCGGCGCCGTGACGATCCGCCTGAATCAGGGGGACGGGGTGTTCCGCGACCTGGCCCCGACCCGAGTGGGCGAGGAGCCCTCCGCGATGCTGGTCGCGGACATCAACCGGGACGGCCGGCCCGACCTGGTCGTGGCCAACGCGGGCTCGAACGACCTGTCGATCCTCCTGGGCCTGGGCGACGGGACGTTCCTCTCGGAGCGGCGAGCAGCCTCGGGCCCCCGCCCCGGCTCGCTGGCCACCGGCGACTTCAACGGCGATGGGAGGATCGAGGTCGCCGTGGCCCACGCGGGCAGCAACCGCATCACCCTGCTGGGGGCCAACGGCGACGGGACGTTCTTCCCGTGGCGCGAGCTCGTTGTCGGCACCGAGCCCGTCGCCCTGATCGCCGCGGATCTCAACGGGGACGGGATCCTCGACCTGGCGACCGCGAACCGCTCATCCGCCGACGTTTCGCTCCTGCTCGGCGACGGCAGGGGCGGGTTCTTCCAGCGCAAGATCGAGCTCCCCGGAGCCGGCCCCAGCGGCCTGGTCCCATTCGGCGGGGGCCCGGGCAGCCCCCCCCTTCTGGTGGTCCAGGACGACCTGGGGCGGCGAGTCTGGCTCGTGCAGCTCGCGGGCCTGGGCGGCAGCATCGATCGCATCCTCAGGTCGTACGTGACTTCCGGGGAGCCCGGAACCTACTCCCAGGTGGATTTCAACGGCGACGGCCTGCCGGACCTGGTCGGTGGGACGCGGGGATCCTCGCTCCTGCAGGTCTACCTCGGGCAGCCGGACGGCGAGTCCGCCATACTGGATCCATTCGACGCCGGGATGAACGTCGACGGGCTCCTGGCGGGGGATTTCAACGACGACGGCATCTTCGACCTCGCCGTCGGCTCGCTCGCGACCGGCACGGTTCGCGTCTGGATCGGCGTCGGCGACGGACGCTTCCTCGCGCCCGTCTCCACCTCTTCCGCGCAGGGCCGCAAGCTCTGGCTCGGCGACCTGAACGGAGACGGTGTCGATGATGCCCTGGTGCTCGACGGCAGCGGGCATCCCCTCCTGCGCCTGGGACGCCCCGACGAGCCGGGGCAATTCGGCGCCCCCCAGCTCATCGCCCCGATGTATCCCGGCGCCATCCGGGATTTCACCTTCGTCGCATCCGCGACCGGCATCACGACGGCCATCCTCACGGTCCAGGGGCCGGGGCTCGTCGTGGCCACCTGGAATGCGGACAATACCCAGTCGTACGACCTGATCCCGCTCGATCCCCGATGGCTCGCGTCCCGGGTGATCGCCGGCGACCTGGACCGAGACGGCCGAGAGGACCTGGTCGTCCTGGCCCGCGCGACCGGTCAGGCCCTGATCCTGTTCCAGGGATCGGACGGCCATTTCACCCGGGTCCATTCAGCGATCGACGTGGGGGTCAGCCCCTCGGACGCCATCATCATGCTGACGCCCGGGGCGGCTTTTCCCGAGATCGTGATCACGAACGAAGGCTCCGGAGACGTCAGCGTCGTGAACTGTCTCGCGCTCCGCGCCTTCGCCACGCCGATCCGCCTCTCGGCAGGGCTGAGCCCGGCCGGCCTGACCTGGCACGGAGGCCGCCTCGAACGCACCAGCCCCGATCAACCGACGACGCTCGTGGCCAGCGACTTCAATGGCGACGGCAATCCCGGCCTGATCATTCTCGATCGCGGCTCCAACCGGGTCTGTGCCCTCCCCGGGCTGGCCGGTGGGCAGTTCGGCGATCCGGAGCTCGCCCTGAGTATCCAGGCGGGGTTCGATCCGATCAGGGTCCTCCTGGGCTCGTTCAACGAGGACACCGATCTCGACCTCTTGATCCTGAACCGGGGGAGCCAGGACCTGTGGATCCTGCTGAACGACGGCTCGGGGCACTTCGTGCAAGGGCAGCGCATCTCCGTGGGCAGCCAGCCGAGCGATGTGGCCTCTCGGGACATCAACGGCGACGGCCGGGCGGATCTCCTGGTCTCCAACGATGCCGGCGACCTGTTGATCCTGCTGGGCCGGGGCGACGGGACGTTCGCACCCTACCAGCGGGCCAACGAGGTGGTGACGCTGGCGGTCGGTGACATCACCGGGGACGGCCGGCCGAGCTTCGTCCTGACCAACGAGGCCCGGGATGAGCTGGTCGTCACGAGCCCGCAGGCGGGCCAGACCTTCCTCCAGGGACGCGGCGAGGGCCTGCTCGCCCCCAGCGACGTCAAGATCGCCGACCTGAACGGGGACGGCATCTCGGACCTCCTCGTGGCCAACAGCGGCGGCAACAGCCTGCTCATCTACCTGGGAGTCGGCGGAGGCGTGTTCGCGTCGCCGCTGAGGGTCTTCACGGGGACGAACCCGGTGGAGGTCCAGGTGGGCGGCGTCGACGAATACGGGAGCCGCCAACTGTTCGTCACCAACTCGGGCTCCAACGACGTCAGCGTCTTCATCACCCACGTCGGCGCCGCGGGCTTCCAGATCGAACGGGGACCCCGCCTCGCCGCGGGATTGTCCCCGATCTCCACCACCCTGGGCGAGTTCGAGGGCGACGATCGCCCGGACGTGCTGGTGGTGAACCAGGGCAGCAACACGGTGAGCATGTTGTTCGGAGAAGGGGGCGGGTTCTTCACCGACCGGACGGCGCGCACCTACGCGAGCGGCGACGGGCCGATCCGTGCCTACATGGGCCAGTTCACCGGCGGTCCCGAGAATGACCTGGTGATCGTGAACTCCGTCTCCAGCACCCTGTCCATCTACCCGGACTTCCTCGATCCGCGGACGCAGGCGGTCACCATCCCCACCGGCGGGCTGAATCCGATCGCGGCCGTCGCGGGCGACTACAACGGCGACGGGTTCCTCGACCTGGTCGTCGCGAACAACGGGGATTCCCGGATCTCGCTCCTGAACGGCGGGTGGGCCGGCATCGCCCTGGCCGAATCGTTCGTCCTGGCCGACTCGGGGCGGCCGACCGGCGTCGTGGTCGACGGGCGGCAAGGCCAGGCCCTCCGCTTTTATGTCAGCACCGAGGGGAGCAATGCCGTCCTCGACGTGACCTTGATGCTCGGGCTGGGCGGCTCGCCCCCCGCACAAGCCAACTCGCCGTCGTCCTACGGGTTCGACGTCGGATCGACCGGTGCCATCGCGTCGGTCGAGTTCATATCGACCGCGTGGTCCACCATGTCGACGAGCAATCCGGCGTTCTTTTCCATGTCCCAGAACATCGCGTCGGGCATGCTGTCCGGCCTCTCCAACGTCGCCGGAATGTTCAGCTCCTTCGTCGCCGGACAGTCCGGCATGCCACAGGTCTTGCCCGCGATGGTCGGGGGCTCATTCGCGACCGCGATCTCCAACTTGATGGTCGTGAACTGGCAAGAAACCTCGAACGTGCTCCCGCTGAAGAACGATACGATGCCCGCGGTGGCCGTCCTGCTGCCGACGGCCGACGATTCCGAGGACCCGCTCGTCGGAGACCTCGACCATGAGCCGCGGGCGAGCGCGTCCAATCCGGCGACAATCGACGGGTCCGGGACGGATTCGGGATGGCACCGCGAATCCCCGACAGACTCCCTGTACCGCTTCGTCTCCGGCATCGAGGATCGTCTCGATCGGGTCGGCCAGGCACTGGACGAGGACGGCCCCCCGGACGGCGACAGCGGAGGGATCGAGGCGGCCACCTCCCCGCTATCGCCCCGGCACGCCGGGCCCCGGCGAGACGCGACGCCAGACTCGACCCGCGCCGAACCTGCATCGGGCTTGTTCCTCCTGTGGGCCTCGATCCTCCCGGTCCTCGCGATGCGGAGGCCCCCAGGATCGTCTACCCGCCGGTCGGCCCGCGAACCGCAGGTGAATGACGGCGAAGCCGCGACGAGACGACGTGGGAAAGGCCTCACGGCCGCGATCCGCATCCTCGTCAGGGCACTGATCGCCGGAAGGCGGGATCGCCGCATCCGGCCCCCGCGCGCGATATCCGGGTGACCCGACGAGTGGGGCCGGTAGGCCGGAAGGCGCAAGCGCCCTACCTCGAGACAACGGGATCAACGCGCCGTTTACGCCGGCCCCATGTCCGCTCTGACAACCCGCGATGTCCCATCAACCGCCAAGCCCAGGGCCTCTCAGGCCGCCGCAAAGATCCGGGTCCGGGATCGTCATGACCCCTTCCTCGGGAAGGCCGACACCGCGGGTGCGCCTCTGCCGCCACAGGGATGCCGTTAGCGCACAGACGATGGCGTCGAGCTGGTGCTCGCAGGCGTGCTGACGTTCGAAACCTGGCACCAGGGGCTTCAGGGCCCGGCGAATGCGACGACGCCCGGCCGCGGTGCGCTTGGCCCGCCAGGGCAGGCCGAGGAGCTTGAGGGTGGCGAAAGGGTAGACCTCCAGCGGTTCGTACCCCTCGGCCTTGAGGGCGTCCGCGAGTCGGATCCCCCGGCGAGCGAGGATTTTTATGAGAGCCGTTGCCAATGCCGGGACCCCCATGCGTGCCAGCTCACGTTCGAGGTGGCGACTGCGGGTGCCCGGATCGGTACGGCAGACGCAGTCGTCGTCCAGACAGCAGCGGCCCAGGGGCCGGTTCAGCGGGGCGTTGATCGCGACCGTCCCCCACCGACCCGCCATTCGCGCCAGCTCCAGGATCTCCTCATCCGGCCCGGCCGTCGTCAGTACCTCCAGTCGGCCCGCCCGGAGGATGGCCACGCCGGTCTCCCGGTGCGCGACCCCGGCAAGGTCGATCCCGACGCAGACACCCGGGGCACGCGGCCTTGGTCTCGATCGTCTGCTCACCCGCCCCTCCGACCCGGACCGTCGACATACTGGACATAAGTCCAGAATAAGCACCATTATAGTCTCGGGTCCACCCGAGATGTCGGATGAAGCCCTCCAGGGTGGTCCCCGATTGGGCTCTTGGTGCTCTTGAATTGACGCCGAGGTCACAGCATCGCCGCAGATCCTCTCGCCCGAACGAACGGGATGGCACGACGGCCGGCAAGTTCCGCCCGCCGGGCATACCGGCGCACGAGGGCGACGGCCCTGAGCGAGGCTCCTCCGCGACGCGGCGAGGGGCAAACTTCGAATCCGGACCGGTCGGGCCTTCCCCGGGATGGCTCATCCCCTTAGCCTGTCTCCATTCTCCTCCACGACGGCACCTCGGGACCGTGCGGATCTTCCCCGAGGACGCCTTGACCTCGCGATCGGCAAAGGGGGCCCGCGGTGGAACGCTGGCTGAAGCGGGGCGTCGATCAGGCGGAAACCGCCGCCGTCGACGCGAAGGTCCGCGAGACCGTCGAGCGGATCCTCGACGACGTCTCGAGCCGCGGCGATCTCGCCGTGAGGGAGCTCTCCGTCCGGTTCGACGGCTGGGATCGGGACGATTATCGGCTCTCGGCCGCGGAGATCGAGGCGTGCGTGGGGGGCATCACGCGGCGCGACCTCGAGGACATCGCCTTCGCCCAGGAGCAGGTCCGCACCTTCGCCCGGCACCAGAGACAGGCGATCCACGACGTCGAGGTGGAGACCCTGCCGGGGGTCGTCCTGGGCCACCGGAACATCCCGGTGGGCTCGGCCGGGTGCTACGTGCCGGGCGGCAAGTACCCGCTGCTGGCCTCGGCGCACATGTCGGTGATCACGGCGAAGGTCGCGGGCGTGCCCCGGGTGGTGACGTGTGCGCCCCCCCACCGCGGGGCGCCGGCCGCGGCGATCGTCGCGGCCCAGCACCTGGCGGGCGCGGACGAGATCTACTGCCTGGGCGGCGTCCAGGCCGTGGCCGCGATGGCGCTCGGGACGCCGTCGATCGCGCCGGTCGACATGCTCGTCGGGCCGGGGAACGCGTTCGTCGCGGAGGCCAAGCGACAGCTCTTCGGGCGGGTGGGCATCGACCTCCTGGCCGGGCCGACGGAGACCCTCGTGATCGCGGACGATTCCTCGGACGCCGAGATCTGCGCGACCGACCTGCTCGGGCAGGCCGAGCACGGGCCCGACTCCCCCGCCATCCTGCTCACGAGCTCGGACGCGCTCGCCCGCGGGACCATCGCCGAGGTCGAGCGGCTGCTTGAGGTACTTCCCACGGCCCCGATCGCCCGCCAGGCGTGGGACCGCCACGGCGCCGTCTGCGTGGCGGACGACGACGCGGAGATGGTGCGGATCGCCGACCGCATCGCCTCCGAGCACGTCCAGGTCATGACTCGCGACCCCGACTACTTCCTGGAACATCTGCGCAATTACGGCGCCCTGTTCCTGGGCCCGCGCACCAACGTCGCCTACGGCGACAAGGTCATCGGCACGAACCACACCCTCCCCACCCGCAGGGCCGCCCGATACACGGGCGGCCTCTGGGTCGGCAAGTTCCTCAAGACCTGCACGTATCAGCGAGTCCTCACCGATGCGGCCGCGGCGAGGATCGGCGGTTATTGCTCGCGGCTCTGCGCCCTGGAGGGCTTCGTCGGGCACGCCGAGCAGGCCAACCTCCGGGTCCGGCGGTATGGAGGCCGCGACGTCCCCTATGGCGGCGTGGTGGAGCCCGACGGTCCCACCGGTTGACGCGATCTCGACCCTCTCTACGCGGAAGGATGATGACGACATGGCGGAAGGCAAGCCCCGTTTGGAGACGCTCCACTTCGGCCCCGGCGGCCGGGTCCCCAACAGCCGGTTCCCGGTCCTGCTCTACCGCGGCGGAGTGTCGCCGTCGGTCGAGGGGGGCGACCTGGCCGACGCGATCGAGGCCACATTCCGGCGCCACGACTGGCTGAACAACTGGCGCGAGCTGGGGGTCTACGATTATTACCACTACCACTCCACGACCCACGAGGTCCTGGGCATGGCCCGCGGGCGGATCCAGCTCCGGCTCGGCGGCGAGGGGGGCAAGATCGTCGACCTGGCCCCCGGCGACGTCGTGGTGCTGCCGGCCGGGACGTCGCACACCCGGCTGGACTGCTCGGCCGACTCCTGGATGGTCGGCGGCTATCCCGAGGGCCGGGACTGGGACCTGATCCGCGACGACCGGGTCTCCGAGGCGGAGTTTCGCGCGGCCGTCAAGCTGATCGGCAGCCTGCCGATCCCGGCCCGCGATCCCGTCACGGGCGAGCCGATGACGCTCTGGCGCGACGCCCCGCGGACCTACGGAATCCCGTTCTGATCCGACCATCCCCGGCCTGTCCTTGTCGGGTGACGCGAGCGGGGGGATGCGGTACGATCGTGCCATGACGACACTCACCGCCGACCTGCCGACCCTCGACGAGCCCGCCCCGACGCCCCGCGAGATCCCCGCCTCGCGGGTGGCCTCGGTGGACGTGCTCCGCGGGCTGACGATCTTCCTGATGGTCTTCGTGAACGACCTCGGCGACGGATCGCCCGCGTGGATGAGGCACATCCACCCCTCGAACGCGGACGGGATGACTCTCGCCGACATCGTCTTCCCGATGTTCCTGTTCATCGTCGGCGTCTCGATCCCGCTGGCCTTCGATCGGGCCAGGGAGGCGGGCCTCTCGCTCGGGTCCCGGCTGGGGCACATCGCCACCAGGACCGCTGCGCTCCTGCTGATGGGCGTGATGTCCGAGAATTACCAGCGGGTGACCACCATGGCACCGCGGACCTGGGGCCTGCTCGGCTTCATCGCCCTCCTGCTCGCGTGGTGCTCGCCGCCGCGGGAGGAAGGCACGCGCCGGAAGGTCTTCCTCGGGCTCAAGGTCCTGGGCATCGTCGGCCTGCTCACCCTGCTGGCGATCTACCGCCGCAAGCCAGCCGAGACCACCCTGCCGTTCTACGGCCACGTCGAGGCCTGGACCTGGATGCGGGCCGGCTGGTGGGGGATCCTCGGCCTGATCGGCTGGTCCTACCTGGCGGCCAGCCTGATCGTCCTGGCGATCGGCCGCCGCCGCGAGTGGCTGATGGGGGCGATGGCCCTCTGCATGACCATGCACCTGGCGATGCACCACGGCGGCCTCTTCACCCACCTGGACAGCAAGTCCTGGCTCGCCCCCGCCCGCGGGGCGGTCGATGCGGTGGCCGGCGTCGTCAACGCCGTCGGCAACTACGTCAGCCTGGGTGATTCGTTCGGCTCGCTGGCCGCGATCGTGATGGCGGGCACGCTCCTCGGCTCGATCCTCAAGCGGGACAGCGACGTCGTGACGCCCCGCGACCGCACCTCCTGGGCGGCGATGTTCGCGGCCGGACTCTTCCTGGCCGGCCTGCTGATGGACAACTTCGAGGGGATCAACAAGAACGCCGCCACGCCGACGTGGTGCTACTGGTGCGCCGCCATCGCCTCCGGGCTCTGGATCGTCCTGTATCGGATCATCGACGTCGGCGGCTTCCGCGGCTGGGCCTCGCTCTTCTCCTTCGCGGGGGCCAACCCGCTGGTGGCCTACTTCCTCCACCCGATCCTGACCTGGCTCCTCGGGGTGGTCGGGCTGGGCGTCGTCCACAGCTACACCGGCTCGTCCGATCCGGTCGTGTCCGTGGCCGGTTCGCTGGGGATGGCGGCCGTCGTCTGCGCCCTCACGGGGTTGCTGTCGTGGTCGGGCCTTAGGGTGAAGGTCTAACCCGACAGGGGTATTCCAAGATTCTTTATTAGGTCGAGCGGATCATGGCAAAGAAGCCGCGTTCGACGTCGAACGAGCCGATTCTCGTCTATTCTGCGGACAACTACCACGAACTCATCTCCGGCATCGGATCGCTGCTGGAGGAGGCGAGACGAACGTCGGCACGCGCCGTCAACGCGGTGCTGACCGGAGCCTACTGGGAGATCGGGCGACGGATCGTTGAACACGAGCAAGGAGGGGAGAAGCGTGCCGGCTATGGTGAGGCTCTCCTCATCCGCCTTTCCGCGGATCTTTCCAGGACGCACGGCAGAGGGTTTTCGAAGTCTAACCTCTTCCAGATGCGGGCTTTCTATCTCGGCTGGGAGATATTCCAGACACCGTCTGGAAAATTGACGGCCAGGGCAAGGCAAACCGAGGGGTTGCCTTCCTCCGAACTACCTGCAAGGTCGCCCGACCAACCGCCGCTGCTCGGCGAATCCCTCCTTGGCCTGTTCCCCCTCTCCTGGTCCCATTATGTCCGACTGATGACGGTTGAGAGCGACCAGGCCCGGACCTTCTACGAGGCGGAGGCAATCCGCGGGGCATGGTCGGTCCGACAGCTCGACCGGCAAATCGCCACGCAGTTCTACGAGAGAGTCGCGGCGTCGCGGCGGAAGGATGCGATGCTGGCGAACGGGCAGACTCCGAAGCCAGAGGACGTGGTGACCGTCCAAGAGGAGATACGTTCGCCCTATGTGCTCGAATTCCTCGGCCTGAAGGACGAGTACAGCGAATCCGACCTCGAGGAGGCCCTCATTCGGCACCTCGAGGCATTCCTCCTCGAACTCGGCAAGGGCTTCACTTTCGTGGCCCGGCAGAAAAGAATCCCCATCGACGACGTGTGGTATCGGATGGACCTCGTCCTCTTCCATCGGCGTCTCCGCGCCCTCGTGATCGTGGACATCAAGTTGGGGCGATTCACTCATGCCGACGCCGGACAGATGAATCTCTACCTGAATTACGCTCGCGAGAACCTCGCGGAACCGGGCGAGGGCGAGCCGATCGGCATCATCCTGTGCAGCGAAAAAAGCGACACGGTGGTCCGCTATGCGACCGGCGGAATGAACGCGCAGGTCTTCGCATCTCGATATCTCACCAGCCTGCCGGACGAGGAGGAACTCCGCCGCGAGATCGAGAAGACGCGTCTCGCATTGAACAGTCCGGACCGCCCGAATTCCGCATGAGGGACACCTCGGCTCCTTGTCGCATTTCCGCCGCGACGCGCCTCTCTATGGGGGGATGAACCCCGGGAGAGAGACCGATGCAGAGCGATGGCGAGATCGTGCGGGCCGTGCTCGACGGCCGGCGGGAGGCGTTCGCCGCACTCGTGGCGCGGCATGAGCGCGCGGTCTGGGCCACGGCCTGGCGCGTGCTCCGCGACGGCCACGCCGCGGCGGATGCGGGGCAGGAGGCCTTCCTCCAGGCGTATAGACGGCTGCGCGACCTTCGGGACCCCGACCAGTTCGGGGCCTGGCTGGTGCGGATCGCCGGGCGAGAGGCGACCCGCCTGGCCCGACGCCGGGCCCGCGAGCCGGTCCGGTCGGAATCGCTCGATGGGTGCGGGGCAGGGCCGGCCGACGGCCTCTCCTCGGACTCGGAAGAGCTGCTGGAGGCCGTCGCCCGGCTGCCGGAGCACGAGCGCGTGGTCGTCTCGCTACGATACCTCGAAGGCCAGTCCGTCGCCGAGGTCGCCGCGGCGCTGGGCCGGCCGGTCGGCACCGTGACCAAGCAGCTCTCCCGCGCGATCGAGAGGCTGAGAACTCACGTGAACAAGGGGGTGACGCGATGAGCGACGAACTGGAGGCCCGCTTCGACCAGCTCCGCAAGGAATGGCCGGCCCGGTCCATGGTTGATGACGTGATGAGCCGGATCGCGGTCAGTCCGCCGCACAGGCCCCGCTGGCGAGGCCGGCTGCTCGCGGGGACCGCGATGACCGGGCTGGCGGCCTCGCTGATCCTGGCCTGGCTGCTCCTCCTGAGCACGCCGAAGGACCTGCTGGCGGCGGTCCAGGACGACCTGAGGAAGGCCCAGACGGCGCACCTGGTGACCACCACCTGGGACGATCAAGGCAAGGAGCTCGGCAAGTTCGACCTCTGGTACGGTCGCGACAGGGGCCTACGGGCCGAGCTCCCGGGGCAGATCGTCGTCGAGGACGGCACGACCCAATGGTCGTGGCGGACTGCCGAGCCTCAGGGCGAACAGGTCGTGCTCCGCCAGCGCAGCCCCGGCTTCTTCACGACGATGCTCCCGGGCATGCTCTCCCTTTCCGAGATTCGCGATGAGGGTATCCCGGTCCGCGCCCCCGAGCTCGACCGCGCGGTCGACGGCCACGTCTGCCGGGCCTCGACGATCGCGATCCGAAACGCCACTCCCCCGGCACGGGGGATCGTCCTGGCGGAATCGAATGGGAGGATTCGTGAGATCACCGTCGAGCGTCGCGGGGACGACGGCACCTGGCGCCGGGAGCGTCAGATCCGGATCGCCTACGACGTGCCCATCCCGGCCGAGAAGCTCGCGGCCAGGCTCCCCGAGGGGGCCCGCGTCATCGACCGCGATGCGGCCTTCGAGAGCCTTCATCCGCTCGATCGGTCTCTCCATCGCGTGGAGCTGGGCGGCCTGATCCTGGCGGTCCACGACGTCCAGCCGCTGGTGAATCGCGAGGGATTCTACGTCGTCTCCTCGGTGCGCGGGACGCCGGAGTTCCTGCGGCAGTATCCCCCGCGGCGACGGCCGATCAATCCCGAGGTGGTCGCGCTCGACGTGGCCTTCCAGCCGATGGGAAACGGCATGATGGGGGGGAACTACGACCGCATCGTGCTCGGCACCGCGAGCCGCGATGGCGTGGAATTCTGCTGGTGGCTGATCGTCCCCCGCAGGTTTTTCAAGGTCAAGGACGGCAAGCGTGAGTACCTGCCGGTCGACGAGCCATCGGGCATGCCTGGCGAGCCCGCCCGCCTGGACGACCTGCCGGGCAAGGCCAGGGTGCGACTGGAGGCGACGTACTGGGATGAGACGCACCGCGACGCGCGGGGGGTGCAGCAAGACGTGTCCACCTGGGTCGAGGTCCCGCTACCGCCTGATCGTCCTCCGGCCGCGATCGAGGCCGTCGCCGCACGGGCCCGCCGCGACCTCCTCACCATGGGGTCCGGAGGCGCGGGGAGGCTGCTGGGAATCGCCGCGGATGCGAAGGCGGACGCGAGCAAGCTCCGGCCGATGTCCGGCTTCTCGCCCGAATCAACCACCGACGCCGACTTCGCCGCCGCCGTCCGACGGGGCCTGGACGATCTTCGCCAGTGCGACGAGACCCACGACATCGGCCCGGAGGACATGCTGCCGCCCGGGGGCGCGGACGCCCGGAACCGCTGAGGGAATGCGTGATTTCGGCGACGGCCTCGCGATCCGGGAGGGCTCTCGGCTCCGGATCGCGGGGCGCGGGCGATCTCGGCGATGGCTTGCCATCGCGTGTGCGGCCGGGCCATGATGAGGGCTCTCGCCATCCCTCCCCCGGAACACATGAATAAAGGTGACGCCGCGTGTCGATGGTCTCCGCGGAACCTTCGCGATCGGCGAGTCCTAGCCGGCCGGCCCGAATCCTCGCCGCCGCGAGCCGCGGCCTCGCGGCATGGTGTCTCCTCCTCGCCGCGTTTCCGGGAGGGGCGACGGCGGCGGACGGTCGGGAGGACTATCTCTCGCGGGTCAAGCCGCTGCTCAAGGCTCGCTGCTACGCCTGCCACGGGAGCCTGAAGCAGAAGGGGGGGCTCCGGCTCGACACGGCCGAGCTGATTCGCCGCGGCGGAGATAGCGGCCCGGTGCTGGGCCCGGAGGACAGCCTGCTCCTGCAGCGGGTGTCGGCGGCCAACCCGGCGGAGCGAATGCCGCCCGAGCACGAGGGCGAAGCGCTCACGGCCGGGCAGTTGGCCGATCTGCGAGCCTGGATCGCGGCCGGAGCCCCGGCGCCGGCCGGCGAGCTGCCCGAGGCGAATCCCCGCGACCACTGGGCCTTCCGCCCGATCGTGCGGCCGGAGGTCCCGCGCGTCCGACGGGCCGGTTGGGCGAACAACCCCATCGATGCGTTCGTCGCACGGCGACACGAGGAGCTCGGGCTGGCGGCGAGCCCCGAGGCCTCCCGCACGGAGCTGATCCGGCGGCTTTCCATCGACCTGATCGGCCTCCCGCCGACGCCCGAGGAGATCGCGGCATTCGTGGGCGACAGGGCGCCCGGCTGGTACGGGCGCGCGGTGGATCGTCTCCTCGCGGACCCCCGCCACGGAGAACGCTGGGCGCGGCACTGGATGGACATCTGGCGGTACAGCGACTGGTGGGGACTCGGCGACCAGCTCCGCAATAGCCAGAAGCACATCTGGCACTGGCGCGACTGGATCGTCGAATCGCTCAACGTCGACCGGTCGTACGCCGAGATGGTGCGCCTGATGCTCGCGGCCGACGAGATTCGCCCGGACGACCCCGACGCGCTGAGGGCGACCGGCTATCTGGCGAGGAACTACTTCCTGTTCAACCGCAACCAGTGGATGGACGAGACGGTCGAGCACGTGAGCAAGGGCTTCCTCGGCCTGACGATGAACTGCGCGAAATGCCACGACCACAAGTACGACCCGATCGCGCAGGTCGAATATTACCGCATGCGGGCCGTCTTCGAGCCCTATCACGTGCGGGTCGACATGGTGCCGGGCGAGCCGGACCTGGGCCGGGATGGGATTCCGCGTGCCTTCGACGGGCTCCCGGACGAGCCCACGTACCGCTTCGTCCGCGGCGAGGAGAACCGCCCCGATCGCTCCGCGCCGGTCGGTCCCGCCGTCCCGGCGATGCTCGCCTTCGAGACGCTGAAGCCCGCTGCCGTCGATCTCCCCCCCGGGGCCTGGCAACCGGAGCGCCGGGCCTGGGTCGTCGAGGCTTATCGCGCGGCGGCCCTGGCGAAGATCGCCGCCGCGGAGGCGAGGCTCGACCCCGCCCGCGCGAAGCTCGCCGCGGCGGGCCAGGCCCCCGGCCGGGTCGAGGCGGAGCTGGAGTTGAAGGTCGCCGAGGCCGTGCTGTCGGCGGCGCGAGCCGAGTACCAGAGCGTCGAACGTCGCGCCGAGGCCATGAACGCAGACTCGGCGGAGGTCCGACGCCGCGCGGCCCTCGCCGAGCGTGCCCATGCGACGGCCCGGGCGCGGTCCGACCTCGCCGCGGCCGAATTGCAACGGCATCGCGCGGCGGCCGGCGGCCGCGAGGCCGCCGCCAAGACAGTCGCCTCGGCGCGGGAGGCACTCGGCAAGGCCGAGAAGGCGGAAGCAGAGCCGGGCGAGACCTACACGAAGCTCGTCGGGGCGCAGTGGAGCCCGACTCGCTTCAAGGACTCGAGCAAGGATGACCCGGCGGTCTCGTTCCCGCCCCGCAGCAGCGGACGTCGCAGGGCCCTGGCGGGATGGATCATCGACCGGCGTAACCCGCTTACCGCCCGGGTGGCCGCGAACCACATCTGGGCTCGCCACTTCGGGACGCCCCTCGTGCCGACCGTGTTCGACTTCGGCCGCAAGGGGAGCCCGCCGACGCACCCCGAGCTCCTGGACTGGCTCGCGGCGGAGCTCGTCGACAGTGGCTGGAGCATGAAGCACCTGCATCGCCTGATCGTCGAATCGTCGGTCTATCGCCTGTCGTCGACTACATCTTCGACCTCGGCGGACGACGCGGGGGCGGCCAAGGATCCGGACAACGTCCACCTCTGGCGGCGCACCGCCATCCGCCTCGAGTCGCAGGTCGTACGCGACTCCATCCTGGCCCTGGCCGGGACCCTCGACACCGCGATCGGCGGCCCCCCGGTCGCCACCCCCGACCAGGCCAACTCCGCCCGGCGTAGCCTCTACTTCTTCCACTCCAACAACGAGCGCAACCCGTTCCTCACGACCTTCGACGAGGCCCTCGTCAAGGAGTGCTACCGCCGCGAGCAGAGCATCGTGCCCCAGCAGGCACTCGCGCTGACGAATAGCCGGCTGGTGCTCGACGCCTCGGCGCCGGTCGCGGCGCGGCTCGGCCGCCGGCTCGCCGCGCTCGGCGGCGCGGCCGATGACCCGGCCTTCGCGCGACTGGCCTTCGTGGTCCTCCTGGGGGCCGAGCCGAGCGACGCGGAGGTGGCCGCGATGGCCCGGGCGCTGGGCGAATGGACCCGGCTCCCCGAGGCGGGCCGGGCCGGCGACGCGATCGCCTGGTCCCGGGCCAATCTGGTGTGGGTCCTCCTGAACCATAACGACTTCGTGACCCTGCGATGAGCTTGGGGCCGGGCCCTGGCGGGCGAGGCGCCTCCTCCGGGAGCCAAAGATGTTCGACCACGACGAGGACCTCGCGGGCCGTGCCGGGAACGCCAACCGACGCGGATTCCTGTCCGGATTCGGGGCCCTCGCCCTGGGGGCCATGCTGCAGCGCGACGGCATCGGGGCCGAGGGCACCTGGTCGCCGCCGGACGGGCGTCCCCACTTCGCGCCCCGGGCGAAGAGCGTCATCTGGCTGTTCATGAACGGCGGCGTCAGCCACATGGAGAGCTTCGATCCCAAGCCGATGCTCACGCGCTACGCCGGCAAGACCATCGCCGAGACGCCGTTCGCGGACGTCCAGTCCCCCAAACGGCTGGCCGTCGAACGGCTGGTCGTGCCCGACGGGAACGGCAACCAGCGGAATGTGCTCTACCCGCTCCAGGTCGGCTACCGGAAGCGTGGCGAGAGCGGGATCGAGGTGAGCGATTGGTTCCCCCACTTGGCCAATCAGGTCGACCGGCTGGCGGTCGTGCGGTCGATGTGGACGACCGACAGCAACCACGGCGCCCAGACCCAGTTCCACTCCGGCCGGCACCAGAACGACGGCGACTTCCCGACGCTGGGGGCGTGGGTCCACTACGGCCTCGGCTCGCTCAACGACGACCTGCCGCAGTTCATCTCGCTGGGGACCCGCGAGTACTGGAACAAGAAGGATGGCCACTACCTGGGCCCCGCCCACGACGCGGTGCCCCTCCGCATCGACCCCGAGAATCCGCTCGACTTCGGCCAGCCCGAACGGACCGTCTCCGCGCGGGCGAGGTCGGTCGGCGTGGGCCTCCTCGGCGAGCTGAACGGGCTCCGGGCCGCGCAATCGCCCAGGGACGCGGCGATCGCGGCTCGGGTGGCCTCGTACGAGCTGGCGTTCCGCATGCAGCGATCGGTGCCGGAGGCGGTCGACTTCCGGCAGGAGAGCGAGGAGACCAGGAACCTCTACGGGCTGCACCTGCCGCATTGCCGGGAATTCGGCATGCAGATGCTGGCGGCCCGCCGCCTAGTGGAGCGGGGCGTGCGGTTCATCCAGGTCCAGCACGGCGGCGGCGGTGCCGGCGCGTGGGACGCGCACTCGGGACTGAGGTCCAACCACGCTCAGAACGCCCTGGCCGTCGACCGGCCGATCGCCGGCCTGCTCCAGGATCTGGCCCGGCGCGGGCTGCTCGAGGAGACGCTCGTGGTCTTCGCCACCGAATTCGGCCGCACGCCCGGCTCGCAGGGCTCGGACGGCCGCGATCACCACATCTTCGGCTTCAGCGTCTGGATGGCCGGCGGCGGGATCAAGGGGGGCGTGGTCCACGGCGCGACCGACGAGATCGGCTTCCACGCCGTCGAGTCTCGCCATTACGTAACCGACATCCACGCCACGATCCTCAAGCTGCTCGGCCTCGACTCCCGCCGCCTCGAGATCCCCGGCCGCAAGCGACTCGACATCGACCACGGCAAGGCGATCGACGCCATCCTCGCCTGAGCCCGGAATCCGGCGAGGGCGGAGCTTAACCACAGATTTGAAAGACCCTTACGAACAGGAACCCGGGGACACCGATCGCCCAGATCGAGTCGAGCCCCGAGCGTGAGCCGGCCGCCGTCGCAGGTCCCGGATCGGGCAGGAGGGCAGGGAAGTCCCGGGGGCCCGAGGTCCGGGAAATGACGTCGCGGAGGGTTGACAGGCGGGATAGACTCATTACACTCGTAGCTTCGGCCCTCAGTGTTTGCGCGCCGTGCCCATGGCCGCGCGGGGGACCCTAGCATCCCGATGGGGCCGCCGGACGGATCACGGCGATGGCAGGGCGAGTTGCCGCTCTTGACCCAGGGCTCGACGCGAGCCGGGGGGTTCCGGGACCTGTTTCGACGGGTCGCCGGATCGCATCGCCTTTCGACTCGACGAGTGACTCAATCCCGTAGTTTCTTTCGCACAGTTGGCCCCGGAACGGATGGATGAGGGACGGTTGGGAGCCTGGACGGACGGCTCCGGGGTAAGGGAAACGACCGAGACATGCCCACGATCAATCAGCTCGTTCGCAAGCCGCGCCGGCCGGTGAAGTACAAGACCAAGGCCCCGGTGCTCGAGTCCTGCCCGTTCAAGCGGGGCGTCTGCCTCCAGGTCAAGACCATGACCCCCAAGAAGCCGAACTCGGCCCTCCGCAAGGTGGCCAGGGTCCGGCTCTCCAACAGCAAGGAAATCACCGCCTATATCGGCGGCGAGGGGCACAACCTCCAGGAGCACTCGATCGTCCTGGTGCGTGGCGGCCGCGTCCGCGACCTGCCTGGCGTCCGCTACCACATCGTCCGGGGCGTGCTCGACTGCCAGGGCGTCGCCGACCGCAAGCAGGCCCGTTCCAAGTACGGGGCCCAGAAGAAGAAGGCGGCCGCGCCGGCCAAGAAGAAGTGACGTAGCCCCGGTTCTCGACGACTACCCGAATCGAATCCCCGCAGGACGGATTTTCCGATATGGCCCGCAAGTTCACCGCCAGCAAGACGCACCTCCGACCCGACCCCCGGTACGGCTCGAAGCTGGCCGGCAAGTTCATCAACTGCGTCATGCACAACGGCAAGAAGAGCGTCGCCCAGCGCATCTTCTACGATGCCATGGAGCTGATCCAGAAGCGGCTCCCCAACGAGCCGCCGATCGACGTCTTCACCCGCGCCGTCGAGAACGTCAAGCCGATGATCGAGGTCCGCTCGAAGCGCGTCGGCGGTGCCACCTACCAGGTCCCGATGCAGGTCAACAAGACCCGCCAGCAGACCCTGGCCATCCGCTGGATCCTGATGGCCGCCCGCGAGAAGAAGGGCCGGCCGATGGCCATCAAGCTGGCCGACGAGCTGGTCGCCGCGTTCAACCGCGAAGGCGCCGCGATCACCCGCCGCGAGAACGTCCACCGCATGGCCGACGCCAACAAGGCGTTCGCGCACTTCGCCTGGTGATTCCGGATTCGACCGAGAGGGAGACGGGGAGCGGATAGGCCGAGGCCCGCCATGGACCAGGACCCGCTCCACGTCCTCTGGATCGAGCCCCATTTCCCCGGCCGGCTCGGGGCGATGGCCGACTGGCTGGTCCGCCGTCGCGGCTATCGATGCTGGTTCTACTGCCACACCGCCGAGCCCCGGGAGAACTGGCCGGCCTCCGTGGGCAACGGGCTGGAGCTCCAGAACTTCGGCGTCGGCGGCGTGGCCCGCGATCCGTCGGTGAGCTGGTCCCGGACCCTCGAGCGGAGCCTCTGCTACTCCTACGGCTGCTGGGAGGTCCTGGAATCCCGGCGGCCGCGGCCGATCGACCTGGTCGTCGGCCGCTCGGCCATGCTCGGCTCGTCCCTCTTCGCCCCCGTCTACACCCCCGCGCCGCCGCGGGTCAGCTTCTTCGATTACTACTTCCACGCCCGGCATAATGACCTCGCCGACGAGGACGCTCCCGGGGCACCGCCCGCCTACACGCGGTGGCGGCGGTCGATCAATGCGATCGACCTCCTGGATCTGGAGGCTGCCGACGTCGCGTGGACCCCCACGCACTGGCAACGCCACCTGTATCCGCCCGCCTATCGCGAGACGATGTGGGTCCAGCATGACGGGGTCGCCGCCCCGCGTGAGCCCGCCTCGATCGGCCGGCCACCCGCGACGACCAGGCGGACGATCGCGGGGCGGAGCATCCCCGCCGGGACCAAGGTGATCAGCTTCGTCGCCCGGTCGCTCGACCGGCTGAGGGGCTTCGACCGGTTCTGGAAGATGGCCAACGCGGTGCTGAAGGTCCGCGAAGATGTCGTTTGCGCGATCGTCGGGGCGCAGGTCGTGGAGCGCGGGCTGGACGTCTACCAGCACGGCCGCGACTACGCGGCCAGCCTCGGGGCACAGGAGCCCGCGGCCGACCCCGAGCGGATGTGGATCCTGGGCCGCTGCTCGCCGGCCGCGACGGCCGAGGTCCTGGCCGCGAGCGACCTTCACGTCGCGCCCGGCCGCCCCTACCCGGTCGCCCGATCGCTCCTGGAGGCGATGGGGCGCGGCTGCGTCGTGCTCGCCTCCGACACGGCGCCGCACCGCGAGCCCATCACATCGGGCCGGACCGGCCTGCTCGCCGACCCGGCCGATCCCGAGGCGTTCACGGTGCGGGCCCTGGCCGTGCTCGCCGACCCGGACGGGCACCGGCCGCTCGGCGAGGCCGCCGCCGCGCTCGTCCGATCGAGCTACTCTCGCGAAGCCTGCCTGCCGCGAATCGCGGAACGGTTCGCCGAGCTTGCGGCCACCGGGCGGAGGGGGTGACGCCGTGCACGTGCTCTTCCTCCACGACGCCTTCCCCGCCCAGTTCGGCCGGCTCGGCCTGGAGCTGAAACGGCGGTATGGCTGGCGTTGCTCATACCTGGTCCAGCAGCTCTCGAGCTGCCCGACGCCGTCGCGCGAGATGCTCGAATCGCTGGAGATCCACCAGCTCCCGCTCTCGGCCGATCACCGTTCGAACGACGGCATCCCCTGGCCGCAGATCTTCGGGGCCTACCTCGAGCAGTGCGCGACGGTCGCCGAGGCCATGCGGGCGCGGCCCGGCCTGCGGCCGGACCTGGTCGTCGCCCACGGCGGGCGCGGGGCTCCCACGCTCTTCCTCCGCGACCACCTGGACGTGCCGATCATCGTCTATTGCGAATATTATTTCGCGACCAGCCATCGCGACATCTCGTACCGGATCGACCTGCCGCCGGCCGAGCCGGCCCCGTTCTTCCCCCGCTGCATCAACGCCCCGACGCTCGCCGCGCTCGCGGATTGCGACGCCGGCTACTCGGCGACGCGATGGCAGAGGGATTCGTTCCCGGAGCGGTTTCGGCCCCGGATCGAGGCACTCTTCGACGGCATCGACATCGACCTGTACCGGCCCGGGCCGCCGCCGTCGCCGCTGATCGTGGGCGGCAAGGAGCTGGCGATCCCGGCGGGGACGAAGGTGGTGACGTTCGTCTCCCGCGGCCTCGAATCGATCCGCGGCTTCGACCTGTTCATGGAGGTCGCCGGGCGAATCCTCCGGGAGCGGTCGGACGTGCTCTTCCTCGTGGTCGGCGGCGAGGAGATCCACTACGGCTGGGACAAGCTCCACACCGGATCGCCGAGCTTCAAGCGGTGGGTGCTGGACCGCGGCGATCACGACCTCTCGAAGTTCGTCTTCACCGGCCGGATCCTGCCCGAGGACCTGGCCGACCTCCTGCGCCGGAGCGACCTGCACCTCTATCTCACCGCGCCCTTCGTCGTCTCCTGGTCGCTATTCAACGCGATGGCCACCGGCCTCCCCGTGCTGGCCTCGGACGTCGCGCCCGTCCGGGAGATCATCGAGCCCGGGGTCAATGGTCTCCTCGAACCGCTCTTCGACGTGGACCGTCTCGCGGCGACGGCCCTCGCGGTCCTCGCCCGACCGGGTGATTACGAGGGCATCGGCCGCGAGGCCCGCCGAACGATCGAGGCGCGTTACTCCCTTGACGTCTGCATCCCGCCGATCCGGGACTTCCTCGACCGGGTCGCAGGGGCGAGCAGGAGCGGTGCCGGGTAGAGATCGCCGGGCGGACACGCCTATAGTGTGGGGTATCCATCGGCTCACGGCCTCCGGCTCCATCGCCTTGCCTCTCTTCGCTCCGCCTCGGGAGGTTGCCCGCCATGCCAGATCCAGGAACCCGCCCCACACGATTACGGCGACTCCTCCTGGCGATCCTCGGCCTCGCCACGTTCGGGCTGACGCCGGGCGACTTCTCTCGCCTCCGGGCCGCCGAGGCCGGACCCGACCGCAAGAGCCCGGTCCAGTTCAACCGCGACATCCGGCCCATCCTCTCGGAGAACTGCTACTCCTGCCACGGGCCGGACAAGAACCGCCGCAAGGCCAAACTCCGGCTCGACGAGCGCGACTCCGCCGTGGCCCTCAAGGCGATCGTCCCCGGCAAGGCCGACGAGAGCGAGGCCATCTCGCGGATCTTCAGCGACGACGCCGAGGCCGTCATGCCCCCGCCGTCGAGCCACAAGTCCCTCACCCCCGCGCAGAAGCAGGCGTTCAAGGCGTGGGTAGCCCAGGGGGCCGAATACCAGGCCCACTGGGCCTACGTCCGCCCCGAACGGCCCCCCGTCCCGGCCGTCCGCGACGCGTCCCGGGTCCGCAACCCGATCGACACCTTCATCCAGGCCGTCCTCGAATCGAAGGGGATCACGCCCTCGCCGGACGCCGATCGCCGGACCCTGATCCGCCGCCTTTCCCTCGACCTGATCGGACTGCCGCCCACGCCCGACGAGGTCCGCGCCTTCGAGCAGGACGACGACCCGGGCGCCTATGAAAAGCTCGTCGATCGCCTCCTCCGATCGCCCCACTACGGCGAACGGATGGCCGTCCCCTGGCTGGACATGGCCCGGTTCGCGGACACGGTCGGCTATCACGGCGACCAGGGCCAGCGCGTCTTCCCCTATCGCGACTACGTCATCGACTCCTTCAACAAGAACAAGCCGTTCGACGTCTTCACCCTCGAGCAAATCGCCGGCGACCTGCTGCCGAACCCGACGCCGGAGCAGCTCACGGCGACCTGCTTCAATCGGCTCAACATGATGACCCGCGAGGGAGGCGCCCAGCCCGGCGAATACCTGGCCAAGTACGCCGCCGATCGCGTCCGGACGGTCTCCATCACCTGGCTCGGATCCACGATGGGGTGCGCGGAATGTCATGATCACAAGTATGATCCGTTCACCCAGCGCGACTTCTACTCGCTGGCCGCCTTCTTCGCCGACCTCAAGCAATGGGGCGTCTACCAGGACTACGACTACACACCGAACCCGGAGCTGAAGGGCTGGAGCAACGACCACCCGTTCCCCCCGGAGGCCGCCGTCGAGAGCCCCTACCTGAAGCGACGAATCGCCGGCTTGCGGGCGAAGATCCGCCGGACCTGCCTGGATTCGGCCGCGACCGCCGGCCCCGACGGCCAGGCCTGGATCCGCCAGGCCGCCGCCTTCGTGGAGCAACATCCCACGGGCTGGGACACGCCCCGGGCCCTGGTGGAGAAGGGCCCGGCGCGGGCCGTCGAGGACGGGGCGATCCTGGTGACGGGGGTGTCGTCCTCGAAGCAGCCGCTGATCCTCGCCTTGAGGCCCGGCCCGGGACGAGTCGCCCGGATCCGCGTCGAGGTCCTCCCCCACGCCTCGAACGGCGGCAAGGTCACACGCGACGGCGCAGACAGTGCGACGCTGAAGCTCGGCGCGACGGTGCGGGGCCGGTCCGGCGAGCGCCCCTTGTCCTTCTTCATGGCGGAGGCCGACGCCCACGAGCCGCGCTACTTCAACGGTTACGAGGTCCCGGGCGTCCTCGACGCCTGGCTGACCGAGAAGGCCCGGAAGGACAGGGCCCAAACCGCCGTCTGGTGCCTCGACACCCCGGCGGACCTCGCCGCCGAGGACGAGCTGAGGCTCACCCTCACGACCGATCACGCCGGCTGCGTCCGCCTCTCGGTCTCTCCCTTCGGGCCCGCACCGAGCGGACGGCCCGAGCTCGACGAGGAGGAACGGCGAGCCCTCGCCGAGGCCGCCCACGCCGGCGACGGCAAGTCTCCGATCAATCCCATCGTCGCCGAGCTGCTCGAGCTCTCGCGGGGCTCGCGCGGGCCTGCCTGGGCCGAGCTGAAGTCGTCCTGCCGCGAGATCCAGGAGTGCAGCGCCGGCCGGACGTACGTCATGGTCGCGAAGGCCGCCCCGCCGCGGACCGTCCGCGTGCTGCCCCGCGGCAACTGGCAGGACGAGAGCGGCCCGATCGTCGAGCCGGCGGTGCCCCACTTCCTCCCCGGTGCGAGATCCGCCCCCTCGAGTCCGGGCGACGCTCGTCTCAGCCGGCTCGACCTGGCGAGGTGGATCACCTCGGCGGAGAACCCGCTGACGGCCCGGGTGTTCGTCAACCGGATCTGGAAGCAGCTCTTCGGCACCGGCCTCAGCGCCCAGATCGAGGACGTCGGCGCGCAGGGCGAATGGCCCGTGCACCCGGAGCTCCTGGACTGGCTGGCGGTCGAGTTCCGCGAAGGGGGCTGGGACGTCAAGCGGATCGTCAAGCTCGTCGTGATGTCGGACGCCTATCGCCGCGAGTCGAGGCACCGGGCGGACCTGCGCGACCTGGATCCGAGCAACCGCCTCGTCGCCTGCCAGTCGCCGAGGCGGCTCGAGGCCGAGTTCGTCCGCGACAACGCCCTCTCCATCGCGGGGCTGCTCAATCCCGAGCTCGGCGGCCCGAGCGTCTTCCCCTACCAGCCGCCGGGCTATTACGCCAACCTCCAGTTCCCGGACCGTGAGTACATCGCCAGCCCGGACGATCGCCAGTATCGCCGGGGCGTCTACATGCACTGGCAGCGGACCTTCCTCCAGCCGATGCTCGCGAACTTCGACGCCCCGTCGCGCGAGGAATGCACGGCCGTTCGGAACGTCGCCAATACGCCGCAGCAGGCCCTCACGCTGCTCAACGACCCGACCTTCGTGGAGGCGGCGAGGGTCCTTGCCCAGGGTATCCTCCGCGATCGAGGCGACGAGGCGGCCCGCATCGACCGCATCTATCGGCTCGCGCTGGCGCGCCCCCCGCGCGATGGCGAGCGCGGTTCTCTGCTCTCGTTCCTGGCCGCGCAGCGGGCCTACTTCGGCAGTCGCCCCGCCGCGGCGGAGGAGCTCCTGGGCGTGGGGCTCGCCCCGAGGACGAAGGACGTCACGCCGGCCGAGTTGGCGGCCTGGACGGCCGTCTGCCGGGTCGTGCTCGGGCTCCACGAGACGATCACCCGATATTGAGGGCCAATCATGGACACTCCATCCGATCTTCGCGAGTGGCGGGCGGCCCTGCGGCGGCGGGCCTTCCTGAAGAACTCGGTCTACGGCCTGGGCGGGATGGCCCTGGCGACGCTGCTCGACCCCGGGCTCATCGCCCGCGGGGCCGACACGGCGAAGCCCGCGGGCCGCTGGCGAGGGGTCGTCGACCCGCCGCAGCGGCCGGTCAAGGCCCGCCGCGTGATCCACCTCTGCATGGCCGGCGGGCCGTCCCAGTTCGAGAGCTTCGATCACAAGCCCCAGCTCAGGGAGCTGGACGGCAAGCCGTTCCCGGAGTCGTTCACGAAGGGGCAGCAGCTCGCCCAGCTCCAGAACATGACCCTCAAGGCCCGCGGGCCCACCTGCGGCTTCCACCGCCACGGCCGGTCGGGTCAGGAGATCTCCGACCTCTTCCCCCACATCGCGGGGATCGCCGATCGCATGTGCATCGTCCGATCGATGACGACCGAGCAGATCAATCACGACCCGGCGCACGCGTTCATGAACTCCGGGTCGATCCTCAAGAACCGGCCGAGCATGGGCTCGTGGCTCCTGTACGGCCTCGGGGCGGAGACGGACGACCTGCCGGGGTTCGTCGTCTTCACGTCGGCCGGCGCGACGGGCCAGCAGCCGGTCTCGGCCCGCCAGTGGTCGGCGGGGATCCTCCCCAGCAAGTTCCAGGGGATCCAGTTCCAGTCCCGGGGCGACGCCGTCCACTACATCTCGAGCCCGCCGGGCGTCGACCGCGAGCACCAGCGCGAGAGCGTCGCCGAGATCAACCGCCTCAACGGGATGCTCGCCGACGAGATGGGCGACCCGGAGATCCAGACGCGGATCGCCCAGTTCGAGCTGGCCTTCCGGATGCAGGCCTCGATCCCGGAGCTGACCGATTTCGGCAGCGAGCCGCGGAGCGTCCTGGAGATGTACGGCATCAAGCAGCCCGGGGACGGCAGCTTCGCCTCCAACTGCCTGATGGCCCGCCGGCTGGCCGAACGCGGCGTCCGGATGATCCAGCTCTACCACCGGGCCTGGGACCATCACGGCGACATCGCCCACGCCATGCCCATGGCCGCGAAGGAGGTCGACCAGGCGTGCGCCGCGCTCGTGAAGGACCTGGAACAGCGCGGCATGCTCGACGACACCCTGGTGCTCTGGGGGGGCGAGTTCGGGCGGACGCCGATGGGGCAGGGGACCGGTCGAGACCACCACATCCTGGGGTTCTCCCTCTGGATGGCGGGCGGCGGCATCAAGGGGGGCGTGACCTACGGCGCCACCGACGAGCTCGGCTATCGGGCGGTCGAGGACGTCGTCCACGTCCGCGACCTGCACGCCACCATCCTCGACCTCTGCGGGATCGATCACGCGCGGCTGTCGTACAAGTTCCAGGGCCTGGACGTCCGGCTGACGGGCGTCGAGCCGGCGAGGGTGATCCGGGAGATCCTCGCCTAGCCGGTCGCTGCCCCGGCCGCCGGTTGATCCCGGAGAGGTCAGGCTCTTTCGAAGAGGCCCGCGATGCGGATCGGCGTCATCCTCCACGAGCGGCACGATTCCTGGGCCAGGCAGCTCCGCCCCAGGCTTGCCGGCAGGCCCGTTCGCTGGCTTCAGACGCGGTCCCCGTCCGACCTCAAGGCCGCGATGTCGGGCCTCGCCTGCCCCGTCGTGCTGATCGACCTGGCGCGGGACCTCGCGGGAGGGATGGCCGCCCTGGATCGGCTCCAGGAGATGGACTCCTCCGTCCGGATCCTGGTCCTCGACCCGGACGAGGTCCCGGGCATCCGCCTGCTCGCAAGGGAGCTCGGGGCCACGCATGTCGTCTCCGGGTTCGCCCCACCCCCGGCGATCGCGGATCTGCTCGACGCGTGGATCGCCCAGGCCATTCGGCGGGCCGAGCACGAGGGATGGTCGCGCCGCCTCGAGCCAGAGGAGCCGGAGGACGCGGAAGGCTGGATCGAGGCCGTGATCCACCGCCTGGAGACGGCCGCCGCTGAGACCATCGCGTGAACTCCCGCGGGTGGGCGATCGGGGCGGGTAGTCCTTTCGGGCCCGCACGAATAGAATGGGGTCACGGACCTGGTATCGATCCGCGACCCCGCGAGGGGCAATCGCGTCCCGCTGACAAGGAAACGACGGCCTGATGTTCGGCAAGACGAAGACGACGCTGAGCGAGCGGGATGTGCTCGACGCCCTGAAGGGGGTCAAGGATCCGGACCTCGGACGCGACCTGGTCGACCTGGGCATGATCAAGGACGTGCGGGTCGGCGACGGCACGATCGCGCTGACCGTCAACCTCACGACGCCCGCCTGCCCCCTGAAGGCCCAGATCGAGCGCGACGTCCGCAACGCCCTGCAAGCACGCCTGCCCGGCGAGTGGACCCTGAACGTGTCCATGACCGCCGAGGTTCGCAGCAAGGGGACGGTGGAGGCGGGCGACATCCCGGGCATCAAGAATGTCATCGCCGTGGGGTCGGGCAAGGGGGGCGTGGGCAAGTCCACCATGGCCGCCTCCATCGCCTTCGGCCTGAAGTCCTACGGGGCCTCCGTCGGCCTGATGGACGCGGACGTCTACGGCCCGTCGATCCCCCACCTCGTCGGGGCCAACGAGCGGCCTCGGGCCATCGGCGAGCGGATCCTGCCGATCGAGACCCGGGGCCTGAAGCTGATGTCCATGGGATTCCTCCTGGAGCCGGACCGGGCCGTGATCATGCGCGGGCCCATGCTCCACGGCATCATGCAACAATTCCTCCGCCAGGTCGATTGGGGCGAGCTGGACTACCTGGTCATCGACCTCCCGCCGGGCACGGGCGACGTCCCCCTGTCGCTGGCCCAGAACCTGCCGCTGACCGGGGCAGTCGTCGTCTGCACGCCCCAGGAGGTCGCCCTCCTGGACGCCACCCGGGCGATCACGATGTTCCGCCAGCTCCGCGTCCCGGTGCTCGGCATGGTCGAGAACATGGCTTTCTTCGACGTCCTCGCCTACCTGAAAGACCGGGGCGGCCCCGAGGCCCGCAAGCTCGTGGAATCCCGGAGCTTCTTCGACTCGCCCGGGGATGAGCGGGCCTACCTCTTCGGCCGCGGAGGCGCCCGCCGCCGGGCCCAGGAGCTCGGCGTCCCGTTCCTCGGCGAGGTCCCGCTCAACCTCTACCTTCGCGAGACGGGCGACGCGGGCAGGATGGACAGCGCCCTCGATCCGGGATCGCCGTCGCGCCCTCACCTGCTCGGCGTGGTCGAGCAGCTCGCGGCCCAGATCAGCATCCAGAACGAGCGGAAGGCCCAGGAAGAGGCCAAGGCCCGGTTGCCGAAGCTCGAGATCATCCAGTGAACACGCCTCGTGCCGGCGGCGTAAGGCATGAGGCTCATCCAGCCCCGATGCAAGACAGTCGACGGGGCCGGGATGAATGCCGCCGGCTGACTCGATGGAAGGAGATCCCCAGGTGTCCATCAAGCACGCTCTGATCGCGCTGGTCGTCCTCGCATGCCTCTCCGCCGCACCGAGGGCGGACGCGCAGTACGTCTCCGGGGGCTTCGTCGGCTTCGGCCGGCCCGGCTTCGGCGGGGTCTACGGGTTCGGTGCACCGGTCGTCGCGACGCCCATGGTCGCCGGCCCGGTGGTCCCCTACGGCATGCCCATGGTCGTCCAGCAGCCCGTGGTCGTCCAGCGGCCCATGGTCGTCGGAGCCCCGGTCATGGCCGCGCCGATGGTGACTGGTCCCGTCATGACAACGGGATGGGGATTCGGCCCGCGCTACGTCGTCCCCGGGCCTCCCATGGTCCGCACGTACCGGCGGGTCTGGTGACGATCTGGCGGAGATCAGGGAAGATCTCCCTTTACCAGAGCCGGGTTATTCCGTAGGCATCGAGTTGGGTGTCCGCGCTGACGACTGGCAGGTTCTCGATCATCGATTGCACGACGAGCAGTCGGTCGAAGGGATCCTTGTGGTGGGGCGGAAGCGCCTCGACGGAGGTTGCGTGGATTAGCTCGATCCCGAGGAGGTCGAAGCGGTTCGTCGTCAGCTCCCGAGAGACGAACGTCGTGGCGGGTTCGCCTAGCTCAAGCTTCTTCAGGCCCACCTTGATGGAGATCTCCCAGCAGCTCGCCACGCTGACGAGACAGCGATTCGCCGGGTCCTCGATCAGTGCCTTGGCCGTGGGGGAGAGCTGAGGGTCGTCCCACACGAACCAGAGGAAACTGTGGGAATCGAGGAGCAGGTTCACTCCATGTACTCCTTGAAATCCTCGAGCGGGGCGTCAAAATCGGGAGCCATCCAGTGTGGCCTCCCCTTGGCGCTACCGGCCTTGCGCGGCCACTGGGTCTTAGGCTCGCTGCGGGACAGCCTGGCCACAGGCTGGTTGTTCTCGGTGATGACCAGTTCGTCCCCCGGCGAGAGATTGTGAATCAGATCAGAGAGCCGGCTCTGGGCTTCTTGAATCGAGATCGTGATCATGGCATCTGGTCCGTGGTCCCTGGCCCTTAACGTGACGATCGTTTCGGTGGCACTACTCTCATCATAATCCCAGATGCCGGGGGGGTTAACGCGGATAACGAACGGGGCGACGGCGGGGGCATCAGGGTCATGCCACCATTCACCACCCGCCGGATGAGCCCAGCCTCTCGAGAATATCGCCTCCACTTAGCCCCCATCCCGGTTCCGCCAGAGATACCAGCTCGCCACCGTCCGATAGGGCCGCCATGACTCGGCGAGCGCATGGCAATCGCGCGGCCTCGGGAGATCCTCGAGGCCGTGATGATCGCGGAGCCCGGACCGTATGCCCAGGTCGTGGACCGGCAGGACGTCCGGGCGGTTGAGCGAGAAGATGAGGAACATCTCGGCCGTCCAGACGCCGATGCCCTTGATCGACGTCAACGAGGCGACGATCGCCGCGTCGTCCCACGAGTCGTCGAAGCCCTCCACCGGCACGGCGCCGGAGGCGACGGCCTCCGCCAGGTTCACCACGTAGCGGGCCTTGCCCGCCGAGAGCCCGACGCCGCGGAGCGCCTCCTGGCTGAGGGCAAGCAAGGCCTCGGGCCGATGCGGATCGCCGCCCAGGAGATGGAGCCGGGCGTTGATCGACTCCGCCGCCTTCGTCGAGATCTGCTGGGAGACGATCGCCCGAACCAGCGTCCCGAACCGATCCGGACGCGGCTTCAGCCGGCACGGGCCGACCCGCTTGATGATCGCGCGCAGGCCGGGATCGACGCGGCGGAGATGCCGGACCGCCGCGGCCCATCGGTCCGTCTCCTTGACCTTGTCCTCGACCTTCGCGGGCTTCCGCGCCATGGACGGGTCTCGCCTGCTCAATCCACCGGGTAGGGTTCACGCAGCACGTGGGCCGGATTCGCGTCGAGATAGCGCCGCACGCGGTCCTTGCGGCCGAGCGCCTCGGGCAGGAACGCGACCGCCTGGTCGATCCGCTCGTCGGGCTCCGCGCAACTGAATCTCAGGAACCCCGCGCCGGCCTCGCCGAAGCACTCGCCGCCCAGGCAGGCGACGCCGAATGCGTCGTCCGCGCCCTCCAGCAGGTAGAGGGCCAGCCCGTGCGACGTGATCCCGAGCGCGTTGCAGATCCGGCGGACGTCCGGGAAGACATAGAACGTCCCGGCCGGCATGGCCACGCTCAGGCCCTCCACGCGCTTCAGCCCCTCGGAGAGCCGCTCGACCTTGGCACGGAAGCGGCCCATGTAGTCCTCGCGCGCCGGCCGGTCGAGCCGGAGCGCCGCCTCGGCGGCCCACTGGACGAACGGGGGGCTGCACGAGGCGGTCGTGTTGATCAGCTTGCCGATCGCCTCCACGACCTCCGGGTGGGCGACGGCGAATCCGATCCGCCAGCCGCTCATGCTGTACGACTTGCTGAACGTGTAGGCCGCCACCACGTTCTCGAACATGCCCGGCTGGGCCAGGATCGAGGCGTGTTTCCCGGACCAGACCATGTGGCAGTACGGCTCGTCGGAGAAGACCATCACGTCCGTCCCGCGGACCACGTCGGCGATGGCCGCCAGGTCCGCCGGCGTGGCCACGCCCCCCGTGGGGTTGTGGGGGGAGTTCAGGAAGATGGCCCGCGGCTTCGGGTCGGTCTCGACGAACCGGCGGACATCCTCGGCGCGGGGTCGGAAGGCATCCTCGACCCGCAGCGGGACGACCACCGCTCGGGCCTGCCGCCGCTGAAGGTTCGGGATATACGTGGGGAAGTGCGGGCTGAAAATCAGGACGCCGTCCCCCGGGTCCAGGAGGGCCTCGGCGAAGTACTGCTCGAACGGCTTGGCGCCGGAGGCCACTACGATGTTCTCCGCCGTAGCCGCGTAGCCGAACTCCTCGGACGCGATCCGCGCCGCCGCCTCGCGGAACCCCGGCAGGCCCAGGCTGGGACCGTACCCCGTCAAGCCTTCCTCGATCGCGCGGATGCCCGCCTCCCGGGCGTGCGGGGTGGTCGGGAAGGGGCTATCGCCGATCTCCAGCTCGACCACGTCCTTGCCCCGTGCCTTGAGCGCGCGGGCCAGGGCCAGGACCGTGAACGCCGTCTCCGCGGTCAGGTTGCGAGCAAGCTCACTGAGTCGGATCATGGCTGCGACTTCCTGAGACGGGCCAAATCGCCCCTTAGCGCGAGGCGATCACCTGGGCCAGCGGGCGGACGATCCGCGGGATCACGGAGCGGCGGAGGATCTCCTCGCCGACCTCCTTCTGGCGGCGGAACGACTCCACGAAGCTCCGGTCCGGGCCGGCGCCCCAGTATTGCCGGATCGTGAAATAGACGCTGAGCTGATCGTCCGCGAATTCGTTGCTCCGGACCTGGAACGTGTTCGTCCGGGTCTCGATCGAGAGCCGGCACTGGAGCTGGCACGACTCGTCGAGCGCCAGCGTGATCGAGGGCTCGAAGTTGATCACCCGGGTCCGGGGCAGCTCGAGCAGGCCCTCGATCGCGTTGCCCACCCCCAGGGCCTCGGTCACCACCTCGTCGTGGTTCCCCTCGTAGGTGAAGTCGAACCCATACATGACGTCGAGCGCCTCGCAGTCCAGCAGGCTGATCGTCAGCAGGGGCGGCGCCAGGTCCAGCAGCAGCTCGTGCTGCCGGTAGGCCTCATCCATCGATTCCGGATTGGTGTGGCCGCTGCAAAGCCGCCTCGGCTCGATCGAGACCCACCGGTAGGCCGCCTTCTCCTTGTCCCCCTCCAGCACGAGGTCGCCGTTCTCCCTCGTGTGGAAGTTCCGCAAGTCCGGGAACCCCTTCTTCATCTGCTCAAAGAAATGGAGCACGGTGTCCCGGTTCGTCGGCAGCTCCATCTCGGTATTCAGATGAACATTGACGTAAAAATCGTCGGCGTCGTTGCTGTATGGATTCATCCGTGTCGTCCCGATGCGTCCCTGGGCAAGTGCGACGCCAGTGCCGTCGCGGGGGAGATCCTCGCCCGAGGGCGACCTGATTCGAGAAGGGTTAGGTGCAAGTCGTCTATCCTATCAGAACCCGGAACGGGGCGAAACGAATCCCTGGAGTGGACCGACTTCACAATCACAAACTGTTTTCCAGAAAGGAATTAGGCAAACACTCCGGCGCACCTGAAGGGCCTGTACCGGCGTCAGGCGCGGGTGGCGCCGTCCTCGGGGTGGCGGAGCCGGATGGGGGGGATGGAGGCGGGGTCGGCGAGGGGATCGATGAAGGCTCGGACGCCCGATCGACCGAGCGGGAAGGCGGTGCGGATGGGATGGCTGGCACCGTCGCGGCCGGCCGGGAAGCGGGCGATGACCTCGCCATCCTCGGTGGAGAGCGGGATGGCCCGGAGGTTGGCGACCAGCACCATGGGGGGGATCGGCTCCCCGGGCGGCTCCGTGGACAGGGTCAGCGACCAGGGCCTGCCGGGAAGCCACGGCCGCTTGAGGGCATAGCGGATCGTGATCTCGGGGTGCGGGCCCGGAACGGTGGTCGTCGCGGACGGCTCGTGGCCCGCGGAGAAGGCGAGCTCTCCGCCCTGATCGAGGACCGTGTACGCGGTGATGTACCAGCGATCCAGGGGCGGATGAACCGCAACGGCAGCGGCGACGGCCCCCGTCGCATGGCCGTTGACGCCGCCGTCGGCGCGGTCGTCCGGCCTGGAGGCGGGCGTCCGCGGGCCGGTCGCGGGGAGGCTCAGCGACCACGAGCCGTGCCGATCGTAGTCCTCGCGAAGCACGGTCGTCGCGATCGATCGCGGATCGTCGGGGCCGTCCGGGGGAGCCCCCCAGCGGGCGGCCAGCCGGGTGCCGGTCGCACTCGGGGGCCAGATCCAGCGGAGCGAAACCCGCACGCCGGCCGATCCGTTGACCGATGGCGTGCCGGATCGGGTGGCGCGGAGGTCGGACGGCTCGGCGACCTGGCTGGCGACCGCCGTGCCGCCGAGGGTCAGGGTCGTGCCGATCGCGACGGTTGCCGTGTAGTAGCAGGCGACGGCCGGCGGGTCGGGATCCTCCGCGCGGTTCGGCCCGGTCAGGGCCACCCAGGAGCCGAGCGGCTCCGCGTCCTCGATCCGGATCCGCGCGCCGGGGGGGAAGGGGAGCGGCCGGAGTGTCCGGAGGATCCGCACCGATCCGCGAGGCGGATCGACCCAGTCGAGGACGACCGAACGTCCCGGGCCTCGGGAGAGCCGCGGGGCCCCCATCGGCGGCGACAGATCCTGCCGGCCGGCCGTCGCCAGGACGCCCGGGGACGGGTAGCGCCGGCCTTCCGACGCCCGGTAGATGGCGTAGATCCCGTAATGGACGATCGACCCGTCGGTTGGCCGGGCGTCCGCATCCACCGCGTGGTCGAGCGCGGCGGGGATCCTCGTGCCGTCGCGCGGGCCCTCGGGGGGAGAGCCCAGCTTGCGGACGACGCGGACCTCGAAGACGCCGTGGGGCGGGATCCACGAGAGCTCCACCTCGGACTGGCGCGGCTCGACCCGGACATCCTCGACGTCGGGGAGGTAGACGACCGGGCCGACGGCCACGGCGGCCAGCGACTCCGCCTCCCCTCGCTTGCCGAGGACCGCATAGCCGACGGACTCGCCCGGCCGGACGTGCCGGTCGTCGTATTCGCAGGTGGAGACCTCCGCGATCCTCGTGCCGTCGCCGGGCTGTTCCGGGATGCCGCCCCGCTTCCGGACGATCGCGAAGGTCAGCGGCCCCAGGCCATCGGGCGCGGGGGGAGTCCACCACAGGCGGATTCGGTCCCCGAGGGACTGTGCGCGCAGGCCGGTCGGCCCATCCGGCGGGCACCGCTGAAGTCCCGCCAGGGCCTCGGGGAGATCCGCGGCAACCTCCAGGCTCCTCCTGTAAAGGGCCCGCGCCGCCGACGGATCGACCCGTTCGAGGGCCCGGCCTCGGGCCGCCAGGGACTCGGCCTGTCGAAGTCCCTCGCCGATCGCCTTCCACGCCTGGCGAATCTCGGGATTGGCCGGGTCGTCCAGCCGCCGCCAGGCGTCCGCCGCGCGCCTCGCCGCGGCCAGCCGACGGCCGGCCAGCGCCAGCTCGCAGGCCATCCGGACCTGCTCGATGGCCGCCTGCCGCTCGCGGATCTTCTCGAGCCCGTTCCTCGCCCCCGGGTGGTTGGGGGCGTATCGCTGGACCTGCTCCAGGTGCTCGCGCGACACGGCCAGGTCGTGGCGGCGGAAGGCCTGCTGCGCGGCGGCCACGTGACGCACGACGGGCTCGCGGAGTGCCAGCGGGAAGCCGCAATCGCACTTCGCCCGGTCGATCCCGTGATTCCGGCGGCAGACGGGGCAGTCCCACCGCAGCGTCGCCCCGCAGTGCCGGCAGCGAGCCGCCCCGGAGCGCCGGGCCGTCGGGCTCAGCTCGGTCAGGCCGGAGCAGCTCCGGCAACGGACCTGGGGATAGCTCTCCGGCCCGGCGGCCCTGGCAGCGGCTCCCGCGCGCGCCGCCGGTCCGGCCGGAGCCACGGCGCCGCCGTCCTGCGCGATCCCCAGCTTGCGGCAGGCCCGCCGCAGGAGGCGATCGGCCCGGTCCGCCCGAACGCCCAGCGCGGCCGCCTCCGCGAGGAGCGCCTCGCGGGTGCCGGCATCGAGCCGCGTCAGCCCCCTCAGGGCGAACCCCGTGACCTCTTCGAACCGTTCCTCGGACTCATGGTCCAGCGTGCGGTCGTAGCGGGCCCTCTCCCTGGGCGTGGTGAGGTGCGACTGGGCGTGCGAGATGGCCTCGAGCCACGCGGTCTTCTCCGCCGTCACCTGGGCCTTCCGCATCCAGCGTTGTCGCTCCTCGTCGGCCCTGGCGGCCACGATCGAGGCGGGCGCCTCGCGCGGCAGGTCGAGCGCGTCGTACAGGTTGCGGCGGCCGAGGTGTTCGAGCGCGGCGTGGATTTGCCTCCGCGTCGAGGGGTCGAGGACGTCGGCGGGGCCCTCGTCCTCCTCCGGTGCGTCGTCCATCCGGACCTGCGGGAGGAGGTCGGGGATGTTCCGGGTCAGCCGCTCCAGGGCCTGGTCGTCGAGGCCGAGGCGTCCGGCCTCCTCGCGGAGCAGGCCGCGATCGTCGGCCGTAAGCCCCCCCTTGGCCGACCGGAGCCGGATCCGCCGTTGGAGCCGGTCGAGCTTCTCCTCCCGCACCGCGATCTCGACCGCGGCGAGGTCCGCGTCGTAGGACGCCCGCGCCTCCGGCCCGCCGAGGAGGGCGCGGCGGAGGGCCGGGACCTCGTCGAGATAGAGCTGGTTCGCGTGCCGGGTCTTCGGGTTCCTCGTCCCCATCGACCACGCGGGCTGACGCTTCCGAAGCGCGGCCTCGATCTCGGCCGTCGTCGCCCTCGGATCGACCCCCAGCCTGGCGTAGTAGTCCGGCACCATGCTCGTGGACGAAGCCTTCCGCTCGATCCCCCGGTTGCGTCCCTGGCCGATCCGTTCGACGACGGTCCGTCGGCTGGTATTTTCGAAGGTCCGGTGCGAAACGTCCAGCCCGCGAGGGCCATTGCCGTCGAGTTCTCCCACCGCTAACCTGGGGGACATTCCCCGTCCCGTCACGCCGCCCCCGACCGGCCGGCCACACCACCCGGAGTCCCCTCGATGACCCAGAACGTCAAGATCAGCGTAACCGAACGGAACGGCCGCCCGTGCGCCTCGAGCGGATCCCCCTGGGAGGCCACGATCGGCTACTCGCGGGCGGTCCGCGCGGGGGACCTGATCGCCGTGACCGGCACGGTGGGCCTGGAGGCCGACGGCCACTACGCCCCGAACATCAAGGGCCAGGCCAGGCGGGCGCTCGACATCGTCATCGCGGCGGTCGAGGCCCTCGGCGGCAAGACGACGGACATCATCCGGACCCGGATCTTCGTGACCGACATCAGCCAGTGGAAGGACGTCGGCGAGGTCCACGGCCAGTATTTCGGCCAGATCCGGCCGGCCCTGACCATGGTGGAGGTCTCGCGGCTCATCGACGACGCGGCGATGATCGAGATCGAGGCCGAGGCGATCGTCCGCCCGGAGCGGCTGGACCACATCTGAGTCGCCGACGAACGTCGATCGCGAATCCCCTCGGCTCGGGAGGGCCGGTGTGCCGCGCATGCGACCGCGATCCCGCCTGGTCCCCGGGGACGCTCGCGCCGCGGCACGACGATGGAGGCAGCGATGAACGACGAGATCGCATCACCCTTGGTAGATACTATGTTTGATGCTAAAGAATGATAACGTTTGATCTTCGAAGATTTGTCTATAGCTGCTTGACAACGACTCGTCGCGGCAAGATACTCGTCGTCGCAACGTCCCGTGGCACGCCCCCAGAGGGATGCCATCCATGCCGGCTCACTGATGGCGTACCGCACCGCCCCGGGCGGCGTCGACGTGCCGGCACCATGCAAAGCAGCCTGATGCCTCCTTACCGAGCCGCGTTCCATCCGTGAAGGCACCCCGGCCCAGCGGCGGGTGCATCCTCACCTCCACGATGCGTGGGCCGGGTCGAAGGAAGGCCTCGGCCCTGCACGCAAGAGTGCAATGATGCTCATGTTGTCCAGCGAACATACCGCGTCGCGACGAGGCGGGAAGTCGCGATCGACTCGCAGGAGGGTCCGTCGGCGGGACGACGGGACGCGGCGGGTCCCCGACGCGTCGTCGGGATTCGACGAGAGCCGAGCCGCTCCCATCCGCGACACGCAAGATCACGCTTAGCCTCAAGGCACGACATCTAGCACGTAGCCCGCCGACGATCGGCGGACTATTCCGATCCTCGGCCGGGCCCCCGGCCCGCCGGCAAGCCACGCCGGGACGACATCTCGAATGCATTTACTCATAATAGTACGAGTAGGTACGAACTCGCTTTTATCTAGAAGTTTTCTCTTTTTTGGTTGACATGGGTCGGGGAGGGCCGCATAGTCTGGGGCCGTTCCGCGAAAGGGCCGCGAGGGAACGGCGGGCGTGACCTATGTTTCCGACAGGTATGCCGCGCCCGACCCATCGCCCGGTCCACGGCAAGTCCAGGGTGATGACAGCTTGCAGTCTCGCGTCGAGATCCACGTTTCGATCCCGGCGCAACCAGTCTCGAGGGCCGAGGACGGCTCCCCCCGGCGGGTTAATTTTCCCGATTCCACCGACACCACCGAGTGACCCTCGAGCGTGGATCGCTCCAGCTCGACGACGGGAGACGCATACGTGTTTGAATCCTTGAAGCCGAATTTCCGCTCCTACGGGCCGCAGAAAGCGCGTCGGCGTCGGACGCCCGCCCTCGAGTCGCTCGAGACGAGGAGCCTCCTCTCGGTGGCCCCGATCGACCTCCCGGCGACGCTATCCGGGGGAGCGGTGGCCGCGGGCTCGAATCTGTTCTTCGTCGCCGATGACGGCGTGCACGGCCAGGAGTTGTGGAAGAGCGACGGCACCACCGTCGGCACCGCCATGGTCGCGGACATCAACCCCGGACTCCGGGGGTCGATGCCGTCCAACATGCGCGCCGTCGGCAACACGTTGTATTTCTCCGCCTTCGACCCGTTGCACGGCTTCGAGCTGTGGAAGAGCGACGGCACCTCGGCGGGAACGACCCTGGTCAAGGATGTGGCGCCCGCGACCTCCGGATCCAACCCCCAGAACCTGGTCAACGTCAACGGAACGGTCTACTATTCCGCCTATACCCCGAGCGCCGGCACCGAGCTGTGGAAGAGCGACGGCACAGCCGCCGGCACCGTCATGGTCAAGGACATCAATCCCGGGAACCTCGGCAGCTCGTTCCCGACGAACTTGACCGCATTCGGGTCGCGGCTCATGTTCGTGGCGAATGGCGGATTGCAGGGGAATGAGTTGTGGATCTCCGACGGCACCGCCGCCGGTACGACCCAGGTGAAGGATATCCTCCCGGGGATCACCGGCTCCTTCCCCTCCGGGCTGACGAATGTCAACGGGACCGTCTTCTTCACGGCCAACAACGGGTCCAGCGGGGTCGAGCTGTGGAAGAGCGACGGCACCGCCACCGGCACCGTCATGGTCAAGGACCTCGTCGCGGGGGCGGGATCGTCATCGCCCAGTTGGCTGACCAACGTCAACGGCAATCTCTACTTCAGTGCGACGGACGGCACGAACGGGCGGGAGCTGTGGAAGAGTGACGGGACCGGGGCCGGCACCGTGATGGTCAAGGATATCAACCCCGGAGCGGGCGACTCCAAGCCGAACAACATCCTGGCCGTGGGAGGCACGGTCTATTTCGCGGCCGACAACGGGTCGCAAGGTACCGAGCTATGGAAGAGCGACGGCACCGCCGCCGGCACGACCCTGGTGAAGGACATCTTCAGCGGCCTCGGCGGGTCATGCCCGTCACAACTGAGCTACGTGAACGGAACGCTCTACTTCTCCGCTTCAACGCCGACCTATGGGGTCGAGATGTGGAAGAGCGACGGCACCTCCGCGGGCACCTCGCTCTTGCAGGACACCTACGCGGGGACGATGAGCTCGAATCCAAGCAATGTCGTCGTCAACTCCGGGTTGCTCTTCTTCATGGCGACCGACGCGACCCACTCCAAGCGACTCTGGATCATTCGATAGGCGAGAATCCCGGTTGGGATCGTATCATCGGGAGAAAAGGAGAGCATGGAGTTGCCCGTGCGGGCAACTCCATGCCGAGGGGTAACGCGTGATGAGACGTTTCGACCGGGAGGAGGTAATCCTGCCCTTTAAGAAGGCGGGGACTACCCAGCCCGGTCCCTCAACGGCCGAGAAGCCTCAGTTAATCGCGGAGACCCGACGACGACGCAGCCAGCGCAGGCCCATAAAAGCCACGGGAAGCCCCATCCCCAGCATGGCCACGCTGGCCGGCTCGGGGATGACCGCCGTGACGGTGGTGGAGTGAGTGAACTGGTCGACCGGGGGGCTCGAACCGCCGGTCGTATCGCCGGGCAGGGTGATGACGACGCGATTCGTCAGCGAGAAGACAGGCGTGGAGGGAACCGGAAGCGGAGGCTCAGTCGCGCTGCCGCCTGGTGGGGTCAACGTAGGTGCCGTGGTGAACAGCCCGCTCGTGTCATCCTGTGTGTTGCTCGTGGCGAAGTAACTCGTGCCGATCTGGCTGATCCCGCCTCCTGGGACGAAATTCGCCGTGGAGAAGCTGGTCAAGGTCCCCGGAGCCGAAGCCAGAGTAGTGTAGTCGTTCTGGCTCGCGTCGATGGTAATCGTCTGGTCTCCTCCGCCGGCAGTTGTGCGGAAGACCTGCCCCGTGAGCAAGAGGGTCGCATTCACGCCGCTCGCCGGCGAGTTGGAAATGGCCCCCAGGGCGTTGAAGTTGAAATCGAAGCCGAACGCGTCGAGGAGTGCATTCAGCGCGCCCGTGTCGGCCACGACATTATTGGCCGTCGTTCCCGCACCGAAGTTGCCGAAGTCCAGGCCCACCTGGATGCTGGGTAGCCCGCCCTGGGAGATCGTGATCGAGATGTTGCCGGCACGTGCCGGCTGTCCGGCGAGCGCGAGCCCTACCAGGCCGGCGGCCAGCCCGATGGCGAGGTAGCTACGGCGGCTCGTGAAATGGTGACTCATGTACATAAACTCCTATGTATGTCGGCTCACTTGGTGGGCAAGAAAAGTGGACTGATCACAGCGGAATATAATCCCGCTTGGCTTTACGACCTGCCCGGGTCACGGCCGCAGCCGGCCTGAATCGCCGGACGAACCGGATCCTCTCGAGTTGTCCCGGATCCTGGTGTCTTGAAACGACGGATTGCATCTCGTTGCTCTTCCTAAAATCCTGGCAACCTCACCCCGTCCTTGGGCAAAATGCTCGAGACAAGCCCACCGGCGCAGCAATGAATGCATTCAAACCAGGAGGTTACGGCATGTCCGCGGGCGAACACGATAGCTCGCGCTGGTCCGCGCAAAACGCAGATCTCTCCGTGTTGCTAAACTAGGAGAGCGTGAACGAGATCCAATGAGGCGATCGATTCATCCTTGCTTCGAAATCGCAACGCGCACGGTCTGGCGTGGAGGGCGGAAAAAATACGTCTGGATGGGTTCTGCACAACCACGCAGACATTCCTTCCAGCGATCATCATACTTGTGACGAGATGCCCGAGAAATCAAGCACGTCTCGAAAAAACAACTCCGAGATGTCTCGGACGTGAAGGGACGCTCACCAACGCGGATGACGGCACGCATCAAATCTGCCACCATGCACGCCTAAACTCTCAAACTCAGCCACGAAGTTTCCCCTCCACGTCGGTCGCGAATGGCCTGATCGGGCGAGGCTTCGATCGCAGGCCGCGGGCGGCTACCTGAGGGATGGGATTTCCTCGCGAATCTCCGAGGGGATGGGTAGGCCGGCGAGAAAATAGACGTACCCCGCAACGGCGCGGAGCTGATCCGGCTCCAGGACGGATCCCCACCCGGCCATTCGGGTCTCGGGGACCCCCTTGGTGATCACCTTCAGCACGTCCGCGGGCGCATCGCCGTGCTTCCATCTACCGTCGGCGAGGTTGCCGACCGGCGGCCCGGTCAGGTGTCCGGCGATGGGGCCGTCGCCGCGGCCGGTCGGCCCGTGACAGGTCAGGCAGCGCGCGACGTAGACATTCCGCCCTTCGAGCAGGAGCGGATCGGCGGCGACTTCCGGCGGCGGGAGCGGGGGGGGTGTTCGCAGCAGGTTGAAGGCCGCGAAGCCGGCAAGTCCGAGCAGGAGCATCCCGAGGAACACCCATCGTCCGGGGGCGAAATCGGGCCCGGAGGATGGCTCCGGGCGAGGCGGTTCGTCCTCGGTCGACAAGGTCGCGGATCCTGGGACTGCCGGGGTGGAAGATGGATCGAAGTTCGATCATACATGGCCGGAGCGGGCGGCGGCAAGTCCCCGACCGCGAGCTGGCGCTGTATGCTGAACGCGCCGGGGCCGTCGCGACCCCGATCGCCGCCCCATTCCGGAGACCCTCCCATGTTCCTCGCCCGCCACTCCTCGCGGGTCGCGATCCTCGGAGTCCTCGCGATCGCCATGCCCTCGGCGACGACGGAGGTCCGCGGCCAGGCCAGGCAGAACCCGGACCGGAGGCCCGCCGCCCGGGCCGAGGCCGGCACCTGGCCCTTCCTGCCCGATCGCGACAACTTCCGCCCCGATGCGGTCTTCGACCTCCGCTCCCTGAACGAGGGGACGGCCGGCCAGGGCGGCTTCCTCCGCCTCAGCGCCGACGGCGACTCGTTGGTCACCGGCGACGGCAAGCCCGTGCGGGTCTGGGCCGCGAACACCAATGTCCAGAACAACGCCACGCCCGAGGACCTGGCCCGACATGCCCGCTTCCTCGCCAAGCGCGGGGTGAACATGGTCCGGATCCACGGCGCCATCGAGCCCAAGGCCAAGGACAGCCGGATCACCGACGTCGACCCCAAGTTCCTGGAGGCCGCCTGGAAGCTCGTGGCCGCGATGAAGAAGGAGGGCATCTATGTCACGCTGAGCGCGTACTGGGCCTCCAGCGCCAAGGTCCCGGCCTCCTGGGGGATCGAGGGCTGGCCCGACGGCCGCGATGCCAACGGCCTGCTCTTCTTCAATCCGACGCTCCAGGAAGGCTACCGGGCCTGGCTCAAGGCGCTGCTCACGACCCCGAACCCGCACACGGGAATCCCCCTGGCCAGGGACCCGGGGCTGGGGATCATCCAGCTCCAGAACGAGGACAGCATGCTCTTCTGGACCATGCAGGCCCTGAAGGGCCGGCAGCTCGAAATCCTGGGCGAGCAGTTCGGCAAGTGGCTGTCCCGCAAGTACGGCTCGCTCGAGGCCGCCTCGCGGGCCTGGGGCAACGACGGCATGCCCGAGGACAACTTCGCGCGCGGCGTCGTGGGGATCCGCCTGATCTGGGAGTGGACCCAGCCGAGCCAGGGGGGCCGCAAGCGTCGCCTGGACGATCAGCTCCAGTTCTTCGCCGAGACGATGTACCGGTTCAACCAGGAGACCGCGAGATACCTCCGCGAGGACCTCGGCTGCAAGCAGCTCATCAACGCGTGCAACTGGAGGACCGCGGACGCCACGCTCCTCAACGATGCGGAACGATGGAGCTACACGGCCAACGAGGTGATCGCCGTCAACAGCTATTACAGCCCGGTGCACACCGGCAAGGACGTCGGCTGGAGGATCGACAAGGGGGACAGGTTCCTCGACGACTCGGTCCTCTTCAATCCGCTCGCCCTGCCCCTGGACCTGAAGCAGGTGGCCGGGCATCCCATGCTGATCACGGAGAGCCACTGGGTGCCGCCGCTCGGCTACCAGTCGGAGGGCCCTTTCCTGGTCGCCGCCTACCAGTCGCTCACGGGAACGGACGCCTACTACTGGTTCGCCGCCGGAGAGCCGGAATGGTCCACCGCGGATCGGGCCGAATGGGACTCGGCCTCGAGGAAGAAATGGGAGTTCGCCACCCCCATGGAACTCGGCCAGTTCCCGGCGGCGGCGCTCGCCTATCGGACGGGGATGCTCCGGCAGGGCGACCCGGTCGTCGTCGAGCACCGATCCCTCAGCCAGATCTGGCAGCGGGAGATCCCCGTGATCTCCGAGGAGGCGCGGTACGACCCCAACCGGGACGAGGGGGAGGCCGCCCGCAAGTCCGCCTTCCGCGGCACCGTCGATCCGTTCGCCTTCCTGACCGGACCGGTCCGCGTCGTCTACGACTCCAACGTGGCGAAGACCCAGGTGGCCAACCTCGGGCGGCTCATCGACCACAAGAAGAAGGTCGTCCGCGCCGTGACCGGTGAGATCACCTGGGACTACGGCCGGGGCATCTGCGCCATCAACGCGCCGAAGGCCCAGGGGGCCACGGGGTTCCTCAACCGCGTCTCGAACGTCCCCCTGAAGGACATCACGATCGAGTCCGGCAACGACTACGCCACGGTCATGGTCGTGTCGCTCGACGACCGGCCCCTGAAGGAGAGCCGGCGGATCCTCGTGCAGGTGGGCACGCAGGCCCGCCCCACCGGCTGGACCGAGCAGGCGGTGACCTTCAAGAGCGGCGACGGCAAGGAGACCTACCGCGGCAAGGAGATCCTCAGCACCGGCAAGATGCCCTGGGCCGTCAAGAATGCGAACATCACGCTCAAGGTCGCGAACGCCGGGCTGAAGTCGGCCACCAGGCTCGACGTCAACGGCAACCGCGGCAAGGCCGTGCCCGCTCAGGCGTCCGGCGAGACCTTCTCGCTGAAGCTGCCGAAGGACTCGCTCTATCTGGTCCTGGAGGGGAATTAGTCCCCCCCACTTCGACGCCCGTTCACGACGCCCGCCGGACCCAGGTCTCGGCGATGGACTTCAGGTCGGGCTCGGCCGCGTGGCCGTCGGTCCCGGCGAAGAAGTGACGCTCGAGCTGCGCGATGGAGCTGCTCAGGTCCTGCAACTGCGGCGCGGGGAGGCCGTTGCGATGCTCGATGTCGCGGAGCAGCCCGAGCACGCTGAACGGCGTGAGCTCGTCCGGGACCTGGAACCTCGTCGCGCGGGCCTTCCTCGGCCGGGCCCGGAGGTAGGCGATCAGCGATCCGATCGCGAGCGTCGCCAGGCCCAGCCCGCCGGCCAGCCACCAGGCCCACGCGCGGCTCGGCTCGCCGTATTTCGATTCGAGCACGACTTCCGGCCCGACCTTGGCGAGATCCGCGTCGACGTACCGCTGGTGGATCATCTCCGTGCCGTCCTCGCGCGCCGACGCGAAGCGGAACGTCTTGGCGGGCTGATCCGCGACCGGTGCGCCCCGGAAATGGACCAGCCAGGTCCGCTCCGAATCGACGACGTTCGCCTCGGCGTCGGGGTCGAACTTCGAGACCGACAGCCCCTGGTCGTCGACCTTCTCGAGCTCGAATCCTTCGGGCTTCAGGTCGACGATCTTCTCCAGGTCGGGGACCAATCCCCGCGCGGTGGCCTTCAGCTCCAGGATCAGCTTGCCGTCCTTCGCCTGCCGCTCGTCGAGGATCTGGGTGACGGATAGCTTCTCGTGGGGCCGGACCGGGCCGGCGCCGGTGCCGGCGTCCCCGCCGGCATCGACGGGGATCGCGGCCGACTCGACGGGGAGGATCACGTAGCCGGACGTGTCCATGAAGTCGAAGTCCAATCGCAAGGGTGCGATCCGGTCGACCTTCGGCCCGCGGGCCTTGAGGAGGAGATAGGCATAGGGGGTGATCCGCCATCCGTACTCATTGGTGGATCGCGAGTTCACCTTCTCGTCCTGGAAGGTCACGGAGACGACCTCGAACTGCTCCTGGAGCGCCTGCTTCGCCATCTCGGTGAACTTGTCCCGGTAGTTCTCCAGCGGCCGGCCGAAGTTGTAATAGTAATAGCCCGAATTGTTCTGGTTCTGGAGATAGCGGCCGAAGCCGCCGGACTCGCGCTCGATCTCGCGGGTGTGGCGGATGTTGACGAACAGGCCGAATGGCTTCTCGTGTCCGATCGCGTCGAGGCCGTCCACCTTCGCCTCGAGCTTGATCTCCGTGACCAGGTCCTTGTAGTAGTCGTAGACCTTGCGGGCGTCGTGCGCCTGGGGGTGGTCGCCGACGATATCGAACCCGCCTTTCAGGTAGCGGACCTTGACCGACGGCTTGACCACATTCAGGCGGGTGAAGAGCGCGTTGGCGAACTTGCCGAGGTGCCGCTCGCGGACCTCCGCCGGCAGGGCCTCCAGCGTCTGGCGGATCAGCGGGGGCTGGCGATCGTCGGGATTGGTCGAATCGGTGATGTGCTGGAGGTCGCAGGCGCCCAGGGACGCGGCGTACCACATCTCGTAGGGTTCCACCGTCTCCTCGGCCTGCGGGAGCGTCGGGGCGACGGCGTTGTAGAGCGTGGCCGCGCGGCGGAACTCGGCGAACGCCCTCTGGCGGCGGGGGACGAACTCGGACGACTTCTCGATCTCGGCCCGGTAGTTGTTCTCGTCATGGAGGATCGCCGCCTTCGCCAGCACGAGCGCCCAGTGATCGGGATACTTCTTCAGACCCTGGTCCACGACCGAGGTCGCGACCTCGTAGCCGCGGAGGATCTCGCCGCGGATGTCCTTCTCGCGCCGCTTGGTCTTCTGCTTCTCCTGCTCGTCGGGCCGCCGCCAGACGCCGATGAGGTTGCCGCGCATCTGCTGGATCAGCTCGGCCAGGGTGAGGGGCTTGAGCGAATCGAACGAGCCGAAGACGGTGTTGATGGCGTCCAGCCGGTAGACCTCCGCCGGGCTGTGGCAGGCGGTGAAGGCGCCGGTGAGGAGCTTCTCGTCGATCTCGCCGATCGGCAGGGCCTTCAGCTTCTTCACCCACGAGGACAGCTCCACGAGGTTCCGCTCCTGCTTGGAGCGGGTCAGCGGGATCCCCTCGGCGCGGGACTCGAAGCCGTAGATGTAGAAGAACCGGCTCCGACGCATCTGGTTGGAGTCGGAGTTCGGGTTGTGGTTCCTGGTCCAGGTCCTGAGGAACTCCTCGGCCAGCTCCTTCGCCTGCCGCGGGTGGGTGGCGGCCAGGGACTCGATGAACGGGAACGCCCTGTCCTCCTCGTTGACCTTGATGTAGAGCTGCGCCAGCGTGGTCGAGAACCGCGGCTTCAGGCCGTCGTCGACGGCCGCCAGCCAGGCCTCGCCCGGGCGCTGCTTGACCACGTCCCCGGTGAGCAGGGCCCGGGGCATGTTCCCCTGGCGGGCCATCATCTGCTCGGGCGTCATGTTGTAATTCGAGTAGTACATGTTGCCGAACGGATCGAACTGCATCTGCGGCCCAAGGCTGGTGGCGAAGTCGAATTTCTGGGAGAACTCGGCCTCCTTGAGCCACCCCTCGGCGAGCAGGCCGAGGGTGTCCTCCCAGGCCTTCGCCCGCCCCGGGGCCACCCTGAGGAGGGCCTCGACGGCCAGCTTTTGAAGCTCGATCGATTTGGTGCGGAACTCGGTGTCGAAGGCGTGGCTCTGCAGCCCCTGGGACGTGGCCGAGCCGATGGCGGCGAGGATCTCCATGCCGCGGTCGGGCCGCTCCGTGAAGCTCTTCTCGATCCAGTCGCGGCCGAGCCCCTCCTTGACCTTCGGGGCGAGCTCGACGGCCCGGCGGACGGCCTCGTCCTTCTGGTCGCGGTCCACCTTGCCGGTCGCGAGCGCCTCCTGGGTGACCTTCCAGGCCTGCTCGAGCTGGGCCGGCTTCTTGTCGCGGTCGTGGAGGGCCAGGTAGTGGCGGGCCAGGAGGTTGAGGGCCTCGCGGTCGTCGTCCTTGACGGCCTTCTCCGGCGGCGGGAGGAACGTGCCGGCCTCCACCGGGGCGTTGGCCGCGAAGAGGAGCTTGGCCGCCTGCCGCTCGTTGAGGGCCGCGGACGAGGTGGGCTTCTTCAGCTCCTCGCGGGCCCGGGCGATGAAGTCCTCCACGGCGTTTCCCTGGTCGAACGACTGGCGGAGGATCTGGCCGATCGGGTCGAGCGCCTCCTTCTCCAGGCCGCCGGGGGCGGCGGCGGCCAGGCCCAGGATGTCGCGGCTGGAGAAGACGTTCTTCTCCATGGCGATCTGCTGGGGCATCATCATGACCATCTGGCCGTTCATCATCGTCTGCTGCGGCTGCATCATCCCCGGGCCGCCGTTCTGGCCGTTGGCCAGCGACTGGAGCAACTGCGCGTACAGGGCCTTGCCGTCGTCCTTCGGCAGCAGGGCCAGGAAGGTCTTCACGGCCGGCCAGTCGCCGAGCGTGACATCGAGCTGCAGGCCGCGGAGGCCGCGGTCGAACGGGTCGCCCTTCGTCCCCGGGTCCGGAGCTCCGGTCGCACCGGCCGGCTGGGCCGCCGTCGCAGCCGAGACGGCACGCCGCCGGATCACCCGGACCGACGGGGGAACCGCGGCCGGCTGCGCGTTGTCCTCGGGCTTCTTGCCCTCGTCGAGCATCACCTCGCGCGGCGTGGCCCAGGCCTTGAGGATGGCGGAGGGCCGCCGGTCGAAGCTGGCCTGCTGGATCTTCTGCGTCCTCTGTTGCTTCCGCTGCTGCGCCTCGGAATCGAGCTGCGCCTTCTCCTGCGCGGTCATGGCGAAGACCGGCTCGGGGAGCTCATTCGGCCCCTTCGCCGCCGCGGTCGATGCCGGGCTCGCCTTCGAGTTCGTCGGATTGGAGGACACGGCGCCGGAGAGAGTCACGGTCCCCATCGGGGGCGACGGCACCGTCACGGGGGGGGCGGCGGGAGCGCCCTGAAAGGAGCGGACGCTGATGACGGTCGTCCCGCTCGTCTGTGCCGGGACCGGGCCGGGTTCGAGGGCCGCGAGGGATGCAACGAGCCCGAGGGCCAGCCGGGGGACGCGGAACGGATGCATGGGGTTGCGAGCCTCTCGAGGTGCGAAGACGTGGAATCCCTGGCGGCGGAGCACGTCCCGCCCCGGCTCGCGCCGTGGCGACCGAGGCGGGACGCCCTCCGTTCCTGATCGGACAAGTCGCTTCCCGTTCACGACCCGGAGCCGTCCGGCGGCGGTCCGGCCCCGGCGCTGCGGCCGTCCTTCTTCGAGTTCGGGCTCGGCTTATTCCCCTTGTTCTTGCCGGGGTTCTTGCAGGCCCCGTTGCACTTGCAGCCGCTGCACTGCTTGGGGAGGTCGCGGGCCTGGAGATCGCCGGGTTCCATCCGCGCCAGTCGGATGGCGCTTTCGAGATCCTCGCGATGCTTCTGGGCCGTCTTCTCATCGCCGCGGGCCTCCGCCTGCTCGGCGAGCAGCCGATAGGTCTGGCGGGCACCCTCGATCTCCGGCTCCCAGTCGGCCTCCGGCAGGCCCTCCAGGCGCATCAGCCAGGTCATGTAATACTGCGAGCTCGCGAACGACGACTGGACGTCCTCACGCAGCTTGGGGTCGGCCGACTGATCGGCCTCGATCTGGTCGACGAGCTCCTCGAGCGCCGCGTGGGCCTCGGGCAACTGGCGGTCGAGCATCTGGACCTTGGCCCGCTGGAGCTTGATCCGCCGCGCCTCGTCCACCTTGCCGGCCGGGAGCGCGGCGAGCGCCTTCTCGTAGGCCGCGGAGGCCTTCGACCACTGCTCCGCCGCCGCGAGCTGGTCGGCCGCCGCCAGGGCCAGCCCGGCGTCGTCCAGCTTCAACTTCTCCTGGCCCGGGCCGTAGTGGTAGGCCCCGGCCAGCACGGGAACCATCATCCAGGCGAGCACCTCAAAGGTCCGCATCGGCCATCCCCTCCGACGCCGCAGCGAGGAACCTCGGTCCGCCGCCGCCGCTCGTCCGATCCCCAGGAAATGCGCCGGCCCAGCGCCGGCGTGTCCCATCCGAATCTAACGATTTCGGCGCCGCCTAGGAACCAGAAAACGTCGATCCTGTAACAATTGTCAGAGCCGTACCCCGTGGGCCTTGCCCGGATCGCCCGTCCCACCCCCGATCATGGTATCCTGGAGGGGCATCCCGATCGATCGCCCGCCCGACGAAGGAGCACACCGCGATGAGGCCGACTCGAGCGTCCGTTCCTCTCATCACGCTGGTCGTGGCCCTGTCCCCCGGCGTCGGACCTTCGGCGATGGGCCAGGAACCGGCTCCGGCATCGAAGTCCATCGCCCCGGCCATTAAGCCCTATGTCGATCGGCATGTCCTGGCCGGCGCGGTGGCCCTGGTGGCGGACCGGCAGAAGGTCCTGAGCGTGGACGCGGTCGGTTTCGCGGACATCGCCGGCGGCAGGCCGATGAGGGCCGACGCGATCTTCTGGATCGCCTCCCAATCCAAGCCCATCACGGCGACGGCGCTGATGATGCTCGTGGACGAGGGGAAGGTGAAGCTGGACGACCCGGTCTCGAAGTATCTCGCCGAGTTCCAGCAGATCTGGGTCGCGACCGAGAAGGACAACTCGCATGTCCTGCTGAAGAAGCCGCGGCACCCGATCACGGTCCGCGAGATCCTCAGCCACACGAGCGGCCTGCCGTTCGCCTCGGCCGCGGAGCAGCCGACGCTCGACCTGCTGCCGCTGCGGGTCGGGGCGCTCACCTACGCGATGACGCCGCTCCAGTCCGAGCCGGGCACGCATTACTCGTACTCGAACGCCGGCATCAACACGGCCGGACGGATCATCGAGGTCGTCTCCGGCATGCCCTATGAGCTCTTCCTGGCGAAGCGCCTCTTCGAGCCCCTGGGCATGCACGACACGACCTTCTGGCCGTCCGGCCCGCAGCTCAACCGGCTGGCGAAGTCCTACAAGCCCGACGCCGCGAAGACCGGGTTGGAGGAGACGACCGTCACCCAGCTCCGCTATCCCCTCGACGACTCCAGGCGGCAGCCGATGCCCGCCGGCGGCCTCTTCTCGACGGCCCACGACCTGGCCCGCTTCTGCCGGATGATCCTGAGCGGCGGCGAGCTCGACGGCCGGCGGTATCTCTCGCGAGAGTCGGTCGCCGCCATGACCACCAAGCAGACGCCCGAGCCCCTCAAGGACGGCTACGGCCTGGGCTGGAGCACCGACGGCAAGACCTTCGGCCACGGCGGCGCCTACGCCACCAACATGACCATCGACTCCACCCGGGGCCTCATCACCATCTGGCTCGTCCAGCACGCCGGCTTCCCCGGCGACGGAGACAAGGCCCAGGACGCCTTCCGGAAGGCGGCGGAGGGGGAGTTCGGCGGAGGCCGTTAGCGCCGAGGCTCATCCGGCCTCCGGTCGGAGCCGGCTCCGCCATGGGGCAACCCTCAATCACCGGGCCGAACCCACGGCCATGGTCTTCCGTCGGCTCGCGAGCGGGGTCGACCCGGCGTGCACCCCCGGCCGCCATCGCGTCCCGAAGTACGCGAGGAACACCGGCAGGAACGCCAGGATCGTCGAGCCCAGGCCAATCGCCATCAGCGCATACTCACGCCGGGTCAACTGCTCGAAGGCCGTCTTGCGGGGGATGATCGTCAACCGCGACAGCAGCTCGGTGGGGAGGTGCTTGGAGTTGCCGTCGTGGTAGGTGCCGCTCAACCGGGCGGCGATCTGGCGGAGGGTGTTGGCATCCTGGCGGGACATCTTGCCGTCGATGAACGTCCCGGCGCGGGGGTCGCCCACGCCGACGACGAGGACGTCGGCGATCGACGCCGGGAGCTTCGGCATGCCCGTCGCGGGGACGGTGTCGCCGTCGGTCAGCATGAGCAGGAGCGTGCTCTTGGGCTGCCACGGCGCGGCGATCTTGGCCGCCTCGATCAGGCCGGAGAACAGGTCGGTCTTGCCGGCCGGGAAGGCGTAGTTGAGGGGAAGGTCGCCGAAGATGTTGCGGACGACCTCCATGTCCTTCGTGTCCACCACGACGGGCTTGGCCCCGTTGTAGCAGGCGACCACCGACATGAGGTACATCTCGATCGGGATCCGCTGGAAGAACGACTCCATCACGTCCGAGGCCCGCTTCGCCCGCGAGACGTCGGCATTCGGGCCGGCATCCTTCAGCCGCATGCTCGGCGAGACGTCCAGGACGATCAGGACATGGCGGCGCTGATTGTCCGGGATGGATTCCGCGACGTGGGCCTTCGGCGGCAGGGTGTAAAGCGTCGCGAGCCCCCAGCACACCGCCGCGGCCGAGAGCACGCGCAGGGCGGGCGCAAGCCGGGCCCACGGGGCGGGGCGCAGGTCCGGCCCGAAGGCGAGGCGTGCCAGCCGCCGGGTCCGCCGGGCGTGGAGGACCTCCGCCATGGCGACGACCAGGGCCGCGGCCGCGGTGGCGAGCTCGACCGGGCTGAACTCTACCATGGCGTGTACCTCAGCCCCAGCAGGGTCAGGCCGGTCGCCCCCAGCAGGGTCAGCCCCGCCATGCAGAACGGCCCGAAGTCGTCCAGCAGCTCCGGCGCGGTCTTCTCCATCCGGGTCGCCTTCATCGAGTCGATCCGCTCGAAGACGGCCCGGAGCGCCTGCGGGTCGTCGACCGGGAAGACCTCCCCGCCGGTCAGGCCAGTGATCGTGACGATCTCCGACGGCGGATCGCCGGAGGAGATGTGGATCGAATAGACCGTGATCCCGGCCTGCTTGAGGGTCTGCGCCACCGACTCGTCGTTGCCGCCGGAGAGGTCGAAGCTGTCGCCGTCGGAGACCAGGATGATCATCCGATCCCCCTCCTCGCGGCCGGCCAGGATCTCCTTGCAGGCCAGCAGCGCCTTGCCGATCATCGTCCCGCCCATCCAGGGGGGCGCGTTCTCCGGCTTCATGAAGGGCGGGGCGCAGCGGATCGCCGAGGCATCGCTCGTGAGCGGCACCCAGTGGAGCACGTTGTTGCCGAAGAAGGTCAGGCCGAAGGCGTCCCCCTGGCGGATCTTGAGGAACTCGTCGATCGCCTTCATCGAGGCGTCGTACCGCGTCCCTTCGCCCAGGGGGCTCGTCATGCTGCCGGAGACGTCCACGCAGAACTCGATGTTCGTGAGCACCCGCCGCGACCTCGGCGCGCTCAGGTGCTGCGGCCCCGCCAGGATCAGGATCGCCACCCCCAGCACCAGCGCCGGCAGCGACTCCGCGAGCTTGAGCACGACCGCCCAGGCCCGCCCCGACGCCTGGCCGCCGTGGTCGAACGGCATCGCGATCCGTCCCCCAGTCCGCCTCCAGGTCCATCCCAGCAGCAGGACCGGGATCGCGAGCAGGCCGAGGACCCACGGATAGGCGAAGCTCATCGGCGGGCCTCCGGGGTGGCGGGCGACGTCACGGCCGCGGCCTCGGGGAGCTCGGCCTCCTCGGCCGGCTCCTGGAGATCCTGGTAGGGACGCAGGAGCGCGGCCAGCTCCTCCGCGACGGCCCGCGAGCCGGGCCGGTGCAGCCATCCCTCCAGGCCGCGGAGCAGGGGGGCCGCATCGGGATCCCGACGGATCGCGGCGATCGTCTCCGCGGGGCTCGATCGCTCCAGCCCCAGACGCTTCCGCCAGTAGCCGATCAGGAGCCGCTCGAGCTCCGCATGCTGCCCCTCGCTGAGCGTACCGTCCAGGGCCGAGGCGACGAGCGGCCGGATCCGCTCCGCGACCGTGACCGGCCTCGCCGCGGCCGCCGCCTGGTCGCCGGCCTTGCGTCGCCCCAGCAGCAGGATCGCGGCCAGCCCCGCGCACCAGAGCGAGCCCACCAGCCCGATCAGCAGGCGATAGCCCCCCAGCCACGGCGACCGCTCGATCGTCAGCGCATGCGGCTCGACCTGGCCCGGCGCCAGGATGGGCTCGACGCGGACCGTCAGCGAAGGCAGCCCCGTCGTGGCGGTGCCATCCTTGCGGCGGAGGAAATTCGCGAGGTCGTAGGTCCCCGGCTCCAGGGCATAGTAGGAGAGGTCGTACCGGAACGCCGTGACGTGCGGATAGCTCGCGACGATCCGGAGCACGAAGGGGGCTCGCTTGTCCTCCTGAGGCTTCACCTCGAGCTCGCCGCCGGGGATCACCACCTGATCCAGCTTCGCCGGCATGCCCACGGTCGTGGTAGACAGGGGCGAACCGGCCGGCTTCTCCTCGTCGCCGAAGGCCGCGACCGCCGCGGCAGGCGCGACGATTGCGAGCAAGACCGCGCGCCATCGATGCGATACCATCATGCCTACCGCGCCCCCCGGCCCAGGAGATTTCGCATCTTGAAGAATTGCCGCACCCGCGAGCTGTATGGCTTGTCCGTGTCGATGACCAGGTGATCGATGCCGGTCTTCTTCAGCTCCTGGGCGAGCTTCTCCTGATCGAGCCATCGGGTCCGACTCCTCGCCAGGAACGCGGCGCCGGTCTCGGCTTCGCGGGCCCTCACGAAGCCCACGCCGTGGAGCCGCTCCTCGGCCGGGTCGCGAATCTGGAGGACCACGGCGTCGTGCTGGGCGGCCAGGCGCTTCAGGGCCGGCAGCGCCTTGTCATCGTGGAGGTCGCTCAGGACGATCACCATCACCCGTTGCGACAGGCTCGGGACCAGCTCCGCGAGCCGGCTCCCCAGCGACGTCGGCTCGTCGTGGCGATACGACCGCAGCCGGTAGAGCCACTGCATGACCTGGTCCTTGGACAGGCTCGGCCGCACGTGCAGGCTCTGTCCGCCGACGCCGAGCACCCCGACCGGGCTGATCCGCTCCAGGCACGCCAGCCCCAGCCCCCCCGCCAGGAAGACGGCCGTCTCGTACTTCGTCCGATGATGCGAGCTGATCGTCATCGAGGCCGAGGTATCGATCAGCAGATACACGGGCATCCGCTTGGGGGCCTCGTATTCCTTGACGTGGAACCGCCGCGTCCGCGCCGTGACCTTCCAGTCGATGAGCTTGATCGGATCGCCGAACTGATAGGGCCTCGACTGGATGTACTCCACGCCGGAGCCCAGGAACGGCGAGTGGTCCGTCCCGTAGCTCAGGCTGTCCGCCAGCCGCTTCACCGCCAGGTAAAACTGCCGCGAATCCAGGATGTCGTGCGATTCGATCCGGCCTTCCACGATCTCCTCCAACACGTCCGTTTTTCTTCCTCTCCGTCCCTTCTCCTCTCCTCTCCTCTCCTCTCCTCTCTCCACTCCTACGGTCTTCTCCGTGCCTCTGTGCCTCTGTGGTTAGTCCCGTTTTCCATTCATTGCGATCCCATTTCGGGCCTGTGTCGCACCGTAGGGCCCGAGGATCTCCTGGAGCACGTCCAGCCCGGTCCGCCCCTCCGCCAGGGCCTCGTAGCTGAGCCGGATGCGGTGGAGGATCACGTCCTCGGCCAGGGCGAAGAGGTCCTCCGGGATGACGTAGTTCCGGCCGTGGATGAGCGCCCGCGCCCGCGATCCCTTCACCAGCGCGATGCCCGCGCGGGGGCTCGCCCCCAGCTCGAGCGCCGGGTGGGTCCGCGTCCGCTTGACGACCTCGACGACGTGATCGGTGAAGGCGTCGCTGACGTAGACCTCGTGGACCGCCTCCATGGCGCGGACCAGTTGCTCCGTGGTGGCAACCGGGCCGCCTTCCAGGACGTCGAACTCGGTCTTCGCCACCGCGCCGCGGTCCTCGCGGCGGACTCCCAGGGCGGCGTTCCGCCTGAGGACCTCCTTCTCCTCCTCGGCGGTCGGGTAGACGAGCCGGTGGCAGAGCATGAAACGATCGAGCTGCGCCTCGGGCAGCTCGAAGGTGCCGCTCTGCTCGATCGGGTTCTGGGTGGCGATCACCAGGAACGGGGCGGGGAGCTTGAACGTCTCGTTGCCGATCGTGACCCGCCGCTCCTGCATGGCCTCGAGGAGGGCGCTCTGGACCTTGGGCGCGGCGCGGTTGATCTCGTCGGCGAGCAGCAGGTTGGTGAAGACCGGCCCCTTGTGGATCCGGAACTCGCTGGTCCGCTGGTCGAGGATCTCCGAGCCGAGGATGTCGGAGGGGAGCAGGTCGACGGTGAACTGGATCCGGGCGAAATGGAGGTCGATCGTGCGGGAGAGCGTGGACACCAGCAGCGTCTTGGCCAGGCCGGGCACGCCCTGCAAGAGGAGGTGCCCGCCGGTGAACAGGGCGATGAGCAATCGCTCGACGACGACGTCCTGGCCGACGACCACCGTCCCGACCCGCTCCCGGACGGCGCGGATGAACTCCATGGTCTCCGGCGAGATCGTCGCCGAGCCTGGCGGCGTGTCGGCCGCTCCCTGGGGGCTTGCCATTCTGTGAGTCCTCGAGACGGGGGCGGAAAGACCCTACCGGGTTTACAGTGAGACCTATCGAGCCATTCGCCGCAGCCTCAGAAGTCGTTGGCCTGGATCACTTCCCCGCCCGCGCGAGTGATGAGCGACTTGAAGACCTGGACCGCGACCGAATTCTTGATGAACCGGACCGAGCCATCGGCGAACCCGGCATTGAAGCCGCCGGGGTGCGGCGAGCCGGCGCCGTAGAGCGACGGGTCGGCGGCCGGGTCGAAGGGAAGATCCTCGGGCTTGGTCCAGGGGACGGCCTCGGCGGCCTCGACGATCGCGATCGTGTTCGATGTACCGTCGGTAATTCCGGCGAGGGTGATGTCCTGGTTGGTCTCGAAGATGGCCCCCTGGCCATTGAGGCCGCGATAGGTCGTCTTGGTGGGATCGGCCTTCACGAGGTCCGGGCAGAGGAAGGTCTTCGGCATCCGCTGGAGGAGTGGCTTGTTGTTCGGGCTATCCCAGGGTTCGTCGAGTTTGAACTCGTTGTAGAGCGCCTGGTCCTCGATGTAGGGGAGGATCGCCACTCGCCAGCTCAGCAGCGGCTTGCCGTCCTTGTCGGTGATGTCGCGGGGGAACTTGTCGTTGGCCGACAGGTAGTTGTGCATCGCCAGCATGATCTGCTTCTCGTTGTTGACGCACTGGGCGCGGCGGGCCGCCTCGCGGGCCGACTGCACCGCCGGCAGCAAGAGACCGGCCAGCACCCCGGCGGTGGCCGGCGAGGTGATGCTGGGAAGTGGCTCGCGCTGGAGGATCCGGAAGCCCTGGGCATCCGAGATGATGGACGTCGTCGCGGGGAAGAGGAGCGCCCGCAGCTCATCCGCCTTCGGCAGCTTGTCGGGGTCGACGTGGATCTCCGCGAGCGGATTGCCCGGCCCTTGCGGGATCTGGGCCTTCAACCGGTCGAGGATCCCCGGCAGGTTCGGGATGACCTCCGGCAGGGTCTTCCGCGGGTCGGTCACGCCGAGCATGAAGAACTCGCCGGGCAGCCGCTTCGCCGCCGCGTCGAAGGCGGCGTCCGGCGCCCAGCGGGCGGCACCGGCCTCGGACAGTGCCAGGGCCTTCTCGGCCCCCTCGGCCGTGCCGGCGATCACGAGCTGGTCCTTGCTCAGGCCGATGGTCGGGCTCATCGACGCGAGCTGCGGCGGGATGCTCCCCGGGGGGAGTTCGAGCGTGTAGACCGCGGCCTTGCCCTCCTTCTTCCGGAACTGGGGTGCGTTTCCGCCCGGCCGGCTCATCGCCTGGTTCGCCACATTGACCAGGGTTTCCAGATGCCCGGCGACGGCGGCCTGATCGCGGACCTGAAGCGAGATCGTCATCCCACCATAGGCGGCAACGACCGCCGTCTGAACGTCGAGGTTCTCCATCGCCTGCGGCGGCAATGTGGAGTAGATGGCAAGGCCGGGCCCGAGGTTTTTCAGCAGGTCGTTCTTGAGGTCGAATCCGAGCTGGCCGCGGATGGCGTTCTCCATCGCGTCGAAGCCCTCTGCATTGGCCGGGCTGACCTCCTTGCTGAGCGACAGGAACTGCTCGTAGGTCTTCAGCAGGTCCACGGAGAAGGCCGCGAAGGCCGACTGTCCCGCCGGGATCGGCGGCAACGACTTGAGGCTGATCCCGGGCTGTTCGAGCATCGCCAGCACCCCGCGCCGAGGCGCGGGGGCGACCAGCCGGACCGACGTGACCAGGGCCTCGTCCTGGAAGCCCCACTGGGCCTCGATCCGCTGGAGGCCGTCGAGCCCCATCTTCACCGCATCCGGGGGCAGGGGGGGCAGGGCCGTCACGTCGAGGAACCCGTAGGCCGCCGGCACGACCCCATTCTCCCCCTTCGCGACCGAAGCCAGCAACGGGACGCCGGTCGCGGCCGTGGCCTTGCCGTCCAGGACGTCCGTGATCGCGTCGAAGCCGACCTTGTCGGTGAAGATCAGGTCGTCCTTCTCCGCCCACCAGACGAGCCCCCGGCTGGAGTGGACCGTGCGGCCCTTCTCCGTGGTCGTGGTCGGGGCCGCCGCCGGCTGGCCCTCACCCTCATCGGGCTTCGTCGCCGACTCGACCAGCCCGGTGAAGTCGGGCCGGTTGGCTTTCCTCGCGATCAGGGCCACTCGCGTCTTCTGCGGCGCCTCGCCGAAGATCCCGACCGCGAACCCGTCGCGGGCGGACTGCTTCAGGAGCTTGAGGTAGGTTTCCGCCGGGACCTTCTTCTCCTCGGGCGTCTGCCGCTGGGCGAGCGTGACGACCTGCCCCGCGACGTCCTCCAGCAGCGCCCCGAGCTTCGTCTCGTTCAGCAGCTTCTGGGCCGCGGTCTTGTTCCAGGCCTCGGCCCGGGCGTCGAGCCCGTCGAACGCGAGGTAGGCGATCAGGTCCTTCTGCGGGAAGTAGCGAGCCGCGGCCGATCCCGCCGCATCCTGCGCCGGGGCCGGCCCCGTCCATCCCATCAGTGCGCCCAGCGCCAGGGCGAGCAGCACCATCCGCCGCGAAGTGCGGATCGCCGACCAGCCGATCTCGATGTTTCCGTTCGCGACTCGCGTCATCGACGTGCCTTTCGTCCGGGACCATGGGAGAGGGACCGCCCGGCCGGGATCGCCGAGCCATGACGTTCGTAATAGCATAAGGACTCCCTCTCGGGCATACTACGTAAAAAATCAGCGAGGCGACGCCGACGAGCGACCGTCCCCGATCAGGGCGCCGGACCTTGACATCCCAGGCGGTGACCCGGGTGGCGACGATCCAACCTCGTGGGTCCGCGTGACATCCGGCCGACCTGCCCCTCATCAGGCGTCCTTCCCGAGCCGCCCCCGCGCCTCGGCGTCGGCCGGGCATTCATCCAGGATGTCCCGCCAGAGCGCCCTGGCCTGGACGTGATCCCCTCGCTCCTCGGCGAGCCGCGCGAGGTTGCGCCGGGTGAGGTGGCCGTAGATCCCCTGATCGACGCTGGCGAACTCCTCCGGACGCCGCAGCCCCAGGATCCTT
>NZ_JAALJH010000055.1 GCF_011064615.1 Aquisphaera insulae | reverse complement strand
GTCGTCGTCTGGCACACTTTGGATTATCCTTCGCAAGTCCATGGCTTAAAGCATTTTAGCGTCAGTTTTTCGATTGGCTTTGCCCCCCCATAACTTGCTGGGATCGGCTCTCCGCATTCCTCGTAACCGGGTGGCCGTGGCGGCACACCAGTGAGGGCGGGCCGCGAACCTGGGCCAGGCTTGCGGTTGAGCGAAGGCGATCCCGTGGTGTGCATCCACGGCAACCTGGAATGCTGGACGCAGGGGCGGACCTTGGCTTCGTTCGTCGCGCAGACTACTTCGAATGGTTTGCCGCAAGTCCTTTCGTTGTAAAGGTCGAGCCCAGTTTTTCGAATTGGCTTTGCCCCCTCCGCGGCGGGCGAGACCCTCGCCCCTCCGCCGGGGCATTCGTTCGCGCAGTCTTGCATTCTTGATCGCCGCCGGCCCGTGGATCGAACCGAGCGAGCACCGACGGTTCGCGGCGTAGGCTCTCGGTCCCATCGCTCTTCTCGGCCGCAAGTCATCGCGGCGGATCTCCTCGGGCCGGATCGTCCGGACCCTGGGCGCGCACACTCATCAGGGATGATGTCTCTCTATAGAGATAGTGCGCCATGTTTCGCGTTTTTCGTTCATCCCGCTCGGGATTTCCCAGGGATTGTTTGACACTTCTCGCCCACCCCGACAGGTCGCGGGCCCGTCCGTCCGAGCCGGAAGCGCGCGCGACGGTTCCCCAAGCCAATGCGAAAGTGAGAACGATCTCGTCGAGCCGAGGCCGCGGCGGATTGGGGATTTCCGGGGAGGACCGTCGAGGACGCTTCTGGCTCGGACGGAGGAGTGCTTCCGCCGCAGGTAATCGTCTCGTCGTGGTCTGGTTTAGCGAGAAGTATCGAGGTTATGCTCGCGTCGAGCCCTGCTCCATGCGGCGAGTTGGTGCTTCTTGAGCATCGAGGTCGCCGCACGGAGCTATCTTGTCGGACGGAGCCATCTCGCCGTAGGTGATCCGTTCCGGTCGGTTGTCCCTGACGATCCTCCGCGCTACACTGGACACGCCCCGGGCTCGGGCCGAACCGAGCCCGACCCTGACGTCCGACGCTCGGAGGACCAATCCGTTGCAGTGGCACGAACAGAGTTGGCCCGCACTGGGGTCGACATCGAAGGATGTCCCGATCGTCGTGCCGATTGCGGCCGTCGAGCAGCACGGCCATCATCTGCCGGTCTTCACCGATAGCTTCCTCCTCGGCGAGGTGGTCCGGCGGGCCGCCGACGAGCTCGGTGAGGCCGTGGCGTGGACCCCCCTGCTCTGGCTCGGGAATTCGCACCATCACCTGGACTTCCCCGGGACGCTCTCCGCCAGCCCGAGGACGTACCTGGACGTGCTCTGCGACCTCTGCGAGAACGTCCTCGCGCACGGCTTCCGCCGGGTGGTTTTGCTCAACGGGCACGGCGGCAACATCGTGCCTTCGAGCCAGGCCGTCTTCGAGGTCCGACAGCGGCATCGCGACCGCAACGACCTGCTCTTGCTCTCGGCGACCTACTGGCTGCTCGGCTCGAAGCCGGCCTCGGTCGATTCCTCGCTCGAGCAGGATCACATGGAGCACGCCTGCGAGTGGGAAACCTCGATGATGCTCCGGCTGGCCCCGAAGCTGGTCGGCGCGATCTCGGGGATCGAGCCCGTCGACTCCGGGAAGTCGTTCGCGCCGGCCTCGCGCGGCTGGATCACCCGCGAGCGGAGCGGGCCGGGGCACATCGGCGATCCCCGCGTGGCGACGGCCGACAAGGGGGAGACGCTCTTCCGCCTCTTCGCCGCGGACGTCGTGGCCTTCCTGAAGCGGGTCGCGGCCTGGGACGGGCGGTCCTGGGATGAATGAGACCGAGACGAAGACCCCGCTCCGCGCCTGGAGCATCTGCGGGCTGATGTTCTTCGCGACGGTCCTGAACTACATGGACCGCCAGACGCTCTCGCAGCAGGCGTCCGAGATCCGCGCGGCGCTTTCGCTGTCGAACGAGGATTACGGGCTGCTCGAGCTGGGCTTCGGGATCGCCTTCGCGGTCGGCTCGGTGGCGATCGGGTTCCTCGTCGATCGGGTCAGCCTGCGGTGGCTCTTCCCGGCGGTCCTGCTGGGCTGGTCGGCCGTCGGGTTCCTCACCGGCCGGGTGAACAGCTATGCCGAGCTGTTCGTCTGCCGCGTCGCGCTGGGGGCGTTCGAGGCCGGCCAGTGGCCCTGCGCGCTCGCCGCGGCACAGCGGCTGCTGTCCCCGAGTCAAAGGGCGATGGGCAACAGCATCCTCCAGAGCGGGGCGTCGGTCGGGGCGATCGTCACACCCCAGGTGATCCTGATGCTCAACGCCGGCGGCCCCGGGGGATGGCGGCTCCCCTTTCAGATCGTGGGCGCGGCGGGACTCTTCTGGATCGCCGCGTGGTTCCTGATGATCCGGCCGGGCGAGATCGAATTGCCCGCCGTGTCGAGGCGGGAGGCGGAGCTTCCGGGCGAAGGTGAGTCGGATCGGGACGAGACGCCGCCGGCCGTCTTCGCCACGAGGCTGGCCGCGCTCCTGGTCGTGGTGGTGGTGATCAACCTGTGCTGGCAGTATTTCCGGGCCTGGATGCCGATGATGCTCGAGAAGCACTACGGCTACGGACGGGCCGCGATCCAGAACTTCTCGTCGTGGTATTACGTGGCCGCGGGGATCGGCTGCATCCTGTCCGGCTTCGCGGTGAAGACCCTGGCGGGCCGGGGGCACTCGGTCCACGGGGCCAGGCTGGCCGTGTTCGCCTGCGGCGTGGCGCTCACCTCGCTCTGTGCCGCGACGGCCATCCTGCCGGCGTCTCCCCTCCTGCTGGGCTGTTTCCTCGCGGTCGGATTCGGCTCGCTGGGGCAGTTCCCGCCCTATTACGCGTTCACGCAGGACCTGTCGGTTCGGCGGATGGGGAAGGTGACGGGGATCCTCAGCTTCACCACCTGGATCGCCACGGCCATCGCCCAGTGGGCGACCGGCCGATGGATCGACCGGACGGGTTCTTACACGGCGGTGACGCTCTCCCTGGGCCTGGCGCCGATCGCCGGCCTGATCGCCCTGCTGCTGCTTTGGGACCGGGGGAAATCGCGATTGCCGGAGAAGAATCGTCTCCTGTAGGAGCCGTCCCCAGGAGTTCCGTCGTCGATCCATCCCAGGATCAGGCCGATGGGCCGAGCTTCCGCAGGAGCGCGCTTTTTCGGGAGATCGTCCGCTTCATGTCGTCGCGGACCGTGCAGCAGACGAGCTCGCAGAGCTTCTCCACGAGCGGGTCGTCGAGCCGGTAGAAGACCTGGAGGCCCTCCTTGCGACGGCCGACCAGGCCGGACTCCGCCAGCAGCTTCAGGTGCTTGGAGACGTTCGCCTGGCCCCGGCCCGTCTCCGTCACCACCTGGCCCACGCTCTTTTCCCCCTCCATCAGGCAGCGGAGGATCGCCAGCCGGGTCACGTCGGCCAGCATCTGGAACTTGCCGGCCACCAGCTCGAGCAGCTCGTCGGGCATCGGGGACGTCATGGCGTGGACTTTATTCCAGATTGGTTGTATAGTTGAAGAGGTCCTCGGGAAGGATTCTAGCTCCTGCAAGGTGACGGGCAAGTGGCGGGACGGAAAAAGAGCATGGCGGAAACGTGGGTCTTCGTGGGCATCCTCGCGGCCTGGGTGATCCTCAATCGCTGGCTGCTGCCGCGGATGGGCGTGCCCACCTGAATGAGCGGGGCCTGCGCGGTGTCACCGCGCCAGAAGGTCGAGCCGTACTCGCCCCCGAGGACGGTCGTCAGGCCGGAGGATCCTTCGACCGGGACGCATTGAACGGACGGACGAAGGCTCAGGGATTCGGCCGCTTCTGCGGTCGGGCCTCGTGCTTCGGGGCGTGGTGCTGCGCCTGGTGGACGGGGTGCGGGCGATCCTCGACGTGGAAGTCGATGAGCAGGGGCAGGTGGTCGGAGGCGTCGCGGGCCAGCCTGGAGTGGGCGATCCGCACCGTCCGGACGGCGAGGGGGCCGCGGACGAAGGCCTTGTCCAGGGCGGTCAGGGGGAGATAGGCGGGGAAGGACCGGAACCGCGACCGCGGGTGGGTCAACTGGTGGAAGCCGTGGGCGGCGAACGGGCCGGCGGCCAGCGTGTTCCGCCAGTCGTTGAAGTCGCCGACGATCAGCGTCGGCAGGCCGGCCGACTCGCGGAAGAGGTGGTGGTCCAGCAGGTGACGGACCTGCCAGTGCCGCTCCTTCTCGGCGAGGCCGAGGTGCCAGTGGACCAGGTGGAAGGCCCCCTCCGGGCTGTCCACGACGGCCATCTGCGCCCCCCGGGGCTTGCGCCTGGCGAGCCGCAGCGACACCTGATGATGGGTCCTCAGGGGCCAGCGAGACAGGAGCAGGTTGCCGTATCCGCCGCTCTTGAGCCGGACGTTGAGCTGGTACAGGTGGGCGGCCGCCTCGAAGGCCTCGAGGAACTCGCGCGGCTGGTCGTCATGGCGGGTCCTGCGGACGTCGCGGTCCACCTCCTGGAGGCAGATCAGGTCCGGCTCCAGGGCCTTGATGACGCCGATGACGCGTTCCAGGCGATAGCGGCGGTCGCGGCCGCCGATCCCCTTGTGGATGTTGTAAGAGATGAGACGCATGGCCGCCCGTCTTCGGACCGTCCCGGCGCCGATCCCGAGCCTCTCCGAGCAGGTTCCGGGGGAGCCCGGCCGTCCCCATCCGCCGGTGGATCTGGGGGTCGCCGCCCTGCTTCGTTCCCGCGATGGTACGACGACCGCCGCCGGATGCTCAAGTCCCCTCCCGGGCACGAGTCGCCTGACGGGTCAGGCGGCGGGCCGGCGACGACCCCAGGGATCTCCCTCCACCCGCAGATCCAGCCAGGATTCGGGATGATAGGTGATCGGGATCTTGCCGCCCAGCGCACGCCGGATCCCGCCGATCAGGAGCGTGTGATGGATCGCCCGATAGGCGAACCAGTAGCCGATCAGGTTCGGGCCGGGGAGCGGGAAGAGGAGCAGTCCCGCGATCGGCGCGATCAGCGAGTTCGCGATCATGCGGATCGCATGTCGACGCCTTCGGCCGGTCAGATAGGCCTGCCACGCCATGGACGTCTCCGCGCCCGATTGTGAGAGCGGGTGATGGAGGTCGAGTCGGTTCGTCGTGCGCAGCCGGAACAGCAAGGGCTCGTCGGGCTGGGTCCTCGAATGGAGCCAGACCCAGATCCGACGGCACCAGCCCATCACCCCCGCGTCGGCCTGGCGAAAGGTCTCCTGGAATCGATGCCAGCGTGTCAGCAGCCGGCCGGCGAGACCCCGCCCGGGGGCCGCGTCCTGCTCCGGCGGCTCATCCGCGAGGAGATGATCGGGGTCGGAATAGAAGAGCGACGACCGATCGTCCTTCAGCAACATGTAGACCTTCATGACCCCGCGTGCCCCCCGGGGACGTCGGCGAAGGCTCCGCGACGTCTCGCGGCCCCCTCGTCATCGTCCGCTTGATTCTATCCACGCGGGGAGACACGGGCCGCGATGCGGGGGACGGGGCCTCAGCGGTCCTGCGAGGTCGGCGATGGGGCCGCAGCCGCCGACCGGCCTGGACGGGCCTTGTCGCGGTGCCGGGCCATCAGGGTCTCCGACCGGGGGGCTTCCCCCGGCTTCGGCTCGAGGAACCACGGCGCAGGCGACATCAGCTTGACGAGGAGGATCCACATGACGGTGCCTTTCTGACCCGGAAGCAATCTGCCCGCGGGAATCGGCACGACCCCCGAGATCCCGCGGCCTCCTGGAGAAAGCTAGGTCACGCACTCCGTGCTGACAACCGACTCTCTTGCACTTGTCGCGCCGAATTCCCTAGGACGGCCCGGATCCGTCAGGCCGCACCCTGGACGCGCCGACGGCCGCGTGTCGAGAATGGGACGCGGCATGCGGGCGAACGGGTGCGACGCGGCACGGGAGCGAGATGGCGATGAATGGTGGGACGATGGCGACGAGGGTGATCCCGATCGCGACGACGGCGCTGGCCCTGTCGATCGGATGGGGAATCCGCGGGAACTTCGGGCACGAATACGGGGCCATGCTCCCCGGTGCTCTGGCGGCCATGGCCGCCGTGCTCCTGTCGGGCCGCCGCGACTGGCTGCCGGCGATCCCCTTCTTCGCGATGTTCGGGGCGTTGGGATGGTCCTTCGGGGGGAGCATCTCCTACATGCAAGTTATCGGCTATACCCACTCCGGGCATTCACTTTCGGTCCTCTACGGGTTCGCGAATCTGTTCGTCATCGGCTTCCTCTGGGCCGCGCCGGGCGGGGCCGGCACCGCGCTGACGGCGGTGGCGGGGCCGTCGCGGGTGGCGGGGCTCTTCATGCCGCTGGGTGCGGTCTTCCTCGCATGGTGGCTCCAGGGCGTGGCGATCGAACCGGCCCTCCGCGGGCTGGGCGTCGGCCTCAACTGGTATGACACCGACTGGCTGGCCGCGACCCTCGCCCTGGTCGCGGCGGGGATGGTCGTCGCCATCCGCCTGAGGGTGGATGCGGGGACGTCACTGGTCATCCACATGGCCGCCGGCTGGTGGGCAGGTCTTGCCCTCCTGGTCCTGTTGCTGGGCCTGAGGATGACCCCCCCGCGGGGCGACAACTGGGCCGGATGCACGGGGATGGTCGCGGGCATCTTGATCTACTGCCTGCGCACCGGTTTGCCCGAAGTGGCGCGCGCGACGATCGTGACCGGCGTCATCGGGGGGATCGGCTTCGCGGCCGCATCGATGCTCAAGCTCGTGGAGGTGACCAGCGGCTATACCACGAACTGGCACAGCGTCCTGGAGCAGACGACCGGATTCTTCAACGGCATCGCCATCGCGCTCGCCATGCGGGGACTGGCCCGTCGCGTGGGGCGGCTTCCGGACGGGGAGCAGGAGCCCTCGGTCCGCCGGACCAGGCCGCTCGCCGTGGCGTTCGTGCTGTTGATGATCCCGTATCTCAACCTGCGCAAGAATGTGCCCGACTGGACTCGCGTCAAGTCGGTCCCGGAGGTCCTCTACGGGATCCCCGCGTGGCTCTGGTTCGACCTCGCGTTCGTGGTCGTGGCGGCCGGGCTTGCCGTGCTCCTGGCCCGGCACGCGAGGCGTCCACTGGCGGTCGTCCCGACCTCGCCCCTGGGCGCGGGGCAGGGGCTGTTCCTGCTCCTGCTGGCGATCATGGTGATCGGCAACTTCGAGAAGGCCCTGGTGTCGTTCGCCGACCAGCGGCTGATCACGGAGGGGGTGATCCACGTCAATGCCGTGATCTGCGCGGTCCTGCTCCTGGTCGACGACGCGGTCCCCGATCCGTCACCTTCGCCGGAGATGGCGGGCCGGCCGCGGCGCTGGGGCCGGCTGCTGGCCGCGGGCCTGGCGGCCTCGCTGCTGGCGATCGTCGCCGACTGGGCGATCGTCCGGTCCATCTACGGAGATCGCTTCGCCGGCCACGCGGGCCTCCACATCCGCTTCGGGCCGGACGCGACCACGGGCCTATCGCAGGGCCGCGCGGCCCCTGCCAACGCGGATGTGCGGGGCAGGTAGCCCCTCGGCGGGGTGCCCGATCAGGCCGTCGATCGCGGCGACGAGGTGCTCCGCGGACGGATATCGCTCGGCCGGGTTTCGCGCCATCGCCTTGAGGATGACGCCCTCGACGGCGGCGGGCAGCCCGGGGAAGGGCCGACTCGGGGGTATGGGAGAACATCCCAGCAGGAAGCGGTTGAAGAGCATGGGTGACAGGCCTTCCGGCGGGTGGTAGGGACGGTCCAGGGTCACGATTTCGTAGAGGGTCACGCCCATGGAGTAGATGTCGCAGAGCCGTTCGTCCGACTCGGCCCGCATCAGCCGCTCCGGCGCCATGTACAGGGGGGTCCCGGCGCCGTCGCGCATCTGCTCCGGCGTGGCGACGTCCAGGTCGCGGCCCAGGCCGAGGTCGCAGAGATAGACGCCCTTCCCCCCCTCGTCCACCAGGATGTTCCCGGGCTTGACGTCGCGGTGGACGATCCTCATCGCATGAAGCCGGCCCAGCGCCCGCGCGGCCGACGCGACGATTCGGAGGGCCCCCGCGAGGTACTCCCGATCGTCGGCAATGAGCAGGGGGTGCTCGAGGTGGACCGGCTCACCCTCGCGTCGGAGCCGCCTTGCCCGGATCAGGGACGCCAGGCTCGTCCCCCCCACGAAGGGCATGACCAGGAAGGGCAAGCCGCGGGCCTCGCCGAAGTCGAGGACCCGGAGCAGGGCCGGCCCCCCGAGCCTCGCCCCGCGCTCGGCCTCATGCCGGAATTGCGACCGGCGGCTCGCCACGTGCGCGCTCGCCGCGTTCAGGATCTTGAGGGCGACCGGCGTCGAGCATTCGCCATCCAGCGGCTCCGCCTTCCAGACGTCGCCCTGGGCCCCCTTCCCCACCTTCCGGAGGAGTCGATACCGGCCGAGCCGCATGCCCCTGGCCAGGCGCGATCCCGATCCCGATCCCGACCGGAACAGGTCGTCCGGATCCGGGGCCGCGTCGGGGAGGAACGACGATGTGTCGGTGCAGTGGACCCTCGTCTCCGCGGAAGGGACCGACAGTCGGGTGACGTCGCTCGGCCAGAGCAGTTCGCTCGGCCGGGCGGCGTCGCTGCCGGACTCGAAGGCGAATGCCGGCGGGTGGGCCGCGGGCCGATCGCCGGCCAGCATCGGAGACCTGAGTATCGGCCTGGGCATGCAACTCCCCTCGTTGGGGCCTGACTCGATATCGAAACGCGTTCGTTCTCCATTCAACGCTAGGCCCCGCGAACGAGGCCCGTCGTGTCGGCGGCCCGGTGTTGATGGGAATCGACGTCCGGCACGCGGAAAGAGCTTTGATCCGGCCAGATTGCCCCGTACGATAGCCGGCCTGGCGATCCCGCCTCCCTCTTCGGGTCACACTCGGTCCATCGGCGAGGTCTCATGAGCGACGCGAACGACGAGCCGCACGACCTCTATGCGCTCCCCGCGGATGCGATCCAGGAGCCCCCCCGGACGCTCGTGTCGGCGGCCCGGCAGATCGGCCCGGGCCTGATCCTGGCCGCCTCGATCGTCGGGACCGGCGAGCTGATCAACACGACCGGGCTGGGGGCGAAGGCGGGCTTCTCGCTCCTCTGGCTGATCCTCCTGAGCTGCCTGATCAAGGTCTTCGTCCAGGTGGAGCTCGGTCGCTACGCGATCGCCCACGGCAAGACCACGCTGGCGGCCTTCGACTCACTGCCGGGCCCGCGGGCGGGGGCGTCCTGGATCTGCTGGTGCTGGCTGATCATGATGCTGGCCACCCAGGCCCAGATCGCCGCGATGGAGGGCACGGTCGGCCAGGCCGCCCACATGGCCTTCCCCCGCGCCTCGGAGGCGATGGCGACCGCCGCCGGGTCGATCGTCCCGGGCTGGGGCGAGTTCCTGGCGGCCCGCCAGGAGCACATCTGGGCCGGCCTGACGACGATCGCGGCGATGGTCCTGCTCCTCTCCGGCGGCTATCGCCGGCTGGAGCTCATCACGACGGTCCTGGTCGCGGCCGTGACGCTCTTCACCGTCTGCAGCGTGGTCATCCTCCAGTGGACCCGGTTCCGGATCACGGTGCCCGACCTCGCCCAGGGGTTCACGTTCACGTTCCCGGCCGCCGCGGTCGCGCTCGCCTTCTCGGCGTTCGGGATCACGGGCGTCGGGGCGTCGGAGCTGGTCGCGTATCCCTACTGGTGCATCGAGAAGGGCTACGCCCGGAGCACCGGCCCTCGCGACGACAGCGAAGGTTGGGCCGCCCGCGCCCGCGGTTGGATCCGGGTGATGCAGCTCGACGCCTGGTTCAGCATGGTCGTCTTCACCGTCGCCACGGTGGCGTTCTACCTGCTGGGGGCGGCCGTGCTCCATCCGCAGGGGCTCGATCCGAAGGGGGCGGACATGATCCCGACGCTCTCCCGGATGTATCTCCAGCCGCTCGAAGGGACGGCGCTCCAGGTGCTCCGGCCGCTCACGCGGGTCGGCTTCCTGCTGGGGGCGTGGGCGGTCCTCTTCAAGACCCTGTACGTCGCGACGGCGGCGAACAGCCGGCTCACCGTGGACTTCCTGAACGTGGCCGGGCTGCACCGTCCGTCGGGGCCGGCCGACCGGGACCGCCTGGTCAAGGTCTTCTGCGTGATCTATCCCGCGTTGGCGCTGGGGCTCTACTACGCGTTCCGAGAGCCCCAGGCCCTCATCAAGGCCGGGGGCATCGCCCAGGCCCTGATGCTCCCGCTGATCGCCGGCGCCACGCTCTACCTGCGCAACCGCGACAACGACCGCCGCGTGGGCCCGAATCTCGTCAGCGATCTCTGCACCTGGGTCGCCTTCCTCGCCATCACGGCCGTCGCCCTGTACAGCGTTTACGGACTGCTCACCGACCTGCGGTCGTGGTACGCCGGCCCCTGAGGCGCCGAACGGACCCGGCCCGGCGACGGCTCGCGCAGCGAAAGCGGGGCGGTCTCGGTAGGCTGTAAGGCCAGATTCGGGGCATGCCCGCGGCGTCTCGGACGGGACCCACCGCGACTTGCCCATCCGATGAGGCTCGACCGACCGTGATCGGATTCCTGATCCGCGTGCGATATCTCGCGGCCGGCCTGACGGCCGTCGCGCTCGTCTCGCTGGCCGTCTTCGGCCGGAGGGTCGGTTACGAGCAGTCCATCAGCTCGTTCTTCGCCGACGATGACCCGTACATGGCCGTCTACCAGGAGGCGGCGGACGTCTTCGGCGACGACAACTTCGTCTTCCTGGTCTACGACGACCCGGGGCTGATCACGCCCGCGGGGCTGGAACGCATGGCGGAGCTGGCCGCGGCGGTGGCGCCGGGGAAGGTCGCGGGGGTCAGTCGCGTGGAGTCGCTCGACGGCATGCCCCTGGTCTGGGCCATCGACGACGCCCTGCTGGCGCTCGAGAAGCTGCCGGCGATCGCCCGCAACGTGGCGATGAACGCCGCGCGGCGGACGGTGAAGAACGTCGACCTGAAGACCAACGCGATGGCCGTCACCGGCGCCGCGCGGGCGGCCGACGCGGCGGGGCTCGCCGCCCTGAAGGAACGCCTGCGCAAGCACCCGATGTTCCGGGGGACCTTCCTGAGCGAGGATGGCCGGTCCGCGGCCGTGGTCGCCCGGCTCCGGAAGACCCACGAGCACAACGTGATCGAGACCGTCCGCACGCTCCGGGCCGAGGCCGACGCCTTCGCCGCGCGGCATGGCCTGCCCAGGCCGGCCGTCGTCGGCCCGCCGGTCCTCCTGGCCGACGGCTTCGCCGCGATCGAGGTCGACGGGCGGAGGCTGGCCGCCGTGGGCATGGTGCTGATCGCCCTGGTGACCTTAGTCGCGGTGCACAGCGTCTGGTGGGCGATCGTCCCGATGGTGGCCGGCTGGGTCATCTGGCTGGCGACCGAGACGCTCCTGAGCGTCTTCCGGATCCGCCTGTCGCTCTCCGGCGGCCCGCTCGTCGCCCAGATCATCGTGCTGACGATGCCGGCGGCCAGCCACCTGGCGATCCATTTCCGGGAGAACCTCCGCCGCCGCAACGATCCCGCGACCGCCGGGGTCGCGACCCTCCGATCGGTGGCCGTCCCGATCCTCTGGACCGCCATCACGGGGGCCATCGGCTACGGGGCGCTCGTCACCAGCGACGTGGTCCCGATCCAGCAGTTCGGGGCCATCCTGGGGGCGTGCACCCTCTGCGCCGCGATCCTGGTGATGGCCCTCTCGCCGATCGCGATGCTCCCCCCCTTCCCGATGGAGATTCGCGTCCGCGAGGGCTCCCGATCGAGGCTCGCCGGGGGGATGAACCGGCTGACGTTCTGGGTGTACCGTCACCCCACGACGGTCGTGGCGGCCGTGGCGGTCGTCGTCGTTCCGCTCGCGCTGGGGATGTTCAACCTCCGCTACGAGACGAACTACATCAACCTCTTCCGCCGCGATACCCGCGTCGTGGACGACTACCGGACCGTCGAGGCCAAGCTCGGGGGGATCGGCCTGGTGGAGGTGATCGTCCCGCTCGAAGCCCCCGTGACGCCGAGCTCGCTGGCCCGGCTCGCCGAGCTCGACCGTCGGATCGCGACGATCCCCGTGGCCGATCCCCGGGCGATCGGGCAGGTCCTCTCGCTGGCGACCGTGCTCGACCCCGACGGGCGGCTCCGGGAGCTGCCGGAGGAATCGGAGGCCCGCGCCCTCGCGAACAAGCTCGAGCTGATCGGCCTCTCGCCGCAGTCCGGCCTCCTCCGCAGCTTCTGGAGCGAGAAGGCCGGCCAGGCCCGGGTCCTGGTGCGAGTGCTCGAGCAGCAGCCCGCCCCCACCAAGGCCCGGATCTTCCGCGAAGTGGTGGCCGCCGCCCGCGAGGGGTTCGGACCGGCCTCCCACCTCACGGGGCTCTCGTTCCTGATGACCCGGACGACCGAGGGGGTCATCTCGACCCAGTGGACCACGTTCTTCTGGTCCGCGCTCGGGATCCTGATCATGCTCACGCTGGCCTTCCGCAGCCTCACGCTCGCCGTCCTGGCGATGCTGCCGACCTTGCTCTCGGTGGGCCTGGTCCTGGGGCTGATGGGCTGGCTCGCGATCAAGCTGGACATGGCCACGGCGCTCGTGGCGAGCGTGGCCCTGGGGCTTTCCGTGGACGACACGTTCCACTGCCTGCTCCAGTTCCACCGCGAGCGGAGGACCCGCGGGTTCCGCCAGAGCCTCTTCGACAGCTACCGGGTCTCCGGGCCGGGCGTGCTGCTCTCCAGCCTGGCCGTGGCCGTGGGCTTCACCGCGCTCCGGACCAGCGAGTTCGCCCCGTTCGTGAACTTCGGTACGATGGTCGCCATCGCCACCGCGGGGAGCACGCTGGGCAACCTCGTCCTCCTCCCGGCCTGCCTGACCCTGGGCGAGGGGCTCCGGACGGCTCGCGAGCGGCCTCGCGACGCGGCCCTGAAGGTCAACACCTGATGCAGATGGGGAGTCGATGATGAGCCCGATTGCGACGCTGATGCTCTCCCTCGCGGCCCTGGGGGGGGACCCGCCCGCCGCCGACCTGAAGGCCCTCCAGGGCACCTGGCAGGTCACCTCGATGGAACGCGAGGGGGAGACCGTGCCCGCCGAGGACTTCAAGACCTGGGGCGTGCGCTACGAGGGGAACCGGGTCACCCTCATGGACGGCGACCGCGTCCACCGCCGGGGCATCGTCACGCTCGACTCCTCCCGGAAGCCGAAGGCCGTCAACACCTGGGACGGCGACGGGCCGTATGCGGACCAGACCTCGCCCGGCATCTACGAGCTGGAAGGGGACACCCTCCGGCTCGCCTTCGCCAAGCCCGGCGAGCCGCGGCCGACCGCCTTCACCACGAAGTCGGGCTCCGCGGTGCTGGTGGTGACCTACAAACGAGTCAAGAAGTAACCGTCCGTCAGTGACGACCTCGTCGCCCGCGGGAATCGCGACATGAAACTCTCGAAGACGCGGCCTCTCGTCCTGGTGGCCGTCTGGACGTCGTGCCTGGCGGGCGGCCGGGCTGGTGCGGCGGAGCCCTCGCCGGTCCGGGCCGATTACGTCCTCAAGGGCGGCACCCTGGTCGACGGCACCGGCGCCCCGGCCAGGCGGGGCGACCTGGCCGTCCGCGGCGACCGGATCGTGGCCGTCGGCACGTTCCCGGTCGCGCCGGGCGCGAAGGTGGTGGACGTCTCCTCGCTGGTCGTCGCGCCGGGCTTCATCGACCTGCACACCCACAGCGACGAGGGGATCGCCGCGAAGGAGACGCGGCTCAACCTGAATTACCTGACCCAGGGCGTCACGACGGTCGTCACGGGCAACTGCGGCTCCGGGCCGATCGACGTGGCGAAGTACCTCGCCGCCGTCGACGCCCACGGCGCGGGGACGAACGTGATCCACCTGATCCCGCAGGGGACCCTCCGGCACGCCGTGATGGAGACCGCCGACCGGCCGGCAAGCCGCGGCGAGCTCGACCGCATGAAGCATCTCGTGGCGAGGGGGATGGACGCCGGCGCCTGGGGCATGGCCACGGGGCTGATCTACGTCCCCAGCCGCTACGCGCGGACCGCGGAGCTCATCGAGCTGGCGAGGCTCGTTGGCGAGGCGGGCGGGCTGTACGCCTCGCACATCCGGAGCGAGGAGGACGGCCTCTTCGACGCGGTCGACGAGGCCATCCGGATCGGCAAGGAAGGCGGGCTGCCGGCCCACATCTCGCACCTGAAGGCCAACGGCCGCGGGAACTGGGGAAAGGCCTCGGAGCTCGTCGCAAGGGTCGCCTCGGCGCGGGCGGCCGGGCAGCGGGTCACGGCCGACCAGTATCCCTACATCGCCTCGTCCACGAAGCTGGGCGCGATGGTCGTCCCGCACTGGGCCATCCGAGGCTCCGGCGACGACCTCGCCGCGATGGCCGCCGATCCGTCGCGAGGCCCCCTGCTCCGGGCCGAGATCCAGAAGGAGCTCGACCGGCGCGACGGCGGCGCCGCGGTCCGGATCGCCCGCTACCAGCCCCGCCCGGCCTGGGCCGGCAAGGACCTGGTGGAGATCGCCCGGGCGGAGGGGCTCACCCCGCTCGACGTGGTCCTGGAGATCCAGCGTCACGGCGGCGCCCAGGCGATCGGCTTCGGCATGTCCGAGGCCGATGTCCGCGAGATCATGCGGCACGACTTCGTGGCGACGGCCTCCGACGGCTCGACTCACGTCCCCGGCAAGGGGGACCGGCCGCACCCGAGGGCCTACGGCACCTTCCCCCGCAAGATTCGATACGCGCTCGACGACCACATCATGAGCCTGGAGCAGGCCGTCCGCTCGTGCAGCGGGCTCCCCGCGCAGATCCTGGGCCTGCCGGAGCGTGGCACGCTCCGCGCGGGCAACTACGCAGACGTCGTCGCGTTCGATCCTTCCACCTTCCGCGACGCGGCGACCTACGACGAGCCCACGACCTACGCGCCGGGCGTGCGAGTCCTGCTCGTCAACGGCATCGCCCTGATCGCCGACGGGCAGCCGACGGTCAAGCCGGCATCGTCGGCGAAGCTCCCCGGCCGCGCCTTGAGGAGGCAGGCCGACGGGCCGGCAGACCTGATCCTGATCGCCGGGCGGATCTGGACCGGCGACGAGGCCGCACTCTGGGCCGAGGCCGTGGCCCTTCGCGGGGGGCTCGTCGCCGCCATCGGGTCCCGGGCCGAGATCGAGCGATTCCGCGGGCCGAGGACCCTCGTGGTCGAGAGGCCATCCGCGTTTGCCATGCCCGGGCTCGTCGATGCTCACGGCCATGTCGAGTCCCTGGGGAGGAGTCTCGAGGAGGTGGACCTCCGCGAAGTTCGCTCGCTCGACGAGGTCGCCCGGAGGGTCAAGGCCAGGGCCGATGCCGCGCCGGGCGACGGTTGGATCCTCGGCGGGCGCTGGGACCAGAGCCTCTGGCCGGGCGGCGAGTTCTCCGATGCCGCGGCCCTCGACGCCGCCGTCCGGGATCGGCCCGTCTGGCTCCGCCGCGTGGACGGCCACGCCGGATGGGCCAACTCCGAGGCCCTCCGTCGGGCGGGCGTGAGCAAGGACACCAAGGACCCGCCCGGCGGCAAGATCCACCGCGACGCCGAGGGCCGGCCGACCGGCGTCTTCATCGACGCCGCCATGAGCCTCGTCGATCGGGTCGTCCCGGCCGACTCGGAGGCGGAGATCCGCCGCCGCATCCTGGCCGCTCAGAAGATAATCCTCGCCGCCGGCCTGACGGGGGTCCACGATGCCGGGATCTCCGCGACCGAAGAGAAGGTCTACCGCGAGCTCGACCGCTCCGGCGAGCTGATCCTGCGGATCCACGCGATGGCGTCGGCCTCGGGCCCGAGCGTCCTCGAGAAGCTCTCTCACAGGCCCATCACGCCCGTCCCGGGCTCGCGTTTCGAGCTCCGCGGCGTGAAGCTCTTCATCGACGGCGCGATGGGCTCGCGCGGGGCCCTCCTCTTCGAGCCCTATGCGGACGACCCGAAGAACCGCGGACTGACGCTCGTCGATCCGAAGCTCATCGAGCAGGTGGCGAACCTCTCGCTCCGGAACGGCTGGCAGGTGGCGACCCACGCGATCGGCGACCGGGGCAATGCCCTGGTCCTGGATGCCTACGGGGCCGCGCTCAAGGCGGTGCCCCAGGCCCGCGATCCCCGGCTCCGGATCGAGCACGCCCAGGTCGTGCGACGCGAGGACGTGAAGCGGTTCGCGGAGCTCGGCGTGATCGCCTCGATGCAGCCCTCTCACGCCAGCGATGACATGCGCTGGGCCGACGCGCGGCTCGGCCCGGAACGCTCGAGGGGAGGCTACGCCTGGCGATGGTTCCTGGACGAGAAGGTCCCCCTCGCCTTCGGGAGCGACTTCCCGGTCGAGATCGTGAACCCGTTCTGGGGCCTCTACGCGGCGATCACCCGCCAGGACGCGGAGGGCAAGCCCGATGGGGGCTGGCACCCGGAGCAGAAATTGACGCTCGACGAGGCCCTCCGGGCTTTCACCGCCGGCGCCGCCCGTGCCGGATTCGCGGAGGGACGCCTCGGGGTCCTGAGGCCCGGGATGCAGGCGGACCTTACGGTCGTCGATCGCGATCTCTTCCGCGTCAGACCGAAGGAGCTGCTGGCGTCAAGGGTCGTGATGACCATCGTGGGCGGCAAGGTCGCATTCGGGGCCGAGGGTGGCCCGGGCGGGAAATGACGCGGGCCCCGCACCTTGGCGCGGGGCCCGTGGCTTCAGACCGCGATGCTGCGACGCGGGATCACTTCGGCAGGACGTTGGCCTCGGGGGTCACCTGCTTGATGTTCGGCTCGATGTTGGCGTCCACCTTGCCGGTCGCCCAGGAGAGGGCACCGATCAGGAGGCCCTGATACCTGGGGTTCTCCCAGACGTCGTCGCGGTGGCCCATCGAGGTGTAGAAGACTCGCCCCTTGCCGTACGACCGTGCCCAGGTGCACGGGTAGTTCGGGCGCTCATACATATGGCCGTGCATGCCCTTGGTGTTCTGGACGAGGATCACGTGGAGGTCGTCCGGGAAGTGCTTCAGGGCGTACCACTCGTCCTTGAGGGTGAACTGGCCGGACTCGCCGAACCCCTTCTCGATGCCGGGGAAGTGGGGATCGACGACGTCGATCTGGGAATCCTGCTGGGCGCCGTGGATGATGAACTCGCCGCCGATCATCTGGACGAACGGATCGTCCGCACCCTTGTCGCGGGGGGCGTGGTGGCCGAAGCTGTCGGTCGCGGAGTGCATGCTGATGAAGCCCTTGCCGTTGCGGAGGGCGTCGTACAGGGCCTTCTCGCCGTCGGCGGAGATCGGCGGGTTCTTGTCGGTGCCGGCCACGTTCAGGTTGCCGGTGGTGTAGAAGGCGAAGGCATCCCATTCGCCGATCTTGTCGGGCTCGAACAGCCGGCCGTCCTTGGAGCAGACCACGTCGAAGCCGTGCTCCTTGCCGACCTCCGTGAGGATCCGCTCGGCGAGCCCCAGCTTGTCCCCCCGCCGCGCGATCGGGTCGTGCTGGTAGCCCGAGCTCTTGGTGAAGAAGAGGACCTTCTTGGCGGCCCCCTGCGGGCGGGCGAAGGCCCGGTTGAGCGCCCCGGCGCCCAGCCACAAGGCCCCGCCGGCCATGAGCAGCTCGCGGCGGTTCATCGTTCGCGACATCTGTAGAGTTCTCCTTGGATTGAGGATCCCGGGTCGAGGATCGGGGCCCACCGTCATTCGGGCCGGGTCGCGGATCAGGGGCAGGCTGGTGCCCTGTCAAGGCTCTCCGATGCGGCGCCCGGCCACCGCCGCGAGCACCCTTCATCCGTCACTTGTACCTCACTCCCGACGCGAAGGGAATCAGGCAGGGGTGGGACCCTTGGCGCGTTTCCCGGAGCCTCTCCGGTCGAAACGATCGGCCACCGTCAACCGGATTCACGCGCCAGGTGGTTCCTGGCCTGGCCGGCGTATCGAGATCCAGGACCGTGTCATTCCAGGGTTGCCGTTTCTCGCCCTGCGGGCTTGATAAAGCAGGACTCTGCCAGATGATCCCACGATGGTCGCATCCCCTGTTGATTCGCATCAACGTCGCGGTCGCCAGGATTCAATAAACTTCATCTGGATGATCCTGATGAGCTAGGATCAAGCTGGAGCCTTTGATGGGCGCAGTACGGCATCTATGGGTGATGCTGTTTCGACGATCGAGTTTCCCCAGAGATCGATGATGCAGTCAAGAACCGCGTCGAAATCGGCGGAGACATTTCGAAACGATAGGCCCGGTGACCTGAGTGATGGAGCGGATCTGGTTCCGGATCAGGAGTACGAGGTGCTCGCCGGTACTTTCCTGTCCCTCTGGAGCCGCTTGCTTCACTGCGCTCCGAGCCCGACGTGTGACAGCTTTTTCGCCCTGGGCGGCACCAGCCTGGATGCCCTGACGTTGCAGCTTCTCGTCCAGCGAGAATTCGACGTCAAGTTGCCTCTCCACGTCGTGTATACCAGGCCGCGGTTCTCCGAATTACTCCAGGAGCTTCGCTCGCGGATCGCGATTTCAGGTCCCCGGCTCCCGGCCACGTTCGACACCGAGGTTGTGCGCGAGGCGGCGGTCGACCCTGACGGGGCCGTCCGAGCGTCGATGGCCACCACGGCGGATTCCGCAGACAGGGCCCCGCGAGCGGAGGAAGTGCTCCCGAGTCCGGAAAACCAGCCCCTGAACGATGCGCAACTGGGTCTTTACATTATCGACCGGTGGGAGCCCGGATCGACCGCGTTCATCGAGACCGTTGCTTACGAGCTGATCGGTCCCGTGGAACCGGCGAGGATTCGGCTGGCGCTGGAGGCCGTGGTGGCACGCCACCCTTCCTTACGCACCGTGTTCCTGCCGGGCACTGAGCGATCTCCGAGTCCTTCCGCGGTGGTCCTGGACCGATTGTCACCGGATTGGATCGAGCTCGACCTGCGATCGGGATTCGACGCCGGGCCGCCTGACCAGGTCCCAGAGGCGATCCGCGAGCAAGGATGCCGGCCGATGGATCTCGCCCGCGGCCCGCTCGTTCGCGGCCTGCTCGCTCGCCGCGACGAGACGTCCTGGTATTTCGTCCTCCAGATCCACCACATCCTGATCGACGAATGGTCACTTCGTATCATTCTTGACGAGCTCGACCAACTGATTGGCTGCACCGAGGGGTTTTCTGAGACCTCCGACGCAGTGATTGCCGAGGTGCTCGAGCTTGCCGATTTTCCTCCCCTTCCGCAGTCTCCCGGTCCAGAAACCCCGGCGTTGCCCAGGGCAACGGAGCTCCAGTGGTGGAGGGACCGCATTGAGGGGATCACCGAGCCCTTCCCGCTACCGTTCGATCCCAGGGCGAGCCGCTCTGCACCTTCCCGGCTTGCGGGCGTGGTCCGGTTTGCGTTGCCTGCCGGCATTCAGAGGTCGTTGCAGGCCGCCGCGGATCGTCACCAGACGACTCTGAACACGATCCTTCAGGCTGCTTACGCGGTCTTCCTGCATCGACTGACGGACCGCCCCCGATTCCTCCTCGGGCTACCGGTGAGTCTCCGAGACGATCCGACGCTCGAGCACGCGGTGGGCTGCCACGTGAACCTGCTCCCGGTGGTCATGACCGTGGATGCCGGCGAGACGTTCGACTGTCTCATCACCCGAACGAGAAGCGAACTGGCCAGGTCCTTCATGCACAAGGACGTCACCCTGCTTCGGATCGTCCAGAGCATCGGTGGAGAGCCCGCGCGGGGGCCCCAGTCCATCCTCCAGGTCGCACTGGTGTGCCACGACAGTCCACTCCCTCTCCTGCACGCGCCCGACGTCCAGACCCGCCTGCTTCCGTGGACGCTCAACGCGCCCAAGTTCGAGTTGCTCCTGACGCTCACCCGCGACGCGGACGACTGGCGCGGGGCCATCGAGTTCGACTCCCTCCGCTGCTCGCAACCGCTGGCTGCCCTCCTCGCGGAACGCTTCGGGACGTTGCTCGAATCGCTCCTGGCCGATCCGGGAATTCCTCTCGCCGCCCATGCCCCGTACGGCCCCGAGGAACGGCACCGAATCCTGGCATTCGAGCAAGGAGGTGCTGCGGAGCGGCTGTTCTCCACCATTCCCGACGCCTTTCAGCTTCAGGTCCGCTCGCGACCCAAATCCCCCGCGGTCGTCTGGGACAACAAGTCGCTCACCTACCGCGAACTCGATCGCTGGTCTTCCGACGTGGCGAGTCGGTTGACGGATATCGGAGTCTGCCCCGGCGACGTCGTGGCCGTCGAGCTCTCGCGCTCCCCCGCACTCATCGCCGCGATGCTCGGGGTGCTCCGAGCGGGGGCGGCCTACCTGCCCCTCGACCCGACGGATCCCCCGGAACGCCTGCAGCGTCTCCGCGAGATCGCCAGGCCGGCCGCCGTGATCTCGGAGGGGGAGTCGACCCCTCGCGATGCCCTGCCCGCGCTCGAGATCGGCCTTGATGGACCCTGCACGGAATGGCTCAGCCCGCCCCGGGCGGACGCGGCCGTTGGGATGTCCGCACCCGCCTACGTCCTGTTTACCTCCGGCTCCACGGGGACGCCCAAGGCCGTCGTTGTGCCGCACCGCGCGGTTCTGAGGCTCGTCCTCGACCCCGACTTCATGCAACTGGACTCGGCGACGGTCTTCCTGCACCATTCCCCGACCACGTTCGATGCCTCAACTCTTGAAGTCTGGGGACCGCTCCTCAATGGTGGTCGAGTCGTCCTGCTTCCCCCCGGGCGGTTCGACGTTCTCGCCCTGGAGGCCGCGGTCCGGGACCATTCGGTCAACACGGCCTGGCTGACCGCCGCGCTCTTTCACCTGGTCGTCGATCAGCGGCCCGAAGCCCTGGCTCCTCTCCAGCAGGTCTTAACCGGCGGCGATGTCGTCTCTCCGGACCATGTCCGTCGTCTGCTCGAACGCTTCCCCCACCTCACGGTCATCAACGGCTACGGCCCCACGGAGAACACGACCTTCACCGCGTGTCATCCCATGCGGGCCGACGACCTGGCCACGGACCTGTTCGCTCGTCCGCTGCCCATCGGCAAACCGATCCGCGGGACGGCCGTTCGGGTGCTGGATTCGAGCGGCAGGCGCGATGCCGTGGGCTCGGTGGGCGAGCTCTTCACCGGGGGCGACGGACTGGCCCTCGGCTATCTCGGACAGCCCGAACTGACCGCCGAACGATTTGTCCCCCTCGACCGTTCTACCTCCGCTCTCTGGTATCGAACCGGTGATCTCGCTCGCTGGAGGGCCGACGGCTCGCTCGACTTCCTTGGCCGGGTCGATCGCCAGGTCAAGATCAGCGGATACCGCATCGAGCCCGGCGAGATCGAATCGGCCATCCGCTCGCTCGACCTGGTGCGTGATGCTTACGTGTCGGTCGATCACCGTGTCCCGGACCGGCCTCGACTCCTGGCGTGGGTCGTCCCTGCGAGCGGTCCTGCCCAGGGCCTGGATCCCGATGCGATCCTGCGGCAACTGGGGGCCCGACTGCCGCGGTACATGGCCCAGGCGAGGGTGATTCCCATCGATCGGCTGCCCTGCACGCCCAACGGCAAGCTGGACCCTCGCGCCTTGCCGTTGCCCCCGCTAGGCGACTCGCCCGACCCCAGCCCTTCGATCTGCGGCGATCCCGCGACGTGGACGTCGACGCAACGTCAAGTCGCGTCGATCTGGAGCAAGATCCTCAACCACGAATCGTTCGGGCTCGATGACGACTTCTTCGGCCTCGGCGGCAATTCCCTCGACGCCATCAATCTCTGCCTCGAGCTGCAACGAGTCCTCGAACGTCCCTTCGCGGTGAACCAATTCCTCCGAGCGACGACCGTCCGCGGCCTTGGCGAACTCATCGCGTCCGCCTCAACGACCGATGATCCCAACCTTCCGGTCCTCCTCCGCGAAGGAGGAGAGGGAGTCCCGGTCTTCCTCTTTCCGGGCATCGACGACCAGGTCCTCAACATGCTGCCCATTCGTGACGTGATTCGTGCTGGTCACGCTCTCTACGGGATGCCTTACCGCCTGGTTCGCCGAACAGGAGAGCTTCCGTCGATTCCCATGATCGCACGGGCGATGATCCAGGCCATGGATCGCCTCGGCCCGACGAAGTCCCCCTGCCTGCTCGGTTTCTCGCTGGGGGGCCACGTTGCCTACGAGGTCGCGCGCCAGCTTCGGGAACAGCGGAGGCCCGCGGCGGCAGTCCTCGTGCTGGACGCGGAGCCCAATCGGACTCTCTCGATCGCTCGAATGTTCGCGAGAGTCGTCAGGAACGGGCTCCGCGCTCTCGCGGGGACGTCCCCGAGCAGCCAGAAGAATGCGATCGGGGCCCTGAGACAGCTCAGGAACGTGCTTTTCTACGAGGGAACCCCCGCGTGGTTTCAGCGGAAGGTCCTCAGCAGACGCCCCTGGTATTCCTCCGCACTCGGCCACATGCTCTGCACCCAGGAACTCCTGGTGGCCTACTATCGCAGCCGGACACAGCCATTCGACGGCGATGTCTCCCTGATTCGAGGCCCCTGGACGGGGTATTCCCGGACTCCACTTCCGCCGGATGTAGGGTGGTCTCGCTTCGCCCGTCGGGTGGACGCCCACATCATCCCCGCCGAGCACTGTCGTTTCTTCGATCCGCCTCACATCACGACCATAGGGCAGGTTCTGAACAATCTCCTGAAGACCGCATCCGCCGAGTTTGTTCAGGACTCGTAAGCCGCGGCTCGAGTTGGATCGGGACGTCGACCTTACTTGCAACCGCAATCCGACAGGCTGGCCCAGTCCTTCAATTCATCGGCATTTGCCTTCGGGTCGAGCGTGCCGCGGTAGAGCCGCATCTCCTGGAGCCGGCCGGTCCAGCCGGGCAGTCCGGCGGATTCGCCGCCGAAGCTGAGATTCCCGACGGGACGGCGGGTCAGGAATCCGGCATGCGGTCCCTCGGTCGCGTTGCCGTTGACGGTGAGCCGGAGAGACCCCTTCGCGTCGATCGAGCCGGTCAGGTGATACCAAAGGTTCAGCGCGAGAGGCTCGGCGTCGGCGACGTCCGAGACCCTCCCGCCGATCCGGACGGCGAAGTGCGGCACGCCCGACCTGAGATAGAGGGTGAAGCCGTCGCGATCATCCCCCATCGCGGCGATCACGCCGTCCGCTTTCCGCGGGAGGCAGACGGCGCCGACGGTCAGCGGCGTGCCGACGGGGTCGAGGGCGAGCGCCTGGCCGCTCGCCTCGAGCCGGCCTCCTCCGTCGAACTCCACCGCACTGCGGCGGCGCCCCGCGACGATCGAGCCCCCCGAGAGCGTGCCTTCGTGCTTCCTGCCGGATGCGTCATCGATCCGGGAGCCCTGGCTCAGGAAGAGGTCGTAGTGGACGACCAGCTCCGGCTTCGCGTCTTCCGCACCGCCGACCAGGCTGCAGAACGAGGAGGCCAGCGTGAGGGCCGTTGCAAAGGGAATCGCCGAGAGTCTCATGATCGAGCCCGGTTGGAAGGGGAGGCAACCCGCATGCGCGAGGGCTGTCCGGGCCGGCTCGCTCCATCGCGGGCCGCGTCGGACCGACCACACCTCAGGGTAGTCGAACGATGGGGCGAATGCCATCCGGTGCTCGGTGGCCGGTCCCGCTCCCTGGTCAGGCCAGGGCGCCGATGGCCAGGCACGTGTTGTGCCCCCCGAATCCGAAGCTGGTCGAGAGGGCGTGACGGACTCGCCGCTCGCGGGCCGCATTCGGGACGTAATCGAGGTCGCAGGCCGGATCCGGCGTCTCGTAATTCACGGTCGGCGGGATCACCCCGTGCGCGATCGCCAGGGTGGAGGCAATGAGCTCGATCGCCCCGCTCGCGGCGCAGAGGTGGCCGGTCATCCCCTTGGTGCTGCTTACCGCGACGCCGAAGGCGTGCTCGCCGAGAGCCTCCTTGATGGCACGCGTCTCGATCTCGTCGCCGAGCGCGGTGCTCGTCGCATGGGCGTTGATGTAATCCACGTCCTGGGGATTGAGGCCGGCGTCCTCGAGGGCGAGCCTGATCGCGCGCGACGCGCCTCGACCTTCGGGGTGGGGGGCCGCGATCCCGTACGCGTCATTCGTCCGGCCGAAGCCGAGGACCTCGGCGTAGATCCGAGCCCCTCGGCGACGGGCATGTTCCAGCTCCTCCAGGAGGACGATCCCGGCTCCTTCGCTGAGCACGAAGCCGTCCCGGTCTCGATCGAAGGGGCGGCTCGCCGCGGTCGGCGACTCGTTGCGGGTCGAGAGCGCCCTCGCCGAGACGAATCCGCCCAGGCCCATGGGCGTGATGGCCGCCTCCGAGCCGCCGGAGAGCATGACGTCGGCCTCGCCCCGCTGGATCGCCCGGGCCGCATCGTGGACGGCGTCACCCGACGACGCGCAGGCCGAGGCCACCGCGGTCGAAGGGCCCATGAGCCCGAGCTGGATCGCCACGCACGCCGGCGCGGCGTTGGGCATCATCTTGGGGATGACGAACGGGCTGATACGCCGCGGTCCCCCTCGCGTGTAGGCCGCGTGCCCGGACTCGAACTCGCTCAGGCCGCCGATCCCGCATCCCAGGACGATCCCCCGCCGGTACGGATCCCCGGCCGAGAGGTCCAGCCCGCCATCCCGCACGGCCTCGAGGGCGGCATGGACGGCGAACTGGGCGAAGCGATCCATCCGCTTCGCGGCGTGGGGATCGGGGAGCGCGGCGGGGCTGAACCCCTTGACCTCCCCCGCGAAGCGAACCGCGAACGCGCCGGCGTCGAAGAGCGTGATCGGCCCGATCCCGCTCCGACCCTCGCACAGGCCCTGCCAGGAGGTCCCGACGTCCAGGCCGAGCGGATTCACGGTCCCGAGCCCGGTGATCACGACCCGGCGACCCATCGATTCCGACTGTCTCATGAGTCCCTCTCGCGGGCGGCTGCAGCCCGGCTCGCGGCGTCGTTCGCCGTCTGCTCCGGTCGTCCGGCTCGCCCCTCGGTCCCGACCGGATCACCGCCCAGGAAATCGACGACCTCGGCGATGACCTCCTTCGCCAGCAGCAACCGGCGATGCCCGTATCGCTCCGTGAGGAGGAGCTTCGACGTCGGCCACGTGGCCGCAACGGCCATGCCCTCCTCGACCGGGATCTCCTCATCGCCGCGGTCATGGACGATCAGCGCGGGCTGAGCGAGGCGAGGCGCGAGCCTGGTGATGTCCAGGCTGTCCAGCGGCACCCCGACGATCTCCTCGACGATGGAGTGGAACCGCGATTCCTCGACCCCGGTAATCTCCCGTCGCCGGCACCACCGGCTCACGACTCCTCGCAACGTCGCCGGCCCACCCAGCAGCACGACTCGCTCGGCCTGGAGGCCCCTCGATGCCGCGATCACGGCCGCCGCCGCTCCCCAGGAATGACCCACGACCCCGGCGAGGCCCCCCAGATCCCGGCCGACCGCCGCCAGGGCCAGGCCGCATTCCAGGATGTGCGTCCTCGCGCCGGGCGAATCGCCGTGGGCCGGCCCATCCGTCGCGATCACCCGGAAGCCGGCCTCGGTGAGCGGATCGATGAACGATCCCCAGTGCGTCCCGCGGCTCTCCCAACCGTGTGCCATCAGCACCGCCGGCCCGTCGCCCCAGACGGTCGCGATCAGGCCCTCGCCCAGGGTCACCGACCTGCCGCGATCCCTGAGCGCCCTGTCCCTCGCCGTGGCCGGCACGCGGCGAGGGGTGAAGAACCTGGCGAGCTCCTCGCGGAGCGGATCGCTCGGGCCCTCTGCGTCGGTCCATCCCTGCATCATTCCTCCCCGCGGCTTCCGGCTCGCCCCCCCTTGCCTGCCGCCCGGAACGTCGCACCGAGCCGACCGATCGATCATCCGCCTCGATTCCCGTGCGGCCCGATTCGTTGTATCTGCAACATTGGCCGGTGTCAAGATCACATGGAGAGCCTCGGGGCGTTCCCTGCTCCCGTCGATGCGTCATCGTCCCCGGTCTCCGCGTGTTCAGGGGCGTGCTCGGGTGCGGAGAGGGCGACCGGCGCGACCGCGCGACCGGCGCGATCGGTGGACCGGTGCATTGGCGTTGCGTCGCCTGGCGAGCGGGGGTAATCTGTGCGGGCGCTCTCGAGGGCCGCCAGGAGCGGACCCTCGGAGTCTCAGTCGCCCTCAGTACCACCATGGCTGAAGGCGACAAACCTCGACTCGCTCTTCTCCCGCACGGACGCCGGGAATGTGGTCCGGCCGTCCGGGCCCGGTCCGGAGACACCATCAGGATGTCACAGGTCACCCTCGCACCGGAAACGACGGACCAAACTCCTTCGCAGCTTTCGAAGCTGTCCCACGCGATTCGCGGGAAGCTCCAGTTCATGGACTACCTCGTCCGCGCCGCGGTCGCGGATGTGGAACGGTTCCAGGACGAGCCGGACCCCGGGACGCGGATCTTCATCCGCCAGCTCGTGGAGATGCACGCGGCCAGCCTCCGCATCGAGAGCCAGAACATGCGGAGCATCGGCGAGCTGTGCGACACGCTCGAGTCGATGGTCTCCGAGGCCCCCGCGACGTTTCCCACCCCGAACAGCCCGGGAGAGATGGCATGACGCCTCCAGAGAACGGCACCTACAACGGCCTGGCCGCGGATTCGAACACGAACGGGGTGCATGTCGAGTTTCACGACATCCCCGAGGAGGAGGAGGCGGCGCCGGAATTGCCCGCCGGAGCCTCGGCGGAACTTCGCCGGTTCCTCGCCGAGATCAAGGGGCAGGCCCAGTTCCTCCTCTACCTGGCCGACCAGATCGAGGAATCCCTCGAACAGCTCGGCACCGAGAGCGACCGCTGCCACGGCGCCTTCCTGTGCAAGGTCATCGCGATGTACTCCGCCCAGCTCGGGTCCAAGCATCAGGGGCTCGGCGAGAAGATCGCGGAAGCCTGCCAGGAGGTCTATGTGACCGTCCGGCAGCACGGGCACGACTTCGAACTGGACCGAGATCGGGACTGACCACAGGGGCGCCGAGCCTCGGAGAAGAGGAGGCGAGGGATCAGCCGAAGACGCGGCTGACGCCCAGGCGGAGCAGGATCCAGAGGGCGCTGCGGGCTTCCTTCATGTTGATCTTGGAGACGCCGGAACGCCGGTTCTCGAAGAGGATCGGCGTTTCGCCGATCCGGCAGCCCACCTTCTTGCACCAGTAGAGGATCTCTTCCTGGAAGGAATAGCCCCGCGACCGCACCTTGCCCAGGTCGATCTGGGCGAGCTTGCTGACGCGGTAGCAGCGGAAGGCGCCGCTGTTGTCCTTGCTGCTGAGGCCCAGCAGGAGCCGGGCATACCAGTTGATCCCCGAGCTCATCAGCTTCCGCTTGAGGTTGAACCCGCCTTCCACGCCGCCGCCGGGGATGTATCGAGAGCCGATCATGACGTCGTAATCGCTCATGCCCGCCACCAGCGCCGGGATGAACCGGGGCGGATGGCTGAAATCGGCATCGAGATTCAGAAGGTAATCATACTGGTTCTTGACCGCGTATCCGATCGCCTCGAGCATGGCCGTGCCCAGGCCGAGCTTGCCGGGGCGATGGAGGACGTGGATCCTCGGGTCCTTCGCGGCCAGGTCGTCGGCGATCTTGCCCGTGCCGTCGGGCGAGTTGTCGTCAATGACCAGGATGGAGCAATCCGGCGCGAACTCGCGGATGGTCTCGATGAGCGGCTCGATGTTGCCCGCCTCGTTATACGTGGCGAGAGAGACCAGCAATTTGGGCTCCGACGGAGCGAGATTGTCTGTGGGGCCGCTCACGGTTCGTCCATTCTGCTTCAGGAGGGCGTGGCCGAGCTAGCTCCCCGGGCCCGGACCTCAAGGGGCCTCATCGCCGATCTCATCGCGGACCCGCCGCGCCACGCCGAGGCATGATCTGCGGTTAGATTACCCCCGGGGATCGGACGCGCCAAGGGCACCGGCCGGTCAGGCATGCATCGTTGCGACCCGCGGTCGCGAGCTGTCCTGCAGGCTGAAATCCCGAGTCAGGTGCCACGGCCGCCGGATCCTCCGACGCGTTGCGACCGTCGCGTGGGGACGCGACGGGACGACGCGGGCCATCCTCCCGGGAAAGGGACGGCACGGGAGCGTGGAGAATGCGAACGGCCGCGGCACCCGTTGGCTTGCGAGCGTACTCGCCATTGGGGCGGCTTGATCTGATCTGCGGTGGAGCGTCTCGAGGCGTTGCCGGCGGAGGTCAGGGCCGAGCCTGACGCAGCCGGGAGAAGAGCTGACTGTAGGGGGCATGCTCGTGCTCCGCCTCGGCGCGGACATTCGAGGCGAGCGGGTCGGTGTCGGGGACATCGAGCTCGGGCTCGTCCGTGACGGGAGCTGACCGGGGGCGTGCGCCGGCCCGACGCTCCGACGAATCGGAGGCCGCCGCGACCGCGGGGTCGGCGGCCCGGCCCCGGTTCCGCGCCCATTCGCTCCACGCCTGGATGGCCGCGTAATGGTCCTCGATCATCTCCTCGCTGGGCAGCTCTTCGGCCTCCTCGGCCGAGGTCAGGGCTTCCTCGGTGGCCACAGCGGACGCGGCGGCCGGGGCCGGGGCCGGCACGGCCGCGGGCCGCGGCGATCCCTGCGGCGAGGATTCCGCCCGATCGCTCGCCTCGTCGTCGCCATCGTCGTCGTCGGAGTCGGACTCCAGGCTGCCCCCCCAGCCGACCTCGATGAGGCCTTCCTCGACGCGGAGGGGAGGCCGGGTGGGGATGAGGGCCGCCGTCAGGCCGCCAGCCGGTCGCCCCGGGGTGGGCGGGTTTGACGCCGCGACGGGACGCTCGCGAGGCAGGAGCTCCGGTCGCGCCGGGGGGGCGACGGGTACGGGCGCGGGGGCGCCCGGGACGGGCCTCGACCCGCGTCCCGGGCTCATGGCCCGCGACCGCAGCTCCCGGAGCAGCCGCCGAGGATTGCCGCACGTCTGCCTCTGGAGCTCTTCCAGGGCCCGGCCGTCGAGACCCCGGATCGGGCCGGATTCGGTGGCGTCGATCAGTTGCCGGCACTCGTCCAGGTCCAGGGGGAGGAGGTGGATGTGCAGGCCGAGCCGCTCTGCCAGGCGGGGGCGGCGACGCTCCATGAGGTGGCGAGCCAGGCTGGTCGGCCCGACGAGGATCATGCAAGCGAAGCCGGCCGGCTCGCCGCCGGTGTCGGATGCCTGGGCGAGGGCCGCGAGTTCTTCCCAGACCTCCCGGGAGGCGTTCTGGGCGTCCTCGACGACGAGGATCCAGCGGCGGCCGTCGTCCGCCTCCGAGCGGAGCGCCCGCGCGATCGCGAGCCGGTTGGCGGCGAGTCCGGGAGTCCCGTCCACCCGGTCGTCGCGGAGCCGGTCGGCGATCAGCTCGAGGAGTCCGTCGGCGTTGAGCGCGCCGGAAAGAGCCACCGGGAGGAATTGCCAGCCGGCCGGCAACTCCCGGGCCAGGGCGTTCCAGACCCAGGTTTTGCCCGTCCCCGACTCACCGGTCAGGAGGGCGGGCGCGGGGTCCCCGGCCAGGACGTGGGCCAGCAGGCCCTCGATCGCCCGGCGGCGGCTCGGCAGCGGGGATCCGTCGGATCGCCTTCCCGGCGCGGCCAGACGATTCTCGAGCTCGTCGCCCCGGATTCCGTTCATCGCCACGTCCCCTTTCCTCAATCCTGATCCGGGCGGCGTGCCGCATCCGACCTCGCCGCGCGGCCCTCCGCCGCGACGCCGGTCCAGGCCCGGCCTTCCCTTAGATTCGGTGCATGGCCCCCCTTCTCTTGAGCCGGGCCACACGCAGTCGCGCATCGAGGGGGTATGAGGTCCCTCCCCAAGTTGCCCCGGGACATCGCTTTTTGTACGATCGAGGGTCATGAACGGGTGCCTACGGCGTACCTGAATAGGCGGGGGACCCGTGGCCGGATCGTGCCGGAACCGGCCCGCCGCGGGACCGTCCAGAGGATCGACGTGGCGACTGACTCCAATACCCTGAACGAGGATCGGATCGGCGGCTACCGGATCGTCCGGGTCATCCACCCCGGCGCCACCTCGGTCGTCATGGAGGTCGTCCAGGATGGCACCGAGAAGCGGTTCGCCCTCAAGCAGCTCCTCGCCTCCCGCGGCGAGGATTCCGACGAGCGGAAGGCGTTCGCCCACGAGGCCAAGATCGGCCAGGAGCTGAGGCACCCGAACCTCGTGCGGGTGCACGAGTACCATCGCGACCCGGTCCAGCCGTGGTTCACGATGGATTTCTTCGCCGGGTATCACCTCAAGCTGCCGATCGCCCGCCCCTCGGTCTACCCGATGCCCAAGGCCCAGCTCCACCGGATCATCGAGCAGGCGGCGGCGGGGCTCGCGTACATGCATGATAAGGGGTGGACTCATCGGGACGTGAAGCCGGAGAACCTCATCGCCAGCAAGTCCGGCGAGGTGAAGGTGATCGACTACGCCCTGGCGATGAAGCCGATCGGCGGCCTCCGGAAGCTCTTCGGCGGCAAGGTCCCCCGCCAGGGGACGCCGAGCTACATCTCGCCGGAACAGATCCGTTGCGAGTCCCCCGCCCCGTCCGCCGATATTTACAGCTTCGGGATCACCTGTTATGAATTGGCATGCGGGCGTCCGCCGTTCCGGGCCAATTCCCTGCAAGAGCTCCTGAACAAGCATCTGCAGGAACGGCCGCTCCCCCTGGGCACCCACAACAAGCTGGTGACCCAGGAGTACAACGACCTGGTCCTGAAGATGCTCATGAAGAAGCCGGCGGACCGGCTCCCCAGCCTCCACGACTTCCTGACCCGCTTCCGGTCGGTCCGAATCTTCCAGGACGACCCGGCCCCGGGCTCGGGCGGCAACGGCCCGTATTGATCGATCGAAGGACCGCTCGCGGCGTGGCCGCGCCGCATTCGGACTCGCTCCCGCCTCCGCCGAGGATCTCCCGTTCATGGCCAGCGCCACCGAGTACAGGCTGCCGTTCGAGGCCTCCATCTACGACATGGAGGCTCGTCTCGGCGAGATGGAGAATCAGTACGCCCGGGACCGGGGCGGCGATGGATCCTCCAAGGCGGGGGACCTGATCCGCCGCCTCCGCCGCGAGCTGGCGTCGCTCAAGCGGGAGATCTACTCTCAGCTCGACCCCTGGCAGGTCGTCCAGGTCTCCCGGCATCCCCAGCGTCCCCAGACGCGGGATTATCTGGAGCTGGTCTTCGAGGACTTCCTGGAACTCCACGGCGATCGCGCCATCGGCGACGACAAGGCCGTGGTCACCGGCCTGGCGAACCTGGACGACATGAAGGTCATGTTCGTCGGCCACCAGAAGGGGAAGAACCTCGCCCAGCGGACCGCCTGCCACTTCGGCTGTGCCCACCCGGAAGGCTATCGCAAGGCCCTGCTCAAGATGCGGTTCGCCGCCAAGTTCGGGCTGCCGATCGTGTCGTTCATCGACACGCCGGGCGCCTACCCGGGGATCTCCGCCGAGGAGCGCGGGCAGGCGGCGATCATCGCCGAGAGCCTGATGGAGATGTCCCAGATCCGCACCCCGATCGTCTGCGTCGTCATCGGCGAGGGGGGGTCAGGAGGGGCGCTCGGGATCGGCATCGGCGACCGCCTCGGGATGCTCGAGCACACCTATTACTCCGTCATCAGCCCCGAGGGCTGCGCCTCGATCCTCTGGAAGGGCTCCGAGTTCGCCCCCAAGGCCGCCGCCGCACTCAAGTTCACCAGCCGGGACCTCCATCGTTTCGGCATCATCGACGAGGTCATCCCCGAGCCCCTCGGGGGCGCCCACCGCGACCACCGCGAGGCCGCCGCCAACCTGAAGGGCTTCCTCCTCCGCCGGCTCCGCGAGCTCTCGTCGATACCCCTCGATCGCCTGATGGATCTCCGCTACGAGAAGTACCGCAAGATCGGCGTCTTCACGGAGCAGGCCGCCGCGGAGGCCGGAGCGCCAGCCCCGGCCCCCCTCAACGGCAAGCAGGATCCGCCTTCCCTGTAAGCCCGCCGCCGGCACGGGCGCGGCCTCACGGCCGCGCGTACCAGAGCGATTCCCAGTACCTCCGCTCGGTCGCATACACGTCGATCGGATCGCCGGGGCTGAGGGCCGGATCCAGGATGCCGAACCGCTTCATCTCGCGGACCCAGTCGGGACGCGGGCGGAAGCCGGGCATGTCGAAGCGTCCGATCCGGTCGAGATAGGTCCTGCCGGCCTCGCACATGGCCAGGATCTTGCGGTAGTCGGGATCATCCGTCGAGCCGAACGTCGGCGCAGGGGCCTTCGTCTTGGGATCACGGCAGATCTCCCAGCCGCCCGCGGACCTCGCCAGCGGGGCCAGGAGCGCGATCGACTTCGCGGGCCGAGAGAGGTTGAAGAGGATGTGCCGGCTGGTGTTCAGCCGCGGGTCATCCATGCTGGGCCTCCAGAAGGAGAGGCCATTCTCGTCCGCGAGCGTCCTCGGCAGGGCCCTCGCGGGCTGGTCGTGGCAACGGCTGCACCGCGACTGGAACGCGGCCGCCGCCGCCTTCGTCTCCGGCCAGTCGGTGTCCAGGTTCAGGAGCTGATTCTCCGCGTAGTGGCCGATCATCCCGGTGCCGAGCGCGGCGTAGGTGCCGGGGTAGGCGGCCCCGGAGTCGATCCAGAGCCGGAGGACCTTCGCCTGATGGGGCGTCGCCTTCGCGCCGTGGTGGGTGCCGTCCAGCATCTTCAGGATCCGACTGGCGGACGAGCCGATCGCCCGGGGCGGATAGTTGCTCCGCGGCTGGTTGCGGCCGTCGGCGAAGAGGCCGGCGATCGTCATCATGTAGTAGCTCTGGCTGTACATGGGGCCTCGGTCGCCCGCCAGGATCAGCCGGCCGGCGCGCGGGCCTCCTTCGGGGTTCGCCTCGTAGCCATGGCAGCGGACGCAGAGCGCGTCGAGGATCGGCTGGACGTCGCGCGGGAAGTCGATCACGTCGGGGACGTCGGCGATGGGCGTGATCGCGCTGGGGGCGCGGCGGACGGCCTTCGAGGTCGCCGCGGAATACGCGTTGGCGGGCGTCCGCGTCCGCTGCTCGTGGCAGCCGACGCAACTCGTCGTCTCTCCGGGCTGCACGGTCAGGAAGCTCTGCATCCGCTTGACCGAGTTCCCCTCCTTGTCGAGCGCGACGAAGAAGAAGCTCCGGAGCGGCGGCAGCTCCATGTAGGCGGAGCCGTCCTCCTCCACCGGGACGGTGCCCACGATCCGCTCGAGCGTGAACGTCCCGCCGTAGCTGATCGGCTCCATGCCCCCGGTGTAGTGGATCGGCATCGGGAGCGACTCGAGCACCAGCAGCGAGGTGATCTCGCCCGGCTTCACGCCCCCCATGTTGCGGCCCTCGTGGATGTTCGCCAGCGCGAGCCGGCCCGACTTCGCCCCGAGCTCGACGCGGTCGGGGATGACGGGCTCCCGGGGCCGTGGGAGGATCGGCCGGGCCTCGTGGAGGTGCATCCCGGACTCGGCGTCGGCCTTCGAAAGGCTGAAAACGACCTGCTCGCGGCCCGAGCCGTCCATCACGATCAGCGACGGGCCCTTCGAGGCCATGAAGCAGTCCTCGGAGAAGGCCCACGGGTCGTAGTACTCGGCGGTCTTGCTGATCTGCCGCACCGAGGCCGGCCGGTCGGGCCCCGACCTCGGATCGACGACGGCGATCGTCCCCGCGTGCTCGCGCTGGCCGTGGCCGGGCGAGAAGCTGGCGACGACCTTGTCGGAGCCGGCGATCGGCTTGGCGTCGATCATCACGATCCCGGGATGGCCGTTGCCGTACCAGACCATCTGCGCCGTGCCGTCCGGATTGGCCGTCCAGAGGTGGTGATAGTCCACCTGGCTGCGATCGACGTACTCCCACCGGGTATAGAGGATCCTCCCGTCGGCGAGCGGCCAGGGCGTGTTGTCCTGCTCGTTGTTGCTCGAGATCGCGCGGAGGTGCTTCCCCTCGCGATCGCACCGATGGAGGACCGCGACCTGGGTCAGCCAGCAGTTGACCCATCGCTTGCAGCGGGTGGACACGAAGACGATGTCCCCGTCGGGGAGATAGCTCGGCTCGAAGTCGTCGAAGTCTCCCGAGGTGATCTGGCGCAGGCCCGAGCTGTCGACGCCGATCTCGTAGAGGTGATACGACTCTGTCCCCCCCTTGCGGTAGCTGAAGAGGACCGTCCGGCCGTCGTAGCTCACCTGCGGATCGCGCACGCCCCCCTTCGGGTCGTCGATCAGCGACGTCAGCTCGCCCGTGGCGAGGTTCCACTTGCAGAGCTTCGCCCCTTCCCTCCATGCCTTTCTCATCGGGTCGTGAGCATAATAGCCGATGTTCGCGTACCAGTGGCCGTCGTTCTCGTTCATCCGCCTCGCCGCGAAGACAACCTCGGTCACCCCCTTCATCGGCCCGGCGCGGAACGCGCCCAGCAGCGTCCTGGCGGCCGGTGCCGGCGACGCCGGGCCCGCGGCCGCGTCCGATGCCGCTCCCGATGCCGGCGTGGCGGCCCACGTCAGCAGGCCCAGGGCGGCCGTCACGATCGCCCTCGTCGCCCCCGCGCGTGCGGAGTCGGCCTCAAGGGTATGGCGCATCATGAATGGGTTCTCCTTCCGGGGGGCGGGATCGCGTCGAGGCGACGGATCAGAGCGAGAGCAGGTAGGCCACCAGCGCGTCGATCTGCTCGGGGGCCAGGTGGGAGGTCCTTCCGTGGCGGTCCCCGCGATTGCGGGTCGTCAGCAGGTCGCGGAGGCTCGCGGACGAGCCGTCGTGGAGGTAGGGGGCGGTCCGCCAGAGTTCGACGAGGGCGGGCGTGTCGAAGCGTAGCTGACCGGCGTCATAGGCGCCCGAGGTGCCGACGTCGTGGGCCTTCTGGTCGGTCCGGAGATCGCCGGCGTGGCAGCGATCACAGCCGACGGCCGGGTCGCGGAAGAGGGCCGCCCCGCGTCCGACCGAGTCCGGGGGCCGGACTCGTGGCGGTGGGATCGGTGCCAGTGACTTCAGGAAGGCATCCAGGGCGACGGCGGAATCCTCGCTGGGCGCGGCGAAGAGGATGTGGGTCATCCCCGACCGCACCGCCGTCTCCGCGGTGTCCCGGACGCCCATGCTCATGGCCGGCGGCGTGCGATGCGACCAGAGCAGGCTCCTCGTGTTCTTGGGATTGCCGAGGCCGTCGTTGAGCAGGTCCCACGCCAGGCCGTCGATGCGGCCGTCGTCGGAATGGCAGCTCGCGCAGCTCTGCCAGCCCTGGAAGGCGATCGAGGCGTCGTTGAAGAGCCGCTCGCCGCGACGCTCCGCGGTCGTTTCCGCCCGCGGGGCTTCCGCGAGACGGGTGCTGTGGGGGGGGCCCGTCGCGACGTCGATGCGATCGATCGAGTCGGAGAAGTACCCCGCCACGAACAGCGACTTCCCGGCGAAGGCGATCGCCCGCGGGCCGTTGCCGGTGAGCGGCACGCGGGTCCGAAGGCCGACGAGCAGGGCGAGGTCGTTGGGGACGTCGGCCGCGATCCGCGAGGCGCTGTAGGGATCCTGGCCACGGGATGCGTCGATCCGCGTCGGCATCGCCCGAAGTTTGGCGAGCAGCGCCGGTGCGTCGATCAGGCTGACGTCGTGAGTCCCGGCGTGCGAGACGGCCAGGGTCTTGCCGTCCGCCGACCACGCCACGGCCCACGGATTTGCGGCGCCGCGGTCGATCTCGTCGAGGAGCACGGTGTTGATCAGGGCCTTCGCCGGCACGTCGATGAGGGTCACCGCGGCCGTGTTCATCCAGCCCCGGTCCACCTGGGTCGTCGGCATCTGGAACCGCGCGAGGTTGTGCGCCACGGCCGCGACCCGACCGTCGGGCGAGATCCGGATCTCGCGGAGCAAGGTGCTCCCGGGTGGGAGTTTCAGCGCCCCCGCGAGCCGTCGCGCCGGCAGGTCCACGAGGCTCACCGTCGCCGCTACCTCTGCGCCGATGGCGTTCTCGTCGGGGAGGTGGTGGGCCACCAGGAGCGTCTTCCCGTCCGGCGTGACGGCGGCCGAGATCGGCTCGCGAGGCACCGCGATACGGGCGACCGCCGCGTGGGTCGCCAGGTCGTGGATCGTGACGCGGCCGTCGAATCGATCGCACACGAGAAGGCTCTTCCCATCGGGGGAGAGGACCGGGCCGGTGGAGGTGTGGCCGCCGCGGAAGGTTGCCAAGACCTTGCCCGTCGCCGGATCGATCTCATGGATCTGGCTCGTCGCGGACGGACATGTCGCGAACAGCCGAGAACCGTCGGGGCGGAGGGCCAACCCGCGGGGGTCGCCCGGGACCTTGATCCGCGACCGGACGGCTCCGCTCGCGGCGTCGATCGCGACCGCCTCACCGGACCGCGGGCACGCCAGGTACAAGGTCTTGCCGTCGGCCGTCGCGACGATCGCCGAGGGTGACCGGATCGCGGGATCCTCCGGGGGTCCGGACCGAGCCTCGGTCATCGCCCACGAAAGGAACGCCATCGCCGCCGGCATCGCGGCGTGCAGGCCCCGGCCTGGGGAGCTCCATCGATTCCACATCGTTCACGGCCTCGGGGATGAGATCCGCGACCGGCTCGTCGGTTCCGACTCTCTCAGGGGTCGAAGCTGGCGGCTGTTCACGACGCCGGCTGCCCTGGCGGCAGTACGGCCGTCCTCGCGGGGGGAAAGAAGACGCCTCGACACGCCGAGGCTAGCACCAACAAAGGTTCAACACAAGCCGGAACCTCGCCGCGACGGCACCGGGACTTTGGAGAGGTCTTGGCTGGGGGCGTCGCTTGCGGGTATCGTGCGGACGTGACGGCGTCGTGGCTGCCCGGCCAGCCTGCCCCGGCAGATCGGCGATCATCCAGTCGCACACGAGCCCCGTCGACCCGTGGCGGTCGCCTCTGGAACGCATCCTCGGAGCCGGTTTCATCGACAGGCCGAGAACCCGCTCCCCTCAGGATTATCGACGAACGATACGAATCGACGGCGGATACCTCCGCGAAACTCGCCCCTCGGAGGGCGACGTGGGCTCGCCGCCTTCCTCAACCTCGGGAAGCACGGATTGATGATCCATCGAATCACGGAGAAGGGACGCCAGTTGCGCTCCTACTTCAAGGACTCGAGCACGCCCCTGGCCCTGATCCTGGACGCCCTGCGGCTGAAGCGGTCGCCGTTCATCGCCGCCACGAAGGACGGATTCAAGCTGAGCCTGGAGCCGAGCGTGGGCGAGGGCTTCACGTTCTATGAGAACCTGATTCGTAAGGACTACCTGAGCCGCGGCATCGTGCTGAAGCCCGGGGACACCGTCATGGACATCGGCGCGAACATCGGCTCCTTCTCGATCCTCGCGGGCTCCGTCGTCGGCCCGGGCGGCCGGGTCATCGCGTTCGAGCCGGTGCCCGCCACGTATCAGAGGCTCGTCCAGAACCTGGAGCTCAACGGACTCAAGAACGTTGAATGTCACAATGCCGCCATCGACGCCGAGGAAGGCGAGCTGACCATTCACCTGTCGAGGAAGTCCGCCATGGCCTCGGCCTACTGGGATCCCCACGAGGGCGGCGGCGTGGTGACCGCACCTTGCTGGACGCTGGCGAAGGTCTGGGGAGACTTCGGAATCGGTCGCGTCAACCTCTTCAAGATCGACTGCGAGGGGAGCGAGTACGGCATCTTCGACTCGATCTCGCCCGAGCTGGCGGCTCGGATCGACCAGATTGCGATGGAGATCCATCCGGACCCCGCCAAGGGCAATACCGCCGACCGACTCCGCCGGCGCCTGGAGGACCTGGGCTTCGAGGTCCACCCGGGGATGCTCTGGATGGCCTTCAACAAGTCTTCGGATCGTCGGCCCGCGAGCCCTTGATGGGCCCGGAGCGAGCCCCGCTCTCGGCCTGCCGGCCGGGAACGAGGGCTCATTCGAGGCAACATGGCACGACGGCCGATGCCGGGGCATGACCGCCCGGGCTGTCCCGCTCACACCTCCGCGAGCGGATCCCTCGAATCGCCGAACGCGTCCATGTGCAGCCCGGCCTTGTCGAGCATCGAGAGGAACAGGCTGCACATCTTGCGGTTGGGGGACTTGAGGTAGTCGAGGACGCGACCTCCCTTGAGCTTTCCGCCGCCGCCGCCGACCACGACGACGGGGAGCTGGGTGGCGTCGTGGGTGCCGCCGCTGAGCATGCTCGAGCACATCATGAGCATGGTGTTATCCAGCGCGGTGCGGTCGCCTTCCTGGATCGCATCGAGCTTGCGTGCGATGTAGGCGAGCTGGCCGGTGAAGAGCTGGTTCACCTTCAGGTAGTCGGGCGTGTCCGTGTGCGAGAGCAGGTGGTGGATCATGTAATCGATGCCGAGCGACGGGAACCGCAACGAGCTGTGGTCGTTGTTCAACTTCAGCGTCGTCACGCGGGTGGCGTCGGTCTGGAAGCCCAGGACCACGATGTCGCACATCAGCTTCATGTGCTCGATGACGTCCTGAGGGATGCCGTCGGCGGGGCGCGGGACGTTGGGCTTGTCGACGGTGGGCTTCCAGCCCTGGAGCTCGCCGCGGCGGCCGGCGCGGGCGATCCGCTGCTCGACCTCGCGGACCGAGTCGAGGTACTCGTCCAGCTTCCGGCGGTCGGAGGTGCTCACCTCGCGGCGGAAGTCCTGGGCGTCGGCCAGGACCGAGTCGAGCACGCTCTTGTCCCCCTTCGCATCCTCGTCCTTGAAGAGGCGGTCGAAGGCCAGCGCGGGGAAGAGCTCGAGCGGCGTCGGGCTCGTCGGCGACGACCACGAGATGTGCGAGCTGTAGAGCATCGAGTAATTCTTGTGCACGGCCGGATTCGGCTGCTCGCAGCCGAGGACCAGGCTGGGGACCTTGGTCGATCCGGCGTGCTTCTGCGCCAGGAGCTGGTCGAAGCTCGTGCCGGAGCGGATCTCGCCGCCGGAGGCGAGCGGGGCGCCGGAGAGGAGGTTGCCGGTCTGCGAGCTGTGGATGTTCCCCTTGAGGGCCTCCTCGTTATAGAGGCCCCGGATGAACAGCAGCTTCTCGCGGAAGTCGGCGAGCGGGGCGAGGACCTGGCCCAGCTCCATGTTCTTGCCCGAGCCCTTCGCCCACCACTCCTTGCCGTGGAAGCCGTTGCCGGCGAAGAGGACGCCGACGCGGACCGGGGGCACGCTCGCGGGCGGCGCGGCCGGCGTCTCGGTCCCCCACACGTTCCGCGACTCGAGCCAGGGCAAGGCCATCGTGACGCCGACACCTCGCAAGAACGTGCGGCGGGAGAGCTCGTGGGCGTTCATGGCGGACCTCGAGGTCAAGGGGATGGTGGAGGGGGCGCTTCAGTGCGAATCGGCGACGGCGGGCGAGGCCCCGCGGACCTCGCGGAACTGGCGGCTGCGGACGATGGCATCGATGACCGAGGAGATCTTACCCCCTTCGGCGCCGAGGCGGTTGTGGATTTCTTCCAGCAGCGGCTCGTCGGTCAGGAGGACGCCCCGGCCCAGGGCGTAGCCGAGGAGCTTCTTGCAGAACTGGCGTTCCACGTCCTGCCGGCGCGGGCCCAGGAGGAGGTTGCGGAGGCCGTCGAGGCCGTCGAATTCGGTCCCGTCGAGGAGCCTGGCGTGGTCGTCGATCGGCAGGCCGGCCGCATCCTTGGTGCGAAGGTGGCCGATGGCGTCGTAGGCTTCCAGGGAGTAGCCGTAGGGGTCCATCTTGAGGTGGCAGCCGGAGCACTTCACGTCCTTGCTGTGCCGCTCGGTGAGCTGGCGGACGGAGAGCCCGCCGCCGGCGGCCTCGTCGTCGGGGAGCATCGGGACGTTCTTGGGTGGCTTGGGCACGCGCTCGCCCAGGAGGACCTCCGTCACCCAGTTGCCGCGGAGGATGGGGCTGGTCCGGGAGGCCCCGGACTGCTTCGCGAGCGTCGCCGAGAGCGCGAGCAATCCCCCGCGGCCGTGCTTGCGGATGCCGTCCACCCGTCGCCATTCCGGCCCGGTTACGCCCGGGATACCGTAGTGTTCCGCGAGCGCCTGGTTCAGGTAAGTGAAGTCGGCGTCGAAAAGGGCCCGCACGGGGGCGTCGGACCGGAACAGCTCGGCGAAGAAGAGGATGGCCTCCTCGTACATCGCCCCCTTGAGGGCCTTGAATGCGGGGAAGTGCCGCTCACTCTTCTCGTCGATGGCGTCGAACTTGTAAATATGAACCCACTGGCAGGCGAATTCCTCGGCGAGCCGGCGGGCCCGGGGAGACTTGAGCAGCCGGCGGGCCTGCGCGGCCAGCTCGTCGGGGCTGCCCAGATGGCCGGAGGCGGCGGCCTCGCGGAGCTCGGCGTCGGGGGCGGACGAGGTGAGGAAGTAGCTGAGCCGGCTGGCCATCTCCCAGTCGGTCGCGGGGGATGACTTCGCGCCGGCGGGTGCGGCTTCCAGCCGGTAGAGGAAGGCCGGCGAGGCGAGGACGCGGGCGAGGGTCAGCGTGAAGGCCTCCTCATGAGGCAGCTCCTCGGCCCGGAGCTTCGAATAGAGCGCCCGGAGCTCGCGGGCCTCGCGATCGGCGAGGGGCCGGCGGTAGGCCAGCGGGGCGAACGCGATCAGGGCGTCGAGGTGCTTCGGCTCGGCCGCGACGAGCTCCTTGCGGAAGGCGTCGGCGTGGTCGTGGATCGGCTTGCGGTAGGGCTCGAAGAGGCGCGGGTCGCCGTCCTGGGTGGCGTACTCCATCAGGTGCGTGAACGCCTCGACCTGGGTGAGGGCGTCGCGGCTGACGAAGTGGAGCTCGGTCCAGAGCCGGTCGAGCTTCGCGGCCTCGGCCTCGTCGAGGAAGAGGCGGCGCAGCGGTTCGTCCTCGCGGTGGAAGAGGGTCAGGGTCACGGCCTCGTCCACGGGGACGATCTTGGCGTAGCAGACGGCGGCCGGGAAGGTCGCGCGGAACGCTTCGAAGGCTCGCTTCAGGCGGGCCTCGGCCGCGGGTGTCGCCGCCACGATCGACGTGTCGGGGCGGAAGCCGCGCGAGGCCGGCCGGGTGCCGATGGCGACGCGGGCCTGCAGCAGGTCCTCGCCGCCGGCGGCGGGTCGGAGCGTGACGGAGCCGACGAGGTCGGCCCCGGCGGCCAGCTCCGCCGGGATCCGGACCGCGATCGCGTGCGGGCCGCGGACGGCCATGTCGGCCTGGCTGATGTCGCCGGCCGCGGCCCCCGGGCCGAATGCGGCGCGAGCCAGGCCCCACGGCGACCCGTCGGGGATCGGCCCGACGGAGGGGGTCGCCGGGATGATCGGCCCGCCCGGCGTCGTCAGCCCTCGATGGAGGGCGGCGTCGGCCGGTGAGGCGCCCCGGGGACCCTCGGCGAGCAGCCTCTTGAGCCTGGCGGCCAGCTCGGCCTTGGCGGCCGGGTCGGGCGTGTTCAGCCAACGAGCGAGCAGGGAATCGCCCGGGATCGTGAGCCCGGAGGACGCGCCGTCGAACTCGCGGAAGAACTTCCAGACGGCGGGGTTGCCGTGGGCGTCCGCGTGAGGGTTGGAGGCCAGGGCGTCGCCGGAGACCTCGCGGGCCATCGCCCAGGTCGGGGCGTTCGAACCGGTCGCCTTCACGGTCAGATCGACGGCCGTCAGGTCGCACGCGTGGTTGCCGTCGCGAGAGCCGATCGTCAGGACGATGAGGTCGCCGGCCGACAGGATGAACGGGCCGAAGGGACCGACCGGGATGACCGCTCCGCCCGCCGTGTTCCCCTCGGCCAGGGCGATCTTCTCGGCTCCCTTGCGCACCTCTAGCCGCCAGGCGGTGCCATTGCCGCAGGCCGGGTGCGCGTGCTGGACCCTGGCCTCCGCCCGGTACTCGCCGGCCTTCGGGCAAGTCCAAGCGACCGCCGCCCGCAGCGTGGGCGAGGGATGTACGACCACGCCTCGGCCCTTCAGCTCGCCCGGGACGTGGAGCGTCTCCTCCGAGGAATTGGCGAGCACGAGGGGCGTCTCGCCGTTCCCCCAGCCCGCGGCCGCGTCATAACCGCCGGCCTTCGTCATCCGCTCGGTGAACAGGTCGAGCTTCACGGCCCGGCCCGGGCCGATCCCGAACGCGTCGAGCCAGGCCCCCAGGATCGCCGGGTCGAGCCCGTGCTTCCTGGCGAGCTCGCCGCCGTCGACCTTCCCCTTCGCGGCGAGCGCCTCGGCCGTGGCGGCCAGGCTGGGGACCAGGGAATCGATGACCCTGGCCCGCCACGCCTTCATCCCCTCCGCGATCGCCTGGACGTCCCGGAGCGCGATCTCGGGGTGCCCCGGCCGGGCGAGCCGCAGGTTTTCCCAGACGATCGTGCCCGGCGTCTTGCCATCGGCCGCGTCCCCTGCCGAGAGGTGGACGAGGACCTCTCGGCCGTCGGCCGAGTCGGGCAGCTTGACGCGGATCTGCTGGTGGCCGACGACCGGGTCCACGGCGACCATCCAGGGCTTCATGTGGCCGACCGACTGGAATCTCGTCAGGGCGTTCCGCCAGCCGTCGATCTCGGCGACGATCGACGGCAGGTCGGCCGCGGTCGCCGACTCCCATCGGCCACGGATCGGGTCGAGGATCGGCGAGGGCTCTCCGCCCGCGAGTGCCCTGCCCACCGCCTCGAGATAGCGAGCGTTGAGCCCGCGACGCGCCGCGATCGCCGGATAGCTCCCGGCCGCGGCGTCCCGGGCCTCGAAGGCCGCGGCCACGTATCGGTCGAGCGGGATCTTCCCCTCGGCGTCGGCGTGGCGGGCGTAGAGGCCGCGGATCGAGGCCAGGATCTCCTCCGTCCAGTCGCGGCGGGTCTCGCCGTTGACGAACCGGAAGCCGTCCGGCAGGGGCATGGCATGCGCGGCGACACGCTTCGCGGCGTCGAGGTACTTCCCCAGCAGGGCGGGGGACATCACGAGGGCATCGCCCGTGTTCGTGAAGCCCTCGCCGGCGGCGGAGTCGGCCGGCAGGTCGCGGGTAGGCTGGTAGTCGTGCCCGGTCAGGTCGCGGAGGGTGTAGGCATACTGGGCGTTGTTCAGCCGTCGCAGCACCACGGGGCCGGGATCGCCGGCGTTCGCATACGCCTCGGCTCGCAGGTAGCGGGCGACCCAGCCCTGGAGCGCGTTCCGCTCGGTCGTGGTCGGCTGGTCCTCGTCCTTGGGAGGCATCTCGCCGGAGCCGAGCTGTTCGGCGACCTTCTTCCAGGTGCCGGGAGCCTTGCGGATGTCATCCAGCCTCGCGAAGGTCTCCAGGTCCAGGTCGCCGGCTTTTTCCTTGGTCGAGTGGCAGCCCAGGCAGAACTTGCCCATCAGGGGGCGGACCTCGCCGTCGTACGATCGGGCGAGGACCTGGAAGGATTCGGGGCCGTCGGCCGCCCTGGCGGCCGTGGCGAGCAGGGTAAGGGCCATCGCGATCGCCGGTTGAGACGAACGAGCGAAACGGGCGAGGGTGCTCATTCCGACCTCTCCAGGAGGTTGAAATAATACTCGATGTGGGTCCGGATCTCGCGGTCGGCCGTGGTGAGATCGCCGGCCTTCAGGGCATCGATGATAACCTGATGCCCGCGCACCGATTTTTCCACGTCGAGGTGCTTGCCGTACCTCCGGAAGAAAACTCCGAGCAGGTCGCCGAAGGCCTCGAAGGGAGACAGCCCGCTGGCCGCGATCAGGTTCTGATGAAACTCCCGATCCAGCTCGACGCCCGCGGCCAGATCGCGGGACTGGCGGAGTTGTCGATTGATCCCGTCGAGCTTTTCGAAGAGCGCCGGGTCGTCCGCCATGCGGCGGGCGACGTGAGGCAGCACGCCGGCCTCCACGACGATGCGGGTGTCGACGAGGACCCGGGGCGAGAGGTCCTGCAACGCCGGATGGAAGCCCAGGTATTCCGTGACTCGATCCATGTCGACGCGGCCGACGGTCAATCCCCGCCCCGGTCGCGCCTCCAGGATACCCAGGAACTCCAGCGACTTGGTCGCCTCGCGAAGGCTCAGCCGGCTCACCCCGAATTGCTTCGCCAGGTCGTTCTCCGTGGGCAGGCGATCCCCGGGCCGGAGGTTTGCATCCACAATATAGGACTTAAGCCGCTCCGCCACGACGTCCCGAAGCTTCGGTCTTTCCACGGTTTCCAGCATCGTTCCTCCCCATCGGTCATGATTCGAGGGTTCTTAACTTTATCAGATAATCTGAAGCGGAGCGAGGTCCCACCGATGAGCCGCGCGGCAGGTTCGCGGAGTGGACGGGTCATGCCAGCAGCTCGCCGACGACGCGGGCGTTCGTGACGTCGGGGTCGGTCAGGCTGTCCGCGCGGCCGTCGTGCTGGTAGGTGAGGCGGCGATGGTCCAGGCCGAGGGCGTGGAGGAGGGTCGCCTGGAGGTCGTGGACGGTGACGACGTCCTCCACGGACTTGTAGCCGAAGTCGTCGGTCTGGCCGTGGGAGTAGCCGGCCTTGAAGCCTCCGCCGGCGAGCCAGAGGGAGAAGCCGTGTCGGTTGTGGTCGCGGCCGTCGGTCCCCTGCGAGATCGGCAAGCGGCCGAACTCGCCCGTCCAGAGGACGATGGTCGAGTCGAGCAGCCCCCGTTGCTTCAGGTCCTTCACGAGCGCCGCGCTCGGCCCGTCGGTGCGTCGGCAGAGGCCTCGAAGCGTCTCGGCGTTCTTGCTGTGCGTGTCCCAGGGCTGCCCGCTGAGGAAGACCTGGACGAAACGGACGCCGCGCTCGACGAGCCGGCGTGCCAGCAGGCACCGCGAGCCGTATTCGCGGGTGGCCGGATCTTCGAGCCCGTACATCCGGCGAGTGGCAAGGCTCTCGGAGGCGAGGTCCAGGCATTCGGGGACGGCCGTCTGCATCCGCGCGGCGGTCTCGTAGTTGGAGATCCGCGCCTCGAGCTCCGAGTTGCCGGGGTGGCCTTCGAGATGGGCCCGGTTCAGCGTGTCGAGGAGCCGAAGCTGCGCCTCGCGGGCCGCCGAGGGGACCCGCGACGGCGTGGCCAGGTTGAGGACGGGCGAGCCGCCCGGGCGGAACGGCGTCCCCTGGTAGACCGCCGGGAGCCAGCCCGAGGTCCAGTTCCGCACGCCATCGACCGGCAGTCCGCCGGGATCGGAGAGGACCACGTAGGCCGGCAGGTTGCGGTTCTCCGTCCCCAGGGCATAGATGACCCAGGAGCCCCAGGTCGGCCTGCCCGCCTGGAACTTGCCGGAGTGGATGAGCCGGAGTGCCGACTCGTGGTCGACCGACTCCGTGGTCATCGATCGGACCAGGGTGATCTCGTCGGCGATCGACGAGATGCCCGGGAGGAGCTCCGAGAGCTCGATGCCGGACTCGCCCCGGGGCCTGAAGGCGAACGGCGAGCCGAGCACGTTCCCCGCCTGCTTGTCGAAGTGCACCTCGAGCTGGCCGGGATGGGGCTTGCCGTGCCATTTGGTCAGCATCGGCTTGCGGTCGAAGAGGTCCATCTGGCTCGGACCGCCGTGCTGGAAGAGGCAGATGACGGATCTCGCCTTGGCCGTGGGGAGGCCGGGGGACGGTTCGCTCGCCGAGGCACCGCCGCGATCCTGCTCGAGGAGATGGGCCAGCGCGAGCGGGCCGAGTGCCCCGACCGTCCGGCCCAGGAACGCACGTCGATTCGATCCGAAGTGCGAGCTGTCCATGAGGTCAATCCTCGTACAGGAATGCGTTGCTGCCGAGGAGCGTCTGGCAGAAGTCGATCCACGCCTCGTTCGGCGCGTCGTCCCGACCGGCATAGCGATCCGGCTGGTCGGACAGGAAGCCGATCGCGGCCTCCCGCTCGGCCGCCGACGGAAGCCGTCCGGCCGCCAGGAGGAAGGCTCGATCGAGCCGCGATCCCTGGTCGTCGCCTACGTCACGCCTGAGACGGTCGGCGAAGGCGCGGGCCCTCGCGGCGACGAAGTCGGAGTTGAGCAGGCTGAGCGACTGGAGCGGCATGGTGGTGCAGCTTCGGCGGGTGCAATTCGTGACGATCGAGGGGGCGTCGAAGACGTCGAGGAAGCTGACGACCTGGGTCCGGCGCTGCTGGAGATAGACGGAACGGCGGTGCGCCCCATCCGTCTCCTCGCGGACGATAACCTCTCCGTTCCCGTCGAGCGTCGTCGGCACGTACGGGCCCCCCGCTCTCGCGTCGAGCTCGCCGGAGACGGCGAGCATCGCGTCCCGGATCGTCTCGGCGTCGAGGCGGCGGACCGGGAACCGGCCGATCAGGAGGTTGTCCGGGTCGGCCTCCATCGCGTGCGCGTCGGCTCGGCTCGACTGTCGATAGGCCGCCGACAGGAGGATCTGCCGATGCAGGGCCTTCGCGCTCCAGCCGCGGGCGGCGAGCTCCCGGGCCAGGAACTCGAGGAGCTCCGGATGCGACGGAGGCGATCCGGAATAGCCGAGGTTGTCCGGCGTCGAGACCAGCCCGGTCCCGAAATGCCCCTGCCAGATCCGGTTGGCGGTCACCCGGGCCAGCAGGGCCGAGGCCCTGGACCCCGGACGCGTCAGCCATCGGGCGAAGGCAAGCCTGCGACCGGACGTGCCCCCGGGCGATGCCGAGGCGTCGAAGGGATTGTCCGGGTCGGAGAGGATGCTGGGGGGCGCCGGGGCGACCTCGGGCCCTTCGTCGCCGTAGAGCCCTCGACGCAGGATATGAACCGAGGGGGGAGTCCCGGCCGGCTCCTGGATGAACGAGATCCAGCCCGGGCGAGGGAGACGTCGCCCTTCCGCCTCGCGGATGGCGTCTTCCAGCACCTTTTTCCGTTTGGGGTCCGGCTTCGAGAAGGGATCGCGGAAGAGGGCATTCGACTTCAGCTCGGCGATCTCGGCGTCGATCGCGGCGACGTGTCGCTCCCAGGCCGTGACCTCGCGCGGCGGCGCGGCGCCCAGGACGACGCGGGTCGCGGGCTTCACCCAGCTCGCCACGTTGTAGGCCGGGGCGAGGATGGCATAGAGGGAGTAGTAGTCGCGCTGGGTGATCGGCTCGAACTTGTGGTCGTGGCATCGCGCGCACTGGAGGCTCACCCCGAGGAGCGTGGAGCCGACGATCTGAGTCGTCCCCTCGAGGACGGCGTAGCGGTCCGCACGGAGCTCGTCGGGGTTGCCGTCGCTTTCGCCCGTCCCGTCGGGGGCGTTCCGGAGGAAATGGGTCGCGATCAGCGGGTCGACCATCGGCAGGCTCACCTCGGCGCCGGGGCGATATCCCGCCAGCTCGTCCCCCGCGATCTGCTCACCGATGAACCGGTCCAGGGGACGATCCTCGGCCCAGCTCCGGATCACGTAATCGCGATAGCGATGGGCATGCGGCCGGTCGGTGTCCGCGTTGAAATAGCCGTTGGAGTCGGCGTAACCGGAGGCATCCAGCCAGAGCTTCCCCCAGCGCTCCCCATAGCGAGGCGAATCGAGGAATCGGTCGATCAGCCGCTCGTAGGCGTCCGGAGCCGGATCGTGGACGAATCGGGCGATCTCGTCGGGAGTCGGAGGCAGCCCCGTCAGGTTGAGCGCGACCCTGCGAATCAAGGTGGCGCGGTCGGCCTCCGGCCCGAGCGTGAGCCCACGGGCCTCGAGCGCGGCCTGGAGGAAGCGATCGACCTCGTTCCGGATGCGGGTGGCCTCGCGCACGGCGGGCGGTACGGGCCGCGATGGGGGCGCGAAGGCCCAGTGGTCCGAGGCCGGCGAATCGCCCGGAGACAGCTTCGGCAGGCCGGGCGCCCCCGCCTCGATCCAGCGCCGGAGGATGGCCTTCTCGTCCGGCTTGAGCGGCTCCTTCGGCGGCATCTCGTCGGCGGCAACGGCTTCCCAGAGGGGGCTCTCATCGAGGCTGCCGGGGACGATCGCCGGGCCGGCCTTGCCGCCGCGAGCGAGGCCTCGAGGCGTGGCCAGGTTCAGCTCCCCCTTCCGCACCGCCGGCCCGTGACACTTGACACACCGCGACGTGAGCAGCGGCATGACCTGGCGGTTCAGGCCCGGCGTGTCCTCGGCGCGTACCATGGACCGGCCCGACAGTGAGAGGACTGTCACGGCAAGGGTGAGCCAGGCGGACAGCGTGTTCCGTCGCTGGAATCGGGTCACGGCGGGCTCTTGTCGGTGGGATCGACGCGACGAGGGTACGGTCTCGTCGCATCGATTGTGCGACGGGGACGGACTGGCGGCAAGAGAGAACGGCCGGGGCCGTCCCGACCGAGGAAGGATCGCACGACCCAGCCGACCTCCTCATCGGCCGGGGAACTGGTCGGGATTGTCCGTGAAGACGGCGTCAACCTTCAACTCGTATAGGAAGTGGGCCATCTCGTCCCGGACGGTCGCAAACGAGCCGGTCCGGCCGGCCCGGAAGGTCCAGACCGTGACGCTCAGGCCCAGGGCGTGGGCGTTGCGGACCAGCTCGGGGTCCCCCGTCACGAGCTCCTTGTTCGGCGCGATCCCGTCGGCCAGGCCCTTGAGCTCGGCGAGGGCGTCGGACCGGGCTTGCGCGGGCTTCTGGAGGAGGGCCAGTATCGGCAGCCTGCAGTGATGCTTCCGGCGGAGCGACTTGATGCTGTCGAGGCTGAACGACTGGACCACGACGGGCGTCTTCGGGTCGGCCCCCGGGCCGTCCAGGCCGTTCTTCCTGAGGCAGTCCATCAGCAGGCCGGCCATGTCGAGGCCGAGGGCTTCGTAGGACTCCGGCGCCTTGGTCTCGGGGATGATGCCGGCGTGGCCCTTGACGACGTCGATCATCTCCTGCAGCGTGGGCACGCGGAGTCCGCGGAACTCCGGCCCTCTCCACGAGCCGGCGTCGAGGCGGCGGATCTCCTCGAGCGTGAAGTCGGCGACCGGCCAGACCTTCCTGCCCTGGATCGTCCGCGAGCGGCCCGGGAAGACCGTCTCGACGTCCGTCGTCCGCTCGAGCGTGGTGTCGTGCAGGCAGACGAGGACACCATCCTTGGTGACCTGAAGGTCGGGCTCGACGAAGTCCGCGTTCGCTTCGAGTGCCAGCTTGTATGCGGCGATGGTGTGCTCCGGGGCACGCCCCGAATCGCCCCGGTGGGCGATCAGGGTCGGCCTCGAGTATGGCGGGAAGACGCGACGCGGCTCGTCCGCGAAGGCAAGGGCGGAGGTCGCTGCCGAACAGGCGAAGAGAAGGGCAATCGTCAGGCGCATGGATCGATCATCCCGGGCGAATGGTCTGGAAACGAAAGCCCGAGACTATCAGGTGACGACGAGCGCCGCATGAATTCGCGGCGACGATCGCGTGAAGGCATTCGTCGCCCCGGTGTATCAGCCCCTCGTCCTCGTCTTCTTCCGCGACGAGGTGTCCGACCTGGACCTCCCCAGGACGACCCGTTCGGCCTTCTCCAGGGACTTCACCATGTTCCGGAACTCGGTCGATGGGCCGAGCTTCATGCCGCCCATCTTCTCCTTCTCCAGGGCGCGGAACGCGGCCTGAACGGACGGGTCCGCGGCGAGTTCCTGGTAGCGCTTCTGGACGGAGCTGACGGCGGACCGGACATCGCCGAGGGCGGCCTTCGCGTCTTGCTGCGACTTGCGGCTCTGGGCCTCGGCCTCCTTCTTCTCCTCGGCGGAGGTCGTGTTGCCGACCGACCGCTGCATCGACGTGATCCGGGCGAGCTGCGTGCGGAGCATGTTCCGCTGGGCGATCAGGGGCGAGCTCCCGAATCCCTGGTTGAACCCGCCGCGGCCCTGGCCGCCCGGTCCCATGCCCATTCCGCTGCCGCCGCCCAGACCCTGGTTGCCGCCCTGCGGCATGCCCTGGGCGTTGATCTGAATGTCGAGCTCCGCGAGCGTCGCCTCGAGCTCGGCGCGGCGGTCTTCCAGGTCGACGGCATTCCGCGTCGACTGGTCGGAGCGGGCCTTCCGATCCGAGGCGGACTGATAGTCCGCGAGGACGGAGCGGGCCGACTTCCACTTCCCGATGGCGGACGTCTCCTCGTCGACGACGAAGTACAGTCCCGACTTCACGAGGCCCTTCCCCTTCAGGAGCGCAACGGCCGGCGAGTCGGCCGCCAGGGCCGGCCGGGATGCGATGAGCGAGAGGGACAGGGCGAGCGCGAGGCGGCTGGTCGGATGCATGGCGGCCTCCCTGGTGCGTGCGAAGTGAACGGCGATTGGGCCTCTTCAAGAAACAACGCAAGTGCCGAGCGCCACCGCACAAGGTCGTCGCGAAATCCAACTCCGGCGGCGGTTGCGATCAGGGGCCGGCGGCCCCGAGCGGTCCCGGGAATCGACTTCCACGCGCCGAGCGGGTAGTTTGTTTTGACGAACTGAAGCGGACGGGAAAGAGAAGATCGATCGCGTGACGCAAGGGTGAGGCACGACCATGAGGCAGGGGATTTCCGGGGTGGGAGTGCGGGGCCTGTGGTGCGCGATCGCATGGTGGGCGATGTCCGCTGGCCTGGCCGTGGCGCAGCAGGCGTCGAAGCCCCCCGCGACCTATGCGGACCTGCCGACGGAGATCCCCGCCGAGTTCAAGCCGACCAACGACCGGTTCGACCACGAACGGCGGGACGTGATGATCCCGATGCGGGACGGCGTCAAGCTGCACGCGGTCGTCCTGGTCCCGAAGGGGGCGAAGGACGCGCCGATCCTCCTCACCCGGACGCCATACGACGCCAATCGGCTCACCAGCCACGCCGAGAGCTCGCACCTCGGGCCGGTCCTGACCGGCTACGACAACGCGACCGACGTGATCATCGACGGCGGCTACATCCGGGTCGTGGAGGACGTCCGCGGCAAGCACGGATCGGAGGGGGACTACGTCGTCAACCGTCCGCTGCGGGGGCCGCTCAATCCGACCCCCGTGGACCACGCCACCGACACCTACGACACGATCGACTGGCTGGTGAAGAACCTGCCGGAGACCAACGGCAAGGTCGGGATCCTCGGCATCTCGTACGACGGGTTCCTGCCCCTGATGGCGCTCGTGGACCCGCACCCCGCGCTCAAGGTCTCGGTCCCCATGAACCCGATGGTGGACGGCTGGATCGGCGACGACTGGTTCCACAACGGGGCCTTCCGCCAGCTCAACGTCGGCTGGATCTACGAGCAGGTCGGGACCCGGAAGGGCGAGGCGAAATGGTGGACCAGCCACTTCGATAATTATGACATGTACATGCAAGCCGGATCGGCCGGCGAGCTCGGGCGGCGGCGGGGCCTGGACCAGACCGGCTTCTGGCGGAAGCTCATCGAGCACCCCAGCTATGACGCCTTCTGGCGCGAGCAGGCCGTGGACAGGCAGCTCGCCAAGCGGCCCCTGAAGGTGCCCGTGATGCTCGTCCACAGCCTCTGGGACCAGGAGGACATCTACGGCGCGCCCGCCGTCTACAGGGCCATCGAGCCGCTCGACAGGGACAACGACAAGGTCTTCCTGACGATCGGGCCGTGGTTCCACGGGCAGATGATCCAGGATGGCAGCGCACTCGGGGCCATCAAGTTCCGCGCCGACACGGCGAAGCAATTCCGCCGCGACGTCCTGGCCCCCTTCCTGGCGCGCTACCTGAAGGACGGGGCGCCGCAAGGGGACATCGCCCCGGTGACGGCCTTCGAGACCGGGACGAACACCTGGCTTCGATTGAAGGGCTGGCCGCCGAAGCCCGAGGAGCCGAGGAAGCCGCTCTATCTCCGCGCCGGCCAGACGCTGAGCTTCGATGCCCCGGCGGCCGGCGACGCGGAATTCGACGAGTACGTCTCCGATCCGGCGAGGCCGGTCCCCTTCCGACGCCGGCCGATCCAGCCGATGGGCTACGGCGGCGGCAACACCTGGTCGGAATGGCTGGTGGACGACCAGCGCGAGGCGTCGGGGCGGACGGATGTCCTCGCGTACGTCTCCGACGTCCTGACGAGCCCGGTGCGGGTCGCCGGAGAGCCCATCGCCAGCCTCGTCGCCTCGACGTCCGGGAGCGACTCCGACTGGGTCGTGAAGCTGATCGACGTCTACCCGGACGAGGTCGCCGGGGACGAGCCGATGGGGGGCTATCAGCTCGCGGTCTCCATGGACGTCTTCCGCGGCCGATACCGGGAGAGCCTCGAGACGCCGAGGGCGATCCCCGCGGGCGAGCCGCTCCCGTACCGCTTCGCCCTCCCCAACGTGAACCACGTCTTCCTGCCCGGCCATCGGATCATGGTCCAGGTCCAGTCGAGCTGGTTCCCGCTCTACGACCGCAACCCGCAGACCTTCGTCCCCAATATCTTCCTGGCGAAGCCGGGCGACTACGTGAAGGCGACCCAGCGCGTCTTTCACGCCCCCGGCAAGGCGAGCCTGGTCGAGCTGCCCGTGATTCCCTGAGTGCGCGCGGGGGCCTTCAACGCGGCGATTCCTCGCTCGGGCCGAGCCATCGCGGCTGTGCGACCTTCCAGATCGGCGGGGTCTCGTCGAGCTCGGGATGGGGGCCGATGAAGGCCGGCGATCGGACCCCCGGCAGCACCTGGACGTCGAAGATCTCGTCGACTCCGGTCTGGAACTCGAGGAGTCCGATGTTCCGGCCGTCGCGGAGGTCCACCACGGCGACGCCGCACTTCAGCCCGCCGCGACGCTCGGCGATCGGCAGGCCGCCGAAGGTGGACGTCTCGCGGATCCGGGAGAGGCCGACGAAGGCGAGCGGCCCGTCGAAGGCGAGGCCGCGAGCATAGCCGGGTACCTCGGCCACCTCGGTCAGCTCCCCGGTCGCGGGGTCGGCCTGGACGAGCCGGCCGCGGCCGGAGTCGAGGACCCAGAGCCGGCCGGCGTGGAGGCGTGGCGAATGCGGCATGCAGAGCCCGCGGACGGCCGTCTCGCCGGAGGCCACGTCGATGACCACGCCGCCGTCAACTTTCCCCGGGCGCCAGCCGCCGGGCGAGTCGGCCCGGCCGAGTGCCGTCACGAAGCGAGGGGAGCCGGCGGCGAACGCCATCCCGTTGAGGTGGCAACGGTCCTCGGCGGCCAGGGCGGAGATGAACGGCGGCTTCCAGCGGGGGATGAATGCGTATCCCGGATCGAGGTTGCAGAGGCACGAGAAGAGGGTGTTGACGGCCCACAGGCTCTCGCCCGACCAGGCCATCTCGTGGATGAAGATCTCGCCCGTGACGATCGCCGAGCGGGCAAGGTAGCAGGCGTCGCGCGAGCCGGCGGGCTCGAGCCGGCGAGCGATCGGCGGCTCGTCGCGGAGGATCCAGGCCATCCCCCGGGCGCCCACGGCGATCCTCCCCGGGGCGATCGCCATGCCCATCGCCTTGTCGAAGTTGCGGAAGGTCAGGTCGAGAGAGCCCCCCTGCCCCGGCGCCACGACGGCGACCTTCCCGGCCTGGTAGGTCGAGACGAGGAGCGAGCCGCCCAACTGATCGAGGATCGGCCCCAGGTTCCGCGTGTACTCGTGCCGTATTGAGCGATAAACGGAGGCAGGAGTCTCATTCGATTCGGTGCTCTCCGCCATCGGTTCGGCTCCGCGAGCTGAAAAATTCTACTTGAGGCAATTTCGGTAGTGTGCGTGAGAAATTGATTGTACCGGTGCACGTGCTTTATCACAATCTTGTGCCCGCGATTGAGGGCGTGATGTTCGTCGCGAGACGGTTTGGCCCTCGGTCTCAATACCCACCGGAACATCGACGGTGGAACGTGCGGTGCATCGTAGCGATTGCTCACGACCTCCGGCCCGCAGCGTGGCCCGGACTTGCCCCTGGGAGACACCGTGATGGCGACCGTCCTGCAAGGGTGGCGATCGGCGTTCGACGGATACCGATCGCGTCGTCGGGGGCGAAGAACGGCCAGGCTGCTGGAGGAACTCGAGCCCAGGACCCTGATGGCGGCATCGATCCTCAGGGACATCAATCCGACCGACACCTCGCCCGACAACCTGACTCACGTCGGCTCGCTGGTCTATTTCACGACGGAGAACGGCTCCAGCGGCTCCGATCTGTACCGGACCGACGGGACACTCGGCGGGACGAGCCTGCTGAGGAGCTTCGCGGGGACGGCGAGTTCCAATGCCTCGATCTTCCAGTTGACCGCGGTCGACGCCACGCTCTACTTCTCCGTCAGCGACGGCGGGGATCAGGAACTCTGGAAGAGTGATGGATCCCCGGGCGGCACGATCCTGGTCAAGGGCTTCTCCACGGGGACCAGCGGTTCCGGCTACTTCTACAACCTGACGGCCGTCGGGTCCACGCTCTTCTTCTCCGCCTCGACCGCGGACGGGGAAGAGATCTGGAAGAGCGACGGCACGCCCGCCGGGACCGTGCAGGTCGCGGACCTCAATCCCGGGGCGGGTAGCTCCTATCCGGCGGGCCTGACGGCCGTCGGATCCTACCTGTATTTCGGTGCCAGATCCTCCTCCGAATCTCACCTCTACCGGACCGACGGGACGGCGGTGGGGACGGTGCCGATCTCGTTCCCGGATGCCACGGGCGGCGTCTCGGTGAGTCTCTACGCCTTCTATCAGAACATCGCCGCGGTCGGGACGAGCGTCTATTTCGCGGGCACGGAGCAGGGAGTGGAGGGACTCTATCGGAGCGACAGCTCCGGGACGACCGCCGTCCGGATCAGCGATACGGCGCCCGGCTCGGCTCCGAGCTTCCAGAATCCCCAGCACCTGGCGGTCATCGGCTCGACCGCCTACTTCACGGCCCAGAGCACGGACGGCGGGTTGATCGAGCTCTGGAAGACCGACGGGACCCAGGCCGGTACGCAGATGCTCTTCAGCGCCAACAGCGAGGCGCCATCGGCGGGCGGCAGTTCGGCGATGCTGTACGGCCTGACGCCCCTGGGGGGAACGCTGCTCTTCGAGTATCGGCCGGCTGGAGAGACGGGCGTTCAATTGATGAAGAGCGATGGCACCATCGCCGGGACGTCGCTCGTCAAGGACATCGCGCCGCTGGAACGGGGGTACTATTCGTACCAGCACAGCCTCGTCGCCCTGGGGGGCAGGGCCTACTTCGCCGCGTCCGACCCGAACCTCGGCGTCGAGCTTTTCGCCACCGACGGTACGCCGGCGGGCACGGGTCCGGTGGCCGACCTCAACCCCGGCCCCGACGGATCGTTCCCCGGCGACCTGATCGCCGCGGGCGGGTCCCTCTACTTCCGCGGCCACAACACGTCCGACGCGAGCCTCCTGTTCAGGTCGGACGGGACGGCCGCGGGGACGACCGCGCTCCAGAGCTTCACTCCGGCACACACGTCTTCCTCCCTGTCCTGGTACTACAAGGATGCCGTCCGCTTCAATGACCAGGTCCTGTTCGCCGCCGACGACGGCATCCACGGACGGGTCCTCTGGAAGACCGACGGGACCGTGTCGGGGACGACGCTCGTCAAGGACGTGGCGGTGCGTTCGAATTATGGCGCCTCGGGGAACCTCCAGCCGATGGGGTCCTATGTCTACTTCTCCGGCCAGCTCGACGATGCCACGTCCGGTCTCTGGAGGTCCGACGGCACGACCGTCGGCACCACCCTGGTGAAGGCGTTCCAGGGCTCCGGCTACTATGGATCGAGCCTCACGTCGCTGACCGTCTTCAACGGGATGCTCTATTTCGTGGCCGATGACGGCACGAGTGGCAGCGAGCTGTGGAAGAGCGACGGGACGGCCGCCGGGACCTCGCTCGTCGCCGACATCGCGCCCGGACCGGCGGGGTCTCAGATCTCCGGGCTGACGGCCTGGGGCAATGCACTCTACTTCTCGGCCAACGACTTCTCTCACGGCGACGAACTCTGGCGAAGCGACGGAACGGCCGCCGGGACGATGCTCATCAAGGACATCAATACGAGTCCCTCGACGAATGGCTCGGACCCATCCGGGTTCACGGCCCTGGGCAACCAGCTCTTCTTCACGGCCGGTGACGGCGTCGCCGGCACGGAGCTCTGGAAGACCGACGGCACGGCCGCCGGGACGATGCTCGTCAACGACATCGCGGCGGGTTCGAGGTCGTCCAGCCCCTCGCAGCTCACCGTCGCGGGAGGCCTCCTCTTCTTCTCGGCGGATGACGGGGTCAACGGCGAGGAGCTCTGGAAGACCGACGGGACCACGACCTCCCTGGTCAAGAACATCAACACGACCCCCCCGACGTCGCCGACCGGTGAGGAGCTGGGCAGCACCCCGCTTCAACTCGCCGCCCTGGGATCGGCACTGATCTTCACCGCGGACGACGGGGCCACGGGACGAGAGCTCTGGAGGAGCGACGGGACGGACGCGGGTACGTTCCGGATCAAGGACATCAACCCCGGTTCGGCAGGCGGCTTCGACGATTACTCCAGCTATTACAGCCCGCTCGGCCAGTACGTCAGCGGCCTGCTCCACTTCTCGGCCGATGACGGGACGAACGGCGTCGAGCTCTGGCAGACCGACGGGACCGCCGCGGGCACCTTCCTGACGGCAGATCTCCGGGCCGGCGCCGGCTCCTCGACGCCTTCGGTCCTGGGCGTCCTCGCGAACGGCCTGATCGTCTCCGCGGACGACGGATACCATGGCCAGGAGCCGTTGCTGGTCAACGGGGCCATCACTCCGCCGACCAACCATGCCCCGGTCATCGCCGCGATCGCGACCCAGGCCGTGACCGTGGGAACGACCGCGACCTTCACCGTGACGGCGACCGACCCCGACGCGGGCCAGTCGCTGACCTACAGCCTGGGCCAGGGGGCGGCGGGGGACGCGACGATCGGGGCGACCACCGGGGCGTTCCATTTCACGCCCACGGCGTCCGGGACCTACAACATTCAGGTGATCGTCAAGGACACCGGCACTCCGCAGCAGGTCTCGACGGCCTGGATCACCGTCGTCGCCAGCGACATCCCGCCGGTCGGGCCGACGCTCTCCTCGATCCCGGCGCAGACGACGATCCTGGGGAACACGGTCACGGTGCAGGTGTCGGCGACGAACCCCAACTCCGGGCACGGCACGATCTATAGCCTGGGCGCGGACGCGCCCGCGGGGGCGACGATCGATCCGGCGACGGGGGTCATCCACTTCACGGCGGCGTCCCCGGGATCATACTCGTTCACCGTCGCGGCGACGGACAGCGTCAACGGCCTGACCTCGTCCCAGAGCCTCAGCGTGTCCGTCCAGCCCTCTCTCTTGACGGTCACCTCGGTGGCCCTGACCGCGAAGAAGGGATCGCTGACGGGCCTGACGGTCCGGGTGAGCGGGCCCCTATCCGCGACCACGGCCCCGAGCCTCTCGAGCTTCAGCCTGGTGCAGCTCGTGGTGAAGGGGAAGGGGAAGAACAAGAAGACGGTGGAGAAGCCGATCGCCCTCAGCGCCCTCAAGGTCGACGCCGCCGGGGGCACCATCACGCTGACCCTGAAGAAGAAGTTCGCGATCAGCGGCAACGTGCAGTTGAGGATCGACGGCGCGGGAGTGGCCGACTCGCTGGGACGGTCCGTTGACGGGGACCGCGACGGTGTCGCGGGAGGGACGGCGAAGTACGCGATCACGAAGAAGGCGGCGACGCCGTCCTTCTCGGTGACCCACAGCCCGGTGGGGCTCTCGACGGCCGCCGTCGATACCCTGCTGGACCTGGGTATGAGGGCCGCCGCCGCGAAAAAACGTCGTTGATCGCGGATCGTGCCGCGGGCGCGATATGCTGGGGGGAGGGTTCTCGGTCGACCTCCCCACCTTTGAGATCGCCCCGCGATGAGACGATCGCTCCTCGTTGCAGGCTACCTCGCGGCGGCCCAATTCCTGCCGGCGATCTCGGCGATCGGCCAGGTGGGCGATGCGGCCCGGGTCCACGACCCTTGCATCATGAAGGACGGCGACTGGTTCTACGTCTTCTCGACGGGGCCGGGGATTCCGATCCGGCGCTCGAGAGACCTCAAGACGTGGACCCGCGACGGCCGGGCGCTCGAGGTCATCCCGGATTGGGCGAAGGCGGCCGTGCCCGGCGTGCGGGATCTCTGGGCGCCGGATCTCAGTCGCTTCGGGGGAAAGGTCCACCTCTATTACTCGGCCTCGACCTTCGGCAAGAACAGGTCGTGCATCGGCCTGGCGACGAACCGTACGCTCGATCGGGCCTCGCCGGACTATCGATGGGTCGATGAGGGGCTCGTGATCGTGTCGGAGCCCGGCCGCGATGATTTCAACGCGATCGACCCGAACGTCGTCCTCGATGGAGAAGGAACTCCCTGGCTCTCGTTCGGGTCGTTCTGGGGCGGGATTCAGCTCGTCCGGCTCGACGCGGCGACGGGCAAGCCGACGGGGCCAGTGATGACCATCGCCGCCCGGCCGGAGAAGGCCATCGAGGCCCCGTTCCTGTATCGGCGAGGCGAGCAATACTACCTGTTCGTCTCATTTGACCGATGTTGCCGCGGCGTGGAGAGCACCTATAAGATCATGGTCGGCCGTTCCGGCAGGGTCGAGGGGCCGTACCTGGACGAGGCCGGCCGGCGGATGGAGGACGGGGGCGGCAGCCTGCTCCTCGCCGGCCAGGGCCGATACCGCGGGCCTGGTCACAACGCGGTGCTCCGGGAGGCCGATCACGAGTACCTCGTTCACCATGCCTATGACGCCGAGTTCGGAGGCAGGCCCGCGCTCCAGATCCGCCCCCTGACGTGGACCGACAGCGGTTGGCCCAGGCCGGGCCCCCCGATCACGGAACCCGAGAGCCGCCCCGGGGCAGTCCCCGCTGGCCGGGTGGAGAGGCGAGGAATCCACGGTCCGGCTGAATCTTCCGAGTCAGGCCGCGAATGACTCCTCGACGAGGATTCCCTGACGACCGCGATGAAGTCCGAGACGACGCTCGTTTGCACAACGAATGTCTGGAAAGGCGACGACCATGTTGATGACCGGTCTCTCTGGAAATGAGATCTACTGCCTGGCCCAGCTCGGTTACGGGCCGGGGAACATCGTGGTCGGCAACAGCGTCCACTCGCTGGGACTCGTCCGGGGCATCACGAGCGGATTGAAGACGCTTGCCGGCGGTGAGATCTCGAGCGTCACCCAGCTCATCGTGGATGGCCGACACGCCGCCATCAATCGCCTGGAGAAGGAAGCCCAGGAGGACAACGCGAGGGGCCTGACGGGGGTTACCTCCGAGCTGCGACAGATCGGCAACCTGATGGAGTTCATCGCGCTGGGCTCGTCCGTGGACGGCGGCTCGGCGGGCACGCCCTTCTTCTCGACGGCCTGCACGGGGCAGGATCTTTACTGCCAGATGGACGCCGGCTACGAGCCCCGCCACTTCGTGATGGGGAACGTGGCCTATGCGCTCGGGATCGGCCGGGGGATCTCCGGCGGCCTGAAGATGATCGCGCGGCGGGGCGAGATCAAGGAATTCTCGAACATGTACAACCACACGCGGCACCTCGCCCTCGAACGGCTCGAGGCGGAGGCCGCGGAGCGGGGCTGCAACGCGGTGGTGGACATCATCACCAAGATCCTGCCGTTCGGCGTCGGCGTTCGCGAGATGCTCATGGTCGGCACGGGCTCGCACAACCCGGCGCTCGGCCAGCCCAAGATCCCGGTCACCTCGGAGCTGACCGGCGAGGAGCTCTGGAACCTGACCCAGCTGGGCTATGCCCCGCTCCGCCTGGTGCTGGGGACGAGCGTCTATGCCCTGGGCCTGGCCGGCGGCATCGGCGCCTTCTTCCAGTCCTTCGCCCGCGGCGAGATCAATGGGGTGACTCGGCTGGTCTACGATGCCCGGGAGAACTGCCTGGACCACATCCGCCTCGAGGCCGAGGAGCTGAGGGCCGACGGCGTCATCGGGGTGAAGCTCTTCATCTACGAGCTGGGCGGCGGCCTCGTCGAGGTCATGGCCATCGGCACGGCCATCCGCAAGCACGCCGCCGTCCACACGCGGAGCGACCAGATCATCCCCCAGGCGATCATCCGCGACCGCGACACCTTCTTCGACGAGCCGCCGACCGTCCCCGGCGCCCCCAAGGCGCGGAGCGTCAACCGGGCCTGAGTCAGCGAGGGAGCCTGGATAGGCCGCGGACGACAGGCAGCCCATCTCGGGGGCCAGATCTTGGCGGACACCTCCGAACAGACCGATCCCCTGGCGCGGCTCGATGATCGCCTCCGCCGGGCGGCCTGGTCGGGACTCGTCTCGACGATCGGCCGCCTCGCCGAGGTCGTGCGCCGGCATCCGAAGTCGAGCCTGGTGCTGGGGGCGGTGCTCGCCGTGCTCGGGACCCTGGCGCCGGACCTCTTCATGGCGATCCCGTGGGGAGTTCGCAAGGGATTGGGCTGGTGTCTCTTCGGGACCGGGCTCCTGATCGCCCTGGCGAGGATCCTGGAAATCAGGGACACGGATGATCCGCCGCCCGGCGACCCCGCGCCGGCCCGGGGATTCGCCCGGTGCCTGCCCTACCTCCTGGCCGCCGCGTGCCTGGTCCTGGCGTGGCCGCTGCTCGAACGTCCCCGGAACCTCGGGTTCGGCGACTGGGACCTCTTCCTGGGCAAGCACGAGGCGGCCCGCAGGACGATCCTCGACTACGGCGAGTTCCCCTGGTGGGATCCCTGGACCCGCGGCGGATTCCCGCTGGCCGCGAACCCGCAATGCGGCGTGATCAGCGTTCAGATGCCCTTCATCCTCCTCTTCGGGACGACGATCGGGATGCGGATCGCGACCGTGATCTGCTTCCTGCTGGCGGCCGAGGGGGCGCGAAGGCTGGCAAGGCTCTGGATCGGCGACCCGTGGGGCTCGTTCGCGGCCGGACTGATCTACGGCCTGAATGGGGCCGTGCTGGTCGCGGCCGTGGCGGCCTACCACGTCTCGATGTGCTATCCCGCCCTGCCCTGGATGCTCTACCACCTCGCGCGACTCGGCAAACGACCGGTGGACGCCGTTGGCCTGGGCTTCTGGACGGCATTCAGCGTGCTCAACGGGATCCAGTATTTCACGGTCTACACGGCCCTGATCGCGGGCGTCGTCTGGCTGCGGGCCCTCCGCGCCCGTGAAGGGCGACTTCGGTTCCTCAACCAGACCGTGCTGGCGATCGGGGTGTTCCTGCTCCTCGCCGGATGGCGTGTCGCCACGACGGGCCTGGTCTACCGCGACTTCCCCCGGGCCTATCCCTCGAGCTTCCGGTCGACACTCGACATGGTCCCGGGCCTGCTCTTCGGGCGCCATCTCGCGGAAGTCCTGAAGCGGCAGAGCCTCCCCGAGTTCTGGGAGTCGGTGCGATACCTCGGGCCGATCGTCCCGTCGCTGGCCCTCGCAAGCCTGGTGCGCGGCTGGCGCTGGTGGCACACGCTGATCTTGCTGACGCTGTGGCTTTCTGCCGGTGCGACCGAGTGGTATCAGCCGACGTACTGGCTGTCGCACTGGCCGATCTTCTCAACGATGCACGTGATCACGCGATGGCATTTCATGTCGATGCTGGGAGTCGGGCTCGCCGCCGGCTCCACGATCGGGTGGATCCGTTCGATCGGCAAGCCCTGGTGGAACGGCCTGGCCTTCGTGGCGATCGCGGCCGTCGCGGCCGACTACGTGAGCTACGGGTTCGAGGTCCTTCCCGTCGCCTTCAGCGTCGCGGCGGACGAGTCCCATTTCCCCGGTCCGCCGCTGCCGACGGGGGAGATCGTTCAGGTCGAGACCTGCGAGGGGTTTCCCGCCATCTCCCGGGGCTACGGCGTGATCCACGGCTTCGAGCCTTTGATGGGCTATGATCGGGACGCGCCGACCGCACGCCTCTGGCGCGGTCATCCCGATTACGCGGGCGAATTCGCCACGGACGAGGGTGAGGTCCGGCCCCGCCACTGGACCCCGAACCGGATCGAGCTGGAGGTCCGGCCCGGCCAGGAAGTCACAATCAACCAGAACCCCGGCTCGTGGTGGCTGGTCAACGGCAGCCGGCCGTTCGCCGCGGATCGCTGCGCGGAGATGCGGCGGCCGTACGTGGTTCGCGCCGATGATCGCGGCCGAGTCGTCCTCCAGATCCGTCCGCGGGGGCTCGGAGCCGGCCTCTGGCTGCATGCCGCGGGCGCCGCGATCATCGCGGTGTTCGCGGCGGTCGGGTGGCTCGGGCGCGCGGGCGTTCGTGCACGCTGAGCCGACCGGTTCATCGAGCCGCCCGACCGCGGAGTCGGGCGGCTCGATGATCGGAGGCGTCAGACCTTCTCCGGCACCACGAACGGCTTGCGGTATTCGCGGGTCAGCATGGCGTCGGCCTCGGCGTCGTTGACGAACGACTCGGTCGAGGGGTTGATGTGGAGCTTGCGGCCGAGGCGGTAGGCGATGTTCCCCAGATGGCAGTAGGCGCTGGAGAGATGGCCCTCCTCGATCTCCGCGTTGAGGATCTTGCGGTCGCGGGCGCGGACGGCCTTGAGGAAGTTGGCGTAGTGATCTCCATTACCGGAGCCGGACGGCCCTTTCTCCAGCTTGTCCCCGAAATAGACCTGCCAGCTCGAGTAGCTGTTGATGGCGAGGATGCCCTCGGTGCCGTAGAAGATGTCGCCGACCTTCACCTTGAGCTCGTCGTTGGTGGGGAGGCCGCGGACCTCGAACTGGAGCTCGCAGTCGTCGAACTCGAAGGCGACCCCGAGCGTGTTGGGGGTCTCGCCGTCGTCCTTGTAGCCGAACCGGCCGCCCGAGGCGAGCACGGCCTTCGGCAGCTCGTGCTTGTTCAGGCCCCAGCGGGCGAGGTCCATCTGGTGGATGCCCTGGTTGCCGAGGTCGCCGTTGCCATAGTCCCAGAACCAGTGCCAGTTGTAGTGGAACCGATTGGCGTTGAACGGACGCTCCGGCGCGGGGCCCAGCCAGATGTTGTAATCGACGCCGGCCGGGACGGGGCCGTCGGGCTTGTGGCCGATCGAGCCCCGGGGCTTGTAGCAGAGGCCCTTGGCCAGGTAGACCTGTCCGAGCTTGCCGGCCCGGATGAACTCCATGGCCTCCTGGAGCCCCTTGCTGCTGCGGCACTGGGTCCCGGTCTGGACGATCTTGTCGTACTTGCGAGCCGCCTCCACCATGCGGCGGCCCTCGCTGACGTTGTGGCTCACCGGCTTCTCGACGTAGACGTCCTTCCCCGCCTGGATGCCCCAGATGGTGGCCAGAGCGTGCCAGTGATTGGTGGTGGCCACGGAGATGATGTCGATGTCCTTGTCATCGAGCAGCTTGCGGATGTCCTGGTAGATCTTGGGGGCGGTCCCGTTCTGCTCTTCCAGGTACTTGCTGCGGGTGGCGGCCACATTCTGATCGATGTCGCAGATGGCCGTGACGCGGGCTTCTTTCTTGAGCGAGGTGAAGCCCTGGATGTGGTCGTTGCCGCGTCCGCGGACGCCGACCACGGCCACGCGCAGCACCTCATTCGGCCCGGCGGGCTTGCCCGGGTCGGGGTCGTCGCTCGACGCGGCGGCCCTCGGCGAGGAGGCGGGCACGGCGGCCATCGCCGCGGCGAGCGCGGCGGTGTTGTGCAGGAAGCTGCGACGATCGATGGAACGCATGGCGGGCCTCCGCTAGAGGGGGGAGTGGGAGGGGTGCTGATCCGCGGTGAAACTGCGCCCATCAAACCGGAACGCACGGGCCGCGTCAAGGAGGCTGCCACCTCCGACAGCGGACCCGAGCGTTCACCGCTGCAGGATCCCCCGCGAGAGGGACGACGGATCGCGAGAGACGCGTTCGGCGAAGGCCCTCAGGGTCGTGAGGATCGTCTTGAACTGGTTGAGGGCCTGGCTGGCGTTGACGGCCATGGCGTTGTAGTTGTCGTAGAGCTCCGCCTGGGTGAGCAGCTTCTGGAGCGAGCCGTCGGTGTTGAGCGTCCCTTCGCGATTGCGGAGCGCGGCCGAGAGCAGCGCCAGGTCCGCGGTGACCCGATTGATCCGGCGGACGGCCTGGCCGACGTCCGTGGTCGGGGCGTGGTTCGTCGGGGCGCCCAGATCCTGGGTGAGCGGGGCGACGTCGCCGAGGACGCCGTCGAGCCGGGCCGAGGCCGACGAGAATTTCGCGATCGCCGTCTTGAGGGCATCCTGGGTTTCCGGGGTCAGCGTCTCGTTGAGCCGGGCGCCGACCTTCCGGATATCCGCCATCGCCGCCCTGAATTCGCCCTCGTTCTCCTTGATGAAGCCGCTGATCCCCTGTCCCGCCGAGGAGACGTTGCGGCCGGTCTCGGTCCAGGTCTGGAGGAACTCGTCCAGCTTCTCGGCATTCTTGGTGATCTTCGAAAGGCCGATCGCCGCCTCGTTGATGCTCTTGAGGGTGTCGCCCGCCTGGTCGAAGGCCTGCGTCGCGGCGGCCAGGGCCTTGCCGGGATCGATCGCGACTTCCCCCTCGACGATGGGCGCATCGGCCTGGGTGCGGCCCAGCGTGATCATCCCTTCCTCGTTGCCGGGCAGGAGGTCCACCGAGACGTCCCCGATGAGCGACCGAGAAAGGCGCGGCACGGAGCCCTTCCGGATCGGGTACTTCCGCTCGATGGCGAAGGTCACGAGCACGCCGTCGGGCTGTCCCGGGCGGTCGTCGAAGGTGATGGCCGCGACCTCGCCCACCCGGATCCCGCTCTTACGGACCGCCACCCCTTCCGAGACGCCGGGCGCCTCCGCATAGCGGGCCCGGAGGTAACCCTGGTCGCGGAGCAGGGCCGGCGACTCGCCGAACCAGACGATGAGCATCGTCAGGACCAGCCCGGCGACGATCACGAACATGCCGATCCGAAACTGCATGACCCGTTCGTTCATGGGTGCCTCGGGGCTGGGGTGACTGCTCCTGGCCGGCCGTCGGGGGAGTCCTCGATCATGTCGATGTCCGTTGCTGGGCCATCTCGCGGAGCCGCTCGCCGGCCTCGCCGCGGACGAACTGGCGGACCCGCGCGTCGGCCGCGTCGTCCAGGCCCTCGGGCGGCCCGTCGTAGATGATCTGCGGGTCGCCCGGGCCGAGTCGCGCCAGCGGGAAGAACATCACCACGCGATCGGCCACCTTGGTGACGGTCTTCATCTCGTGGGTGACGACGATCCCGGTCGCCTGCTGGCTCTTCTTGGTCTGGAGGATCAGCTCGTTGATGACGTCGGTCATGATCGGGTCGAGCCCGGTCGTCGGCTCGTCGTAGAGCATGACCTGGGGGTTGAGCGCCAGCGCCCGGGCCAGCCCCACGCGCTTCCGCTGGCCGCCGGAGAGTTCCGCCGGCTTCTTCCGCTCGAGTCCCGCGGGGAGGCCCACCTCCTGGAGTCGGTCGGCGACGATCCTCCGGACCTCGGCCTCGTCGCAGAGGTGGTGCTCGCGGAGGCCGAAGGCCACGTTGTCGTAGACGGTCAGGCTGTCGAAGAGCGCCGCCATCTGGAAGAGGAAGCCGAACCGGAGCCGGAGCTTGATCAGGTCCTTCCCGTGCAGGCCGGCGATGTCGCGGCCGTCGAAGAGGACCGTCCCGGTCGTCGGCCGGAGCAGGCCGATGATCAGCTTCAGCATCACCGTCTTGCCGCAGCCGCTCTCGCCGATGAAGCAGACCGTCTGGCCGCGCTCGATGTCCAGGCTGATATCCCGCAGGACCTGCTGCGTCCGGAATCGCATGCTCACGCCGCGAAGCTCGATCAGGGGACGCGACACCTCCTCTCCCTGCTCTCGCGGCGGATCCGGCCGGACCTGCTCCTGCCCCGACCCTGGCGTGCGCGCCTCGTCGCTCATAGGAGCCCCTGGGCCTGAGGCCAGAACGCTTGATACACGGTGTTCCAGCCCAGCCCGATGACGAAATCGAGGAAGAGGATGGCGATGAAGGAGAGGACGAACGCCTCGGTCGCCGCCTTGCCCACCCCCTCGGCCCCCGCGGTCGAGTTGAACCCGCGATGGCAACTGATCAGGGCGATGGCGGAGCCGAAGAAGAAGCTCTTGAAGACCCCCGCGAAGATGTCCATGCTCTCCACGAAGTCCCGGGAGTGTTTCCAGTAGGCGAACGAATCGACGCCGAGGACCTGGGTCGAGATCACCGCGCCGCCGATGACCCCCATGAAGTCGGCCATCAGGGTCAGCAGGGGGATCAGCAACAGGCAGGCCAGGAAGCGAGGGACGACCAGATAATAGATCGGATTGGTCCCCAGCGCGGTGAGGGCGTCGATCTGCTCGGTCACCCGCATGGTCCCGAGCTCCGCGGCCATTGAGGAGCCGACGCGACCGGCCAGCATCGTCGCCGCGAGCACCGGGCCGAGCTCGCGGACGACCGAGATGTTGATCACCGACCCCAGCCGGCTGGCCAGGCCCATCATCGAGAACGAATGGTGGGCCTGGATGGCCAGGACCATGCCGATGAACGTCCCGGTGATGGCGACCACGGAGACGCTCTCGACGCCGATCGCGTAGAAGATGGGGACCAGCACCGACCACCGGGGCCGCCGCCGGAAGATCCAGGCGATGGTCTGGGCAGAGAACGAAGCAACGTCCCCCACCTCGACCACCGCGTCGAAGACGTGCTCCCCCAGGCGCTGGACGGGCGTGGTGACGCTCGATGCGTGGTCCTGCTCGACGCTAGCTTCGGCGACAGCCATCCTGGGTCGTCTCCCCCGCTCCGGTCCGCGGCCGGCGAGGGACGCCCCGAGACCGTACCGCGACGGCGTCCCGCAGGCCCGCCGCGCCGGGCCCCCCTTCCCCTGGAGGGCCAAGCACTGCTCATCTTCGACATTCCCTGGAGAATTGACAAGTCCGACAGCAAATGCCTCCCGCCCCGGGGTGCAAGACGCGGTTCGCGCGCCTCTCGATCGATGGTAGGATGTCAAGGTTGATTTCCCAGATTGTCTATCACCCGAAGTCCAAGGAGGGACCTGCGATGCCTTTCCGTAAGTCATCCTCGATGGGTACGGCCGAGATCGAGAAGCTGGCCGAATCGTGGGGGAAAGTCGTGGCGAGGCGCGTCCACGAGGAAGTCGGCCCCGACTTGGATCTCGACGCCGATGACATCGAGCAGATGGGCATCGCCGCGGCCTGTGTCGTCGCCCGAGGGACGATCACCGACCTACTCGAAAGGCATCGAAGGCTAGGCACCCAAAACGCGGAAGGAAGAAGAGTTACGACCACGGATGACGCGGATGGCACGGATGGGGACGGGGGGAGGGATCGAGACAC
>NZ_JAALJH010000054.1 GCF_011064615.1 Aquisphaera insulae | reverse complement strand
CGAGCCGGGAAGAGCGACGGAGGAGTTCGGCGGTGAGCTCCAGGCGCTCGTCTTCAGGCAGACGGTCGATGTCGTCGAGCAGCTTGCGCACGGCCAACGCCATGGGGATGCACCTCCGCTCCGATCTGGGAGGCCGTCTCAATCCTCCAGATACGTCAGCACCCGCGGCCCGTCCGGGGTCATGGCGACGGTGTGCTCGAAGTGGGCGCTGTAGCGGCGGTCCCGGGTCTCGACGGTCCAGCCGTCGTCGAGGGTGCGGACGTCCTTGGTGCCGAGGGCGACCATGGGCTCGATGGCGAGGACCACGCCGGGCTCGAGGCGGATGTCGCTCTTGACGAGGGCCTTGCTGACGAAGTTCGGGACCTGCGGCTCCTCGTGCATCTGCTGGCCGATGCCGTGGCCGACGAACTTCTCGATGACGTAATAGCCCTGGCTCTTGACGAAACGCTCCATCAGGCCGGCCACCTCGGACCAGGTCCGGCAGCGGGCCATCGCCCGGATCGCCAGCTCCAGGGTCTCCTTCGTCACGTCGAGGAGCTTCCTCGACTCGGCCGAGATCGGGCCGATGGGGAGCGTGACGGCGGAGTCGCCGCACCAGCCATTGAGGCGACAGCCGGTGTCGACCGAGACGACGTCTCCCTCCTTGAGGGGGCGGCGATTCGGGATGCCGTGGACCACCTGCTCGTTGACGCTGGCGCAGATGACCGCGGGGAACGGCGGCTTCCCCTTGGTCGAGCTGGGATAGCCGAGGAACAAGGGCTGGGCACCATGCTCCCGGAAGACCTCGGCGACGGCGGCGTCCATGTCGGCCGTGGTGACGCCCGGGACGGCCATCTTGGCGCAGCGGTCCAGGGCCTGCGCGACGACCCGGCCGGCGTCACGCATCAGGGAGATCTCGCGTGGGCTCTTGAGCTTGATCACGGGGCGAGAGGCTCCCGGGCCGGCGGCCACGCCCGAAGGGCGGGCCGGGTTCCTGAACAGTGAGAATGGGGAAGGACGCCGGCCGGGGTCCCGGTGGGAAGACATGCCGCTCGAGCTCCTCTGGGATGGATGATCCCGGCGAGCCCACCGGGATGTCCCTCACTTGCGGTTGATCAGCCCCGTGTAGTTCCGCATCACGAGGTGACTATCAATCTTCTGCACCAGGTCAAGGCAGACGCTGATGACGATCAGGAGCCCGGTGCCGCCCAGGAAGTTGGCCACCGTGTTGTCCACGTTCAGCGAGGTCTGGACGATCGACGGGATCACGGCCACGAGGGCGAGGAACGCCGCCCCCACGTAGGTGATCCGGAGCATGACGTTCTCGAGGTAATCGGCCGTCCGCCGCCCGGGGCGATAGCCCGGGATGAAGCTGCCGTAGTCCTTGAGGTTGTCCGCCATGTCCTTCGGGTTGAAGGTGATGGCCGTCCAGAAGTAGCTGAAGAAGTAGATCAGGATGATGAAGCAGACCGTGTAGATGTAGCTCTGGCGGGTGAAGCCGTCGGCCAGCTCCTGGAACATCCCGGCGAAGAACGAGCCGACCGTCCAGGTATCGCCGCGCCAACCGGCGGTCATGTTCGCCAGGCTCTTGAAGACGATGGACGGGAAGATGAGCAGGCTGGAGGCGAAGATGATCGGCATCACGCCGGCCTGGTTGACCTTCAGCGGCAGGAACTGGCGGGTGCCGCCGAAGACCCGCCGGCCGCGGACGTGCTTGGCCGACTGGGTCGGGATCCGCCGCTGGCTCTCGGTGATGGCGATCACCCCGACCACGACGGCGATGAACAGGCCCAGCAGGAGCAACAGGGTGACGATGCCGTACTTGCCCGGCTCCGGGGTCAGCTTCGAGGTGGCGTTCTGCCAGAGGCCGTTGAGGGCCACCGGCACGCGGGCCAGGATGCCCGCCATGATCAGGAGGCTGATCCCGTTGCCGATGCCGAACTCGTCGATCTGCTCGCCGATCCACATCAGGAAGATGGTCCCGGCCGTCATGATGCAGACGCAGACGAGGCCGTGCCAGAAGTCCCGATATTGCGGCAGGATGATGCCTATGTTCGGGCTCATGATGTAGTTGACCCAGGCGGCCGACTGGACGGCGCAGAGGGCCACCGTGGCGTACCGCGTGTATTCGTTGATCCGCTTGCGGCCGCTCTCCCCCTCCTTCATCATCGCCTCGAGCGAGGGGACGACGCTGCCCAGGAGCTGGAAGATGATCGAGGCCGAGATGTACGGCATGATCCCCAGGCCGAAGATCGTGGACATGCCGATGGAGGTGCCGCCGAACATGGCGACGGTGCCGAAGAGCTTGCCCGCGGCGTTGGTGCTCTGCTGCTCCTCCCAGTTGTGGAGCTGGGCCTGGTTGACGATCGGGAGCGGGACGTAGAAGCCGATCCGGTAGATGGCCAGGAGGAGGGCCGTGAAGAGGATCTTGCGCCGGAGTTCCGGCACCTTGAAGATGGTGATCAGCTTGTCCACGTGCGGTCGTCTCCCCCGGCGGACGCCTTCCGCCCCTATGCGCCTGCGTCGAACGGATGATCGAGGATCGAAGATCCGGCCGCGGAGGGGGCCCATCCCCGGGCCCGTGCGGCTCATCCTTCATTGGACGGCGAAAGGCCGGGAATCGCCGGCCCTCCGCATTGCGGTCTGGTCTGAAAGGTTTCCGGGCTCAGGCCTTGGCCGGGGCGTCGGTCTTCGGCTCCTCGCGGCGGCCCGTGTAGGGGACGGCGGTGATCGAGCCGCCGGTGGCGGCGATCTTGGCGGCGGCGGCGGCGCTGAACTTGGTGACCTTGACGGTGAACGTCTTGGTCAGGTCGCCGTCGGCCAGGACCTTGATGCCGTCGTGGGCGTAGCCCTTGACGAGCCCGCGGGCCCGGAGGGCGGCCTCGTCGATGACGGCGCCGGCGTCGAAGGTGGCCTCGAGGTCGCCGAGGTTCACCAGCACGTATTCCTTCTTGAAGGCGCCGTTGAAGAAGCCGCGCTTGGGCACCCGGCGGGCCAGGGGCATCTGGCCGCCTTCGAAGATCGGGTTGAGCTTGAAGCCCTGGCGCGAGGAGTGGCCCTTGTGGCCCTTGGACGAGGTCTTGCCGTGGCCCGAACCGGTGCCGCGGCCGACGCGCTTCTTGAGCTTGCGGCGATGAACGCCTTTGTGGACGTCGTGCAATTGCATCAGAGGGTCACTCCCCGAAGGCGGGCGATCTCTTCCTTCGTGCGAAGCTGGGTCAGGGCGTCGATGGCCGCCTTGACGAGGTTGAGCTTGTTGTTGGAGCCGAAGCTCTTGGTGAGGACGTCCTTGACGCCGGCCGCCTCGACGACGGCGCGGACGGCACCGCCGGCGATGACGCCGGTACCCGGCACGGCCGGCATCAGCAGGACCCGCGCGGCGCCGAACTTGCCGATGACGGCGTGGGGGATGGTGCCGGAGCGGAGCTGGACCCGCTTCATCTGCTTGTGGGCGTCCTTGACGCCCTTCTCGACGGCCGGGGGGACCTCGTTGGCCTTGCCGTAGCCCCAGGCGACCTGGCCGCGGCCATTGCCGACGACGACCAGGGCGTTGAAGCTGAAGCGGCGGCCCCCCTTGACGACGGCGGCGCAGCGGCGGATCGAGACGACGCTCTCCGACCACTCGCCACGGTCTCGATCTCGATCACGCGAGTCGCTCGACACGGACATTCTCCTTCATGGACCGGCCCGCGCCTACTTCCGGGGCCGGCCGCAAGGCAGGGCGATACGATGATTTCGGTGTCAGATCAGAACTGGATGCCGGCCTCGCGGGCGGCCTGGGCCAGGGCTTCGACCCGGCCGTGATACTTGTAGCTTCGGCGGTCGAAGCAAACCTTGTCAATACCGGCCTGCTTCGCCCGCTCGGCGACGACCTTGCCCACGAGGGCGGCCGCGGCCTTGTTGCCGCCGTACTTGAGCTGGGCCTTGATCTCGGGGTCCATGGTGCTGGCCTGGGCCAGGGTGGTCGCGGTCTCGTCGTTGACGAGCTGGGCGTAGATGTGCTTGGAGCTCCGGAAGACGGCCAGGCGGGGGCGCTCCTGGGTCCCGTGCAGCTTGCCGCGGACGCGCCGCTGACGGCGGACCCGGCGGGTCTGGACGGCGAGATGGTGATTGGCGGTGTCCACGGGACGATCCTCGGGGTTCTGTTCGTCGGGGGCCGGCGGCGGGCCGGCGTCCCCCGGTTGGGTCGATGTCGCTTCAGTTCACTTCGGGTCAATTACTTGGAGCCGAAGGCCTTGCCGGCCTTGCGGCGGACGTTCTCGCCCTCGTAGCGGATGCCCTTGCCCTTGTACGGCTCCGGCGGGCGGACCTTGCGGACGATCGCGGCGAACTGGCCGACGGCCTGCTTGTCCGCCCCCGTGATCGTGATGTGGGTCGCGTCGGGGACCACGACCGACACGCCCGGCGGCGCCTCGAGGACGACCTGGTTGGCGTAGCCGACCTGGAGCGCCACGGTGTTGGCCTTCTTGAGCTGGGCCTGGTAGCCGACGCCGACGATCTCGAGCTTCTTGGTGTAGCCCTCGGCCACGCCCTTGACCATGTTGGCGACCAGGCTCCGGGTCAGGCCGTGGAGCGACCGGCTGAGCCGCTCGTCGTCCTGCCGCTTGACCTCGACGGACTTCGTCGCGTCGTCATACTTCAGGCTGATCTCGGGGCGATGCTCGAAGCTGAGCTTCCCCTTGGGGCCCTCGACCTCGATCTTCTGGCCGGCGATCGAGACCTTCACGTTGGCCGGGACGGCGACCGGCTTGCGACCGATACGGGACATGGCTGACTCGTTCCTCCCTCCGCGGGATCATTGGTTCTGGGTGCACCTGAGCCGACGCCGCGTCAGTAGACGAGCGCCAGGACCTCGCCGCCGATCTTGGACTCGCGGGCGCGGCGGTCGCTGACGATCCCCTGGGGGGTGCTGAGGATCTGGATGCCCATGCCGCCCAGGACCGGCCGGAGCTCCTTGTAGCCGCGATAGACGCGCTTGCCCGGCTTGCTGATGCGGTCGATCTTGGTGATCAGCCGCTCGCCGTTGGGCCCGTACTTCATGTGCAGGCGGAGGGTCCGCGCCGGCGTGGTCTCGATCTCTTCGAAGTCCCAGAGGTAGCCCTCCTCCTTGAGGACCTGGGCGATCCCCTTCCGCATGTTCGACGTCGGCATGTCGAGCTGCTGGCGCTCGACGCGGACGGCGTTGCGGATGCGGGTGAGCATGTCGGCGATGGGGTCGGTCATCATGGGCGAAGAAGCCTTCCTGAGCCGTCGCGGGTAACGTGCCCGGGGCCCCGATGGGGGAGGCGGGCGAGGTCGGCGCGGCGGGGGGTCTCGACTCGTGCGATCGTCTGGTCGGGTTTCGTCGCGGCGGGGGGGCGTGCCCCCGGCCCTCTCGTCTTCTCTCTTACCAGCTCGCCTTCTTGACGCCGGGGATCAGGCCGCGGCTGGCGAGGTTGCGGAAACAGATGCGGCAGATCCCGAACTTGCGGTAGACGCCGCGAGGGCGGCCGCAGAGGCGGCACCGGTTGCGGTGCTGGACCTCGAACTTGCGTGGCGTCTCGGACTTGATCTTCTGTGCCTTGGTCGACATGCTCAGCCTTTTATCGCCGGGTAGACAGGGCGCCTCGCGGCGCCGGATCCGTCAGGTTCCAAATCCGATCCCTTTGCAACGCGCCCTTCTCAGGGCCTGCCCCCCGGGCCTCCCTTGGCGCCCGGCTGGCGGAACGGGACGCCGAAGTGGCGGAGGAGCTCGCGGGCCTGGTCGTCGTTGCCGGCCGTGGTCACGATGGTGATGTCCATGCCCTGGGTGTGCTGCAGCTTGTCGGCGTCGATCTCGGGGAAGACCACCTGCTCGGCCAGGCCCAGGCTGTAGTTGCCGTGGCCGTCGAAGCTGTTGGGGTTCACGCCCCGGAAGTCGCGGATACGAGGCAGGGCGATCGAGACCAGGCGGTCGAGGAACTCGTACATCCGCCGGCCCCGGAGGGTGACCTTGCAGCCGATGTCGTTCCCCTCGCGGAGGCGGAAGCCGGAGACCGAGGTCTTGGCCTTGGTGAGCACCGGCTTCTGGCCGCTGATCTTGCCCAGGCTGTCCGCGGCGACCTCGAGGAGCGCCTTGTCCTGGGTGGCCTTGCCCACGCCCATGTTGATGACGATCTTCTCGAGCCGAGGGATCGACATGGGGTTGGTCAGGTTGAACTTGGTGGCCATCGCCTTGGCGATGTCGTTCTTGTAGAGGTCTTGGAGGCGAGCCATTCCGCTGGTCCTTCGAGTCCGCCGGGATTACGCGCTGGGTTTCGGTCGGGTCCGCTGGTCGTGGGGGCCGGTTACGGGTCAGGCCTTGCTCGGGGCCGCCGCGGCGCGGGCCGGCTTGCGGGGCCCGACGTCGCCCAGCGACTGGCCGCACTTCTTGCAGTACCGCTGCTTCTGCCCCTCGGCGCTGAACCGGTGGCCGATCCGGACGCCGCGGTTGCACTTGTTGCAGACGAGCAGGACGTTGGAGGCGTCGATCGGCATCTCCTTGGAGAGCCGCCCCCCCTGGGGATTCTTGCTGCTGGGCCGCATGTGCTTGTACACGCGGTTCACCCCCTCGACGACGATCTTGTTCCGCGCGGGGAAGACGCGGAGGACCTTGGCGAACTTCCGACTGTCGGGGCTTCCCTTGTCGTCGCCGGCGATGACTTCGACCTGGTCGTCTTTTCTGATGTACATGATCGTCTCGTTTCGGGGCGGTTCGCTATGCGTCCGGTCCTGCGGGCGGCCGGGGGGGTCAGACGACCTCGGCCGCGAGGCTGATGATCTTCATGAACTGGCGGTCGCGCAGCTCGCGGGCGATGGCGCCGAAGATGCGGGTGCCCTTGGGGTTCTTCTCGTTGTCGATGAGGACCACGGCGTTGCGGTCGAACTTGACGTAGGAGCCGTCGGGCCGCCGGGTCTGGTTGCGGGTGCGGACGATGACGCAGCGGACGACGTCGCCCGCCTTGACGTCGCCGCCGGAGGTCGCCTTCTTGACGCTGGCGATGATCGTGTCACCGAGGCCCGCGGTGCGCCGCTTGTAGCGCGAGGCGCTGCCGCCGAGGACCTTGATGCACATGACTTCCTTGGCCCCCGTGTTGTCGGCCACGTCGAGCCGGGTCTGCATCTGGATCATGGTACGGACACCCTATGCCTGTTCTTCGACTGCTCTTGTGGTTCTGGGGGCGGCCCGGGGCGGGAGAGGGAGCCCCGGGCCTTGCTACTTGATCGCGAGTTCGGCCCGGCGGCTCAGCCCTGAGGGGCGGCCTGGCCCTCGCCGGCGAGGGCCTGCTGGGCCCCCTTGCGGACGATCCGGACGATCCGCCACCGCTTGAGCTTGGACAGCGGGCGGGTCTCCATGATCTCCACGGTGTCGCCGACGTGGGACTCGTTGGCCTCGTCGTGGGCGTGGCAGACGGTGCGGCGGCGGAGCATCTTGCCGTACTTGGGGTGCGGCACCAGGCGCTCGACGACGATCCGCCGGGTCTTGTTCATCTTGTCGGACGCGACGACCCCGATCTCCGTCTTGCGGCGGGACCGCGGGGCCGCGGGCGTCTTCGTGCTGGCGTTGGGTTCGGGGCTCATATCGCTCGATGGCTGGATTCAGTGGTTCGGGGTGCGTCCCGCCGGTGGGGCCGGCTGGTTGGGCCGGCCGCCGGCCCGGTCGTTAAGAGGCCGCCGGCGCGGCGGCGGCGACGCCGGCCCGGTCGATCTCGCGGAGGCGGAGGATCGTCTTGATCCGGGCGATCTCCCGCTTGGCCTTGATGATCTCGGAGGGGGCCTCGAGCCGCTCGGTCTCGCTCTGGAGCCGGAGGCGGAACAGGTTGCTCTGCACGTCCTTGAGCATCAGCTCGAGCTGCTCGTCGTCGTGCTCGCGGAGTTCTGCGGGCTTGCTCATGGTCTTCTCCCGGGCCGTCCCCGGCCGGCCTCTGCGGCCGTCCGGGGCGTCCCTGGCTGGTCTCCTCGGCTCGTGGCGTCCCGATCTGGTCGGTCGGGTCGGCTCGGATCGGTTCGGATCAGATGGTCGGCCGGCGGCCGATGAACCGGCACGGGACCGGCATCTTGTGGGCCACGCGGGCGAAGGCCGCCCGGGCCGCCTCCTCGCTCAGGCCGCTGACCTCGTAGAGGATCGTGCCCGGCTTGACGACGGCCGCCCAGTATTCGATTTCGCCCTTGCCCTTGCCCATTCGGGTCTCGGCCGGGATCGCGGTCACGCTCTTCTGGGGGAAGATCCGGATGAACAGCTTGCCCTCCCCCTTGACCGACTGGCTGGCCACCACGCGGCCGGCCTCGATGGTCTGGGCGCTGATCCGCCCCGGCGCCAGGGCCTGGAGGCCCCACTCGCCGAAGGCGACGTAGTTGCCGCGGGTCGCATTACCTCTTACGCGGCCTTTTTGGCTTTTTCGGAACTTGACCCGCTTGGGCATCAGCGCCATCGGCGGCCTCCATCTTCAAATAGTCGCCCTGGTTGACCCACACCTTGATCCCGATATGGCCCTGCGCCGTCTTGGCCTCGGTGAAGCCGTAGTCGATGCGGGCCCGCAATGTGCTGAGGGGGACGGAGCCGGCGGCCGAGGCCTCGGTCCGCGACATCTCGGCGCCGCCGAGGCGGCCGGAGAGCTGGATCTTGACCCCCTTGGCCCCGCCGTCCATGGTCTGTTCGATCGCCCGCTTCATGGTCCGGCGGAAGCTCGACCGCTTCTGGAGCTGCTCGGCGATGTCCTCGCTGATGAGCTGCGCGTCGATCTCCGGACGGGCCACCTCGACGATCTTGATCTCGATCCGGCGGCCGGTCAGGTTCTGGAGCTCCTCCTGGAGCTTCTCGACCTCGGCCCCCTTGCGGCCGATGATCACGCCCGGCCGCGCGGTGGAGAGCAGTACGGTGACGGCGTCGCGGGTCCGCTCGATCTCGATCTTGGGGATCCCGGCGAAGCCGTACTTGTTCTTGATGAACTTGCGGATCTTGAAATCTTCGACGAGCAGGTCGCTGAACTCGTGCTTGGAGGCGTACCAGCGGCTCCGCCAGTCCTCCATGATTCCCACGCGGAACCCTGTCGGTCGAATCTTCTGGCCCATGGGGAACGCCCTTCGGTTGGGTTGAGTCTCGCTCCGGGGAAACTACCGGCCGTCGGGCCGCTCAGTCCTCGTCGTGATTGTGGTCGTGGTCGTGATCGTGGTCATGGTCGTCGAAGGACGCCAGGTCGGTGAGGCCGATGGCGATGTGGGCGCTGCGGCGGCGGATCAGGTAGGCCATGCCGCGGGCCCGCGGCATCAGCCGCTTGAACATCGGGCCGCCGTCGCCGCGGGCGTCGATGATCACGAGGTCGCCGGAGTGGCGGATCCCCTGGTCCTCGGCGTTGGCCATGGCGCTCTTGAGCACCTGCTCGATCATCCGGGCGCCCCGGTGCGGCATGTACTTGAGGATGTCCATGGCGTCGTCGGCGTACTTGCCCCGGATCAGGTCCAGGAGCGGCCGGAGCTTCCGGACCGAGATCCGGGCGAACCGGTGGGTCGCTTTGTATTGGGTGATGGTGCTCATGGCCTGGGTCTCGGGTTCGGGGCGGTCCGCCCTGGGGCGAGGACCGTCGATGCGTCTTGAGTCGGATCACGCCGGGCAAGCAACCCGGCCGGGCTTACTTCTTGGCGGACTTGCCGGCCTTGCCACCGTGCATCCGGAAGGTCCGCGTGGGGGCGAACTCGCCGAACTTGTGGCCGACCATGTCCTCGGTGACGTACAGCTTGACGAAGGTCTTGCCGTTGTGGATGGCGAAGTTCTTGCCCACGAACTCGGGCACGATGGTGCAGGCCCGGGCCCAGAGCTTGATCGGTTCGCGGTTGCCCGTGTTCTCCGACTTGGCCACCTTCTCGAGCAGCCGCTCGACGACGTAGGGGCCTTTCTTGAGCGAGCGTCCCATCGACTGTCCTCGGTGAATCGTTGTCCGTTGAGAATGACTGTTGGTTCGCGGGGCGTGCCGGCGGCCGGGTCAGGGTCGGGGTCAGACCTTGAGCTGGCCGTAACGGACGCTGGTGCGGCGGCGGACGATGGCCTTGTTGGACGGCTTGCGGCGGCGGCGGGTCTTGCCACCCTTGGCGAGCACGCCGGTCGGCGACTGCGGCGTGTGGCCCTTGGACCGCCCCTCGCCGCCGCCCATCGGGTGGTCGACGGGGTTCATGGCGATGCCGCGGACGTGGGGGCGGCGGCCCAGCCACCGGCTCCGGCCCGCCTTGCCCAGGCGGACGTTCATGTGATCGGGGTTGCCCACCATGCCGATCGTGGCCCGGCAGGCGGACGGCAGGCGGCGGACCTCCCCGGAGGGGAGGGTGATCTGGGCCCAGGCCCCCTCGCGGGCGGTGAGCGTGGCCCCGACGCCAGCGGACCGGCAGAGCTTGGCGCCGCCGCCCGGCTCCATCTCCAGGTTGTGGATGGACATGCCGGTGGGGATCTTGGCCAGCGGCAGGCAGTTGCCCAGCTTGGGCTCGGCGTCCGGCCCGCTCGAGACGCTCATCCCGGCCTTCAGGCCCTCCGGCGCGATGATGTATCGCTTGACGCCGTCGGCGTAGACGATGAGGGCGATCCGGGCGGAGCGGTTGGGATCGTACTCGATGTGGGTCACCTGGGCGGCCTGGCCGTCGCGGTCGTTGCGGCGGAAGTCGATCAGGCGATACTTCCGCTTGTGGCCGCCGCCGCGGTGCCGGGCCGTGATGACGCCCTGGTTATTCCGCCCGCCCGTCTTCTTGAGCGGCTCGGTGAGCGACTTCTCGGGCTTCTTGTCCTTGTCGGTCAGCTCGGCGAAGTCGCTGACCGAGGCGTTCCGCCGCCCGGGGGTCGTCGGCTTGTATGTGCGAATGCCCATCGGAGATCCTTCAGGATTGCCCTGCGTCCGGCGGCCTTGTGCCGCGATCGTCGGCTGTTCCTACGACTGGTTTGGCTCGGCGACTCTCAATAGAAGTCGATGCGGTACTGCTCGTGGAGCGAGACGATGGCCTTCTTCCAGTTCCGCATCCGGCCCGACTTGAGGCGGTAGCGGCGGAGCTTGCCGCGGCGGTTCTGGGTGCGGACGTCGAGGACCTTGACCGGGAAGAGGGCCTCGACGGCCTCCTTGATCTCGGTCTTGGAGGCCATCGGGTTGACCTCGAACGTGTACGCGTTGTGCCGCTCCGAGAGGTGGGTCGCCTTCTCGGTGATGAGCGGCCGGATGACCACCTGGTACGGGTCCAGCGCGGGGCCCTTGCGCTCGTACTGGGGGGGACGGCGGAGGGTCACCATGGCTCAGTTCTCCGTGCTCGGGGCGGCGGCTTCGGGCTCGCGGCGGGCCCCCTGGGCCTTGACGCGGTCCTTGAGGGCCCCGAGGGCCTCCCGCGTGAGGACCAGGTAACGCTGCCGGAGGATGTCGTACGTGTTGAACTCGGCGACCGGGGCCACCGTCACCCCCTCGATGTTGCGGGCCGACCGGTAGAGGACCTGGTCCTGGCCGGGGAGGCCCAGCAGCACGGTCCGGCCGTCGAGCGTCCGGCGGAGGGCGGCGGCCTTGGTCTCGCCGACGGTCTCGGCGGCCTCGGCCTCGGTCAGGTCGGGGCGGCGGATGGCCTTGAGGGCCTTGACCACGGCCTTGGTCTGGGGCTTCTCCAGGCTCAGGCCGTCGATGACGAGCGCCTGGTTGTCCTGGAACTTGGACAGCAGGGCCATCCGGATGGCCGTCCGGACCGCCTTCTTGGGCATCGCGTAGCGGTAGTCGCGGTTGCGGCGGGCGAAGGCCATGCCGCCCCCCTTCCGCTTGTTGGTCCGCTTGGCACCGGCGCGGGCGTTGCCGGTCCCCTTCTGGCGGAAGAGCTTCTTGCCCGAGCCGGCCACGTCCGCCCGGCCCCGCGTCCCCACGGTGCCGACCCGGCGGGCCGCCAGGTGCATCAGGACGACGTCGTGGAGCAGTTGCTTGTTGATCGCGCCGCCGAAGTCGGCCGGGTCGATCTGTTCCTCGCCCACCCGCTCGCCGGCGAGGTTGAATACGGGAATCGTCAGCATGATCGTGGATCCATCAGCTTAAGGACCGGCGTCGACCCGGCGCCCTCGTGGTGTGGGGCGGCCGCGGGCCTCATCTCATCGCGACGCGACCGCGGCGGTCACACCTTGTTGGTCTGGCGGACCGTGAGGTAGCCGCCGTTGGGCCCCGGGACGGCGCCCCGGAGCAGGAGCAGGTTGTTGGCCGGGTCGATCTTCACGACCTCCAGGTTCCGGACGGTCGAGCGGACGTTGCCGAACTGGCCCGGCTTCCGGATCCCCTTCTGGGTCCGCGACGGGTCGGCGCTGGGGCCGGAGGAGCCCGGGTGGCGGTGCATCCGCTTCACGCCGTGGGTGGCCCGCAGGCCGCGGAAGCCGTGCCGCTTGATGACGCCCGCGTAGCCCCGGCCCTTGCTCGTCCCGGTGACGTCCACCCGCTTGATGCCGTCGAAGACCTCCACGGTCAGGGTCTGCCCCTCGGCGACCTCCGCGGCCTTCTCCTGGCGGACCTCGCGGACGTACCGCTTGGGCTCGGCGCCCACCTTCTTGGCGTGGCCCCGCGCCGCCTGGGTGGCGTTCTTCCGCTTCTTGTCGTCGAAGCCGAGCTGCACGGCGTGATACCCGTCGCGCTCCTCGGTCCGGACCTGGAGCACGGTGCACGGGCCGCATTCCAGGACGGTGACGGGCACCGAGGTGCCGTCCTCCTGGTAGATCTGGGTCATGCCGACCTTACGTCCCAGCAGTCCCACTTGCATCGTCTGGCTCCGTCGATTCGATTCGGTATCGGTACGCGGCCGACCGACGGCAGGGCCCGGGAGCCCGCCCAGGGCCCCGCGGGGTGCGGGTCGCCGCTATTCACCTGGGGGAAAAGGTCAGGTTCCACGAGGGCCGCTGCCAGGCATTCCGGCGGCCCTGGCGTCGGGGCTGTCTCTCGGTGGGCCCACGATGGCCCTCCGATTGAGGCGTCCGACGCGACCGGACGATCACACGCGCGGAGACGCGTGCGGTCCAGGAAACCCCATGACCCGCTCAAACCTGTCGGAACGGGGAACGAACGTCGATCAGGCCCCCGACTGGGAGGCCTTGATCTTGATGTCCACGCCGGCCGGCAGGCTCAGCTTGTTGAGGGCGTCAATCGTCTTGTTGGTCGGCTGAACGATGTCGATCAACCGCTTGTGCGTCCGGATCTCAAACTGCTCCCGCGACTTCTTATCGATGTGCGGGCTCCGGAGCACGGTGTAACGCTCGATGCGCGTCGGCAGCGGAATCGGCCCACGGACGATCGCTTCGGTGCGCTTCGCGGTATCGACAATGTCCTTCGCCGACTGATCCAGGATGGTGTGGTCATACGCTTCCATCCGGATCCGAATTCGCTCGTTGCTGATACCCGCCACCGATTGTCGTCCTTCCCGAGCCTGGTCCATTCGGGGCGGGGACCATCCCGCCCTTTCTCGCACATCACGCAGGAAAGGAAGAGTGTATCAGCAGCCCCAAAACGCGTCAACGCAACAGGCCGTGGTTTTTCGAATTTTCCGCGAACTCACCCGCCGTGGCCATTCCCGAGCCCTCGCGGTCATCGATCGAGCCCCGGGTTGCTTTCCAGAATCCCCTATTTACTCCAATCTGTATTCGTGGAAAAATCGTTGACTATTGGGAGGTCCGTTTATCTTCCCGCGGCGGTTTTTCGACCGGATCTCGATGACTTCTTAGTGACGGGCGCGCGGGGGGCAAGCGCGCCGGAATCGTGCAAGCCGGCCGGGCCTGATCGGATCCGAAGCCGGTTTTCGCGTCGCGTGCGACGAATTCGTTGACGAAGCACCCCAAGAATTACAGCAGGGATACGATGAGCACTCCAAGACGAGGCCGCAGGAACGACGTACGCGCGGGGAGGAGGCGGGACTTCCGCCTCGAGTTCCTGGAGGATCGCCGGTTGCTGGCGTCGGGTTCCTTCCAGTCGCCGTCGCTCACCGGGCTGATCGCCCAGGCGTGGCAGGGCAAGGACACCTCCCGCGCCGCGATCAACACCATGGTGTCGGCCCTCAAGTCCCAGCTCACCAGCGGTCCGCTCGCCGACTTCTCCGGCGGCTCGGTCGACGGCAACGGCTTCGTGGCCGAGGCGACAAGCCTGGTGGCCGGATACGTCCAGTCCGCGGATTCCCAGCTCCTGCCCCACTTCATCAATATCGATACGATCCTCCGCCTCCAGGGCCAGAAGGTGGTCTCCGAGCTGGCCTCGCTCAACCAGCAGCTCACGGTCGGCCTGATCACCGACTCCGACTTCACCACCCAGGCGACGACCGCCATCAACGGGCTGACGGCGGGGCCGATCACGGCCCTGAACACCCCGGTCAGCTCGTATATCAGCACGACGCAGGAATTCGTCAGCCAGCTTCAGTCGCTCGGGTCGAGCCTGGCCTCGAGCACGGCCGCGACCGCCGCCGACATCACGACGACCTTCCAGGCCGTGACCTCCGCGTACCGCGCCGAGATGTTCTCCGGGCTCCTGGTGACGCATCCGAACATCGCCAATCGGGTGGACGCGGCGATCATCGCGCTGTCGGATTCGATCGCGGCCATCGACACGACCGACACCAGCACGGCGATCACCGAGGCGTCGGCCGCGGTGACGACCTTCCAGACGACCATGCTGGGGACCACCGGGCTGTTCGGGTCCCAGGGGCCGGTCGTGACCGTGAACGGCCGCAAGGGCTACGTGCCGATCAACCTCACGGTCTCGCAGTCCGACACCGCAATCAGCAGCGTCTCGGCCGCGGCCAACTTCGGCGGCACGGCCACGCTGACGGCGACGCTCAAGTCCGCCACGGGCGTGGCGCTCGCGGGGCGGGACGTGACGTTCCTGCTCGATGGGGCCTTCGCCGGCTCCGCCGTGACCGACGCGTCCGGCGTCGCCACGCTCGAGGGCGTGGTCACGACGGCCGACGTGGGGACCTCGTCGAACTCGGTGGTCGCCAGCTTCGCCGGGGCCTACGGCTATCGGCCCAGCGCCTCGGCCGGCGACCTGGTCGTCGACCAGGCGGCGACGGCCCTGGGCGCCGTCTCCGGGACGGGCACCTTCGGCGGCACCGCCAGCCTGACCGCCACGCTGACCTCGAGCGAGACCGGCGACGCGATCTCCGGCCAGACGGTCACGTTCAAGATCAGCGGCACGAGCGTGGGGACCGCGGTGACGAACGCCAGCGGCGTGGCCACGCTCACCGGCGTGACGACCTCGCTCCCGGTCGGGACGAATACCGGTGCCCTGGTCGCGAGCTACGCCGGCGGCACCAACTACGCGGCCGCGACCGACGCCACCGGCAACGTGGTCATCAGCGCGGCCACGACGACGCTGGCGAGCGTCGCCGGCACGGCCAGCTTCGGCGGCACGGCCACGCTGGTGGCGACGCTGACCTCGAACGCGACCAGCCAGCCGATCTCCGGCGCGACCGTGACCTTCACCCTCGACGGCACGAGCGTCGGCAGCGCCACCACCAATAGCAGCGGCGTGGCGACGCTCACCGGCGTGACGACCACGGACGCCGTCGGCACGCATACCGGCGTGGTGGTCGCCGGCTTCGCGGGCAACAGCAGCTACGGCGGCGCCGCCAATGCGACCGGCAACCTCGTTGTTAGCCAGGCGGCCACGGCGCTCTCGACCGTCTCCGGGGCGGCCTCCTTCGGCGGGACGGCGACGCTGACGGCGACCCTCAAGTCGACGGTCACCGGCGCGGCGCTCTCCGGCAAGACGGTGACCTTCACGCTCGACGGCACGAGCGTCGGGACGGCCACGACCGACAGCAACGGCGTGGCGACCCTCGCGGGCGTGACGACGACCGACGCCGTCGGCACGCATACCGGCGTGGTGGTCGCGAGCTTCGCGGGCGACACCAGCTACGCGGCGGCCACCAACGCCACCGGCAACCTGGTGGTCAGCCAGGCCGGCAGCACGCTCTCGAGCGTTGCCGGCGCATCGAGCTTCGGCGGGACGGCGACCCTGACGGCGACCCTCAAGTCGGCCGTCACCGGCGGGGCGATCTCCGGCGCGACCGTGACCTTCACCCTCGACGGGACCTCGGTGGGGACGGCCACGACGGACAGCAGCGGCGTGGCGACGCTCGCCGGCGTCGCGACCACGGACGCGGCCGGCACGCACACCGGCGTGGTGGTCGCGAGCTTCGCCGGGAACACCAACTTCACGGCGGCGACCAATGCGACCGGCGACCTGGTCGTCAGCCAGGCGGCCACCACGCTGGGCTCGGTCTCCGGCACCGGCACCAGCGACCCGGGCGGGACGGTGACCCTGGTGGCCACCCTGACCTCCTCGGTCACGTCCTCGGGGGTCGCGGGCCAGACCGTGTCGTTCTACCTGGGGAGCAGCTCCACCGCCGCGGGGACCGCGACGACCAACAGCAGCGGCGTGGCGACACTTTCTGGCCTGGACAACACCGGCCTGACCACCGGCGAGACCGTCACCGCCAAGTTCACCGGCAGCACCAACTATGTGGCCGCCGCCGACGCGACCGGGACGCTGTCGTTAACCTAGGGAAGCAGAGTCGCTCCACGCCGTTCCGCGAACGGATGAGCGACATGCACGGCCCCGCCCGCCCTCGATCTCGACGGCGGGCGGGGCCGGCTTGTTTCGCCGTCAGAAGTATCGGCCTCCCCCTCCCTCCCCGAGTCGTCAGGCCGGATCCGGGACCGCGGCCGTCGGCTCGATCTGGATCCGCTTCCCGCTTCGATCGAGCGTCAGCCATCGCGTCATGCCTCCCGCCGGCACGAGGGATTCCCAGGGGATTTCCTCGCGGGATCCGAACGGATGGGGTAGCAGGAGAGTGAACGCCCATTCGTCCTGAGTGGAGCCATCGCCGATCCAGGCCCGGCCCTCGATCCGCGGCGAGGGGCCTTCGAGGTGGTACGTCCGGGGGAGGAAGCCATCGCACCAGAACCGCCGTAGGTCGTGGTCACGCATCTGCTCGAGTTCGCCGCTGACGCTCCATTCCAGCCGAGGCCAGAAGTCCTCCTCGTCCATGGGTGGCAGGCCGGCTGGCAGATCGAGGAGCCGCCTTGCGACCCGTTCGTCGCGTCCCTCGTCGACCAGGAGAACGCCGATGGCGACGGTCCGAATATGCCGGAGATGGGCCGCGAGTCTGCGCTCGTCCGTACCTGCCATCAGCATGCGGCAGACGCCGGCGGCGTATCGATCGTACTCGTCAGCCAGGTGAGGCTTCGCCCCAATGTCGAGCGGATCCCAGTCGCGGAGCAAGACGTCCTTGACCGCCCGCATCAGGCGTTTGGAGCTCGTCGGCATCGGGCTGCGATCCTTCCTCATCATGGATTGATTGCGAGCCGGGTTGCTGACTCAGACGTTGCGATTGTACCGAAGAGGTCGTCGCGTCGTGCTCGACTTGTTGCAGGCCGTTTATCTGGTGAATGCCACGAGATCCCGAAAGCAGCGAAGCAGGACGTTTGGTAAGCTAGAGCATTCGAAGAGGAGTCCGAAGACCGGCATGGTGAAAAGGGAAGGGAGCGACACAATGCCTACCGTGTCCCTTGAGGAAGCCAAGAAGGACCTCGACGAGCTCATTCACAAGTTGACGCCCGCGGAAGAACTCCTCATCACTGAGAATGACCAGATCGTTGCTCGCCTGGTCGCTGTTACCCCGCCCAAGAAGCGTGAACCGCGTCGGTTGGGTACTCTGAAAGGAACCGTGCTCTACATGGCTCCCGACTTCGACGCTCCGCTGGATGACTTCAAGGATTACATGGAGCGAGGGTGATCCTGGATTCGACCGCCCTGATCTGGGCCGTCGAGGAGCCTACCAAGCTCAGCCTTCCGGCGGCGGCCGCCATCAAGGATCCCGCCAATGACCTTCTCCTCGGCGCCGGGACGCTTTGGGAGATTGCGATCAAGGTGGGCTTGAGGAAACTGGCCCTATCGCGTCCGTACCGGGAGTGGATCGAGAAGGCGATTGCGGATCTCGGCCCCGAGCTTCTGCCGATCACGGTGGAGTACGCCGAGGCCCAGGCCGCTCTACCGACCCATCTTCGCGATCCCTTCGATCGCTTCGTCGTCGCGCAGTCCCAGGTCGATGGTGCACCCATCGTCAGCGCTGACGCGGCCCTGGATCGATATGGTGTCGCACGGATCTGGTAGGCTCCGCCAGGTTCGTACAGATCGGACGGCACGTGTCCGCGAGGCACCTGATGAATCACAGGCTTCGCTATGGCGACATCTTGCGAATCGGGAAGTCCAACCACGGCCGTGAGGCTGGCTGGATCATCGACGGTACACGCGTTCCCTGCCCTGGGGGCCTTCTCAGAGCCCGGTCGAATCCTCGTTCGAGGACTCTACCCGTCCATCGACGACCTCAAGCCATGAGACCGATTGCCACTCTGGCTCTATCGATGGGGAAGCTGAAGTCACATCGTAGGTAGACTGGTTGTCTTGCGTGGTCTGGATAAGATGCCGTCCGACCTTGACGCCGATTACGCTTCGGACTCTCATGGCCGGCTGCCGATAACGGGACGAACCAGGCTCGCGGTCGGCGGCAGGAACCTGCTGGCGGCTGCGGGGCACGTCACGCAAGGTCACGTCGCCAATCAAGGCTTGCACGGGTCGGGATGACCCGGAGGGCATGCATCATGGACGAGAAGACGGCCCGGGGCGGTTCCGAGGACATCAAGGCGACGAAAAAGCGGTCCTGGGGGCGACGGCTCGCAGTGGTCGCGCTCGTTTTCCTGGCGATGATCGGCGGGGCCACCTGGGCCCTGCCACGACTGGCGGGGACGGCCTTCGTGCGGTCGGCCATCGCGGTCCGGGTCAACCGGGCCCTGGCCCCCAGTCGGGTCGAGGTGGCCGGGCTGTCGGCCTCGTGGTTCGGGACGCTCCGCGCGACCGGGCTGAAGTTCACCGACGGCCAGGGCAAGACGATCCTGACCGCGGACGCGGCGGCGCTCGACCGCGGGCTCGCGGCGCTGTTCATCGATCCGTCGCGGCTCGGCACGTTGACTGTCGAGGGGGCAAACATCGACATCGAGCGCCGGGCGGACGGCTCGATCGACCTGGTGGACGCCCTCACGCCGCCCGCTCCGCCGTCCGGGAACAAGCCGGCGGCCGGCGACAGGAAGCCCATCGACGTGACGCTGAAGGTCGTCCGAAGCGCGGTCGTGCTGCGTTCTCCGGAGCTCGTCGAGCCGATCACCGCGGGCCAGGCCGAGCTGACGATCCGGCTGCCGGCCGCCGCCGACAGGAAGCTCGGCTGGCAGGTCGCGCTGGCGAGCCCGCCGGGCGGCTCGGCGGAGCAGACCCTCACGCTCGACGGCGACTTCGACCATCGCGCCGCGGATTCGCCCGACACATCGCTGCGGATCGCGGGCAAGGACTGGCCGCTCGCGGTCACGGCCGGTGGGCTGGTCGCGAAGGGCCGGCTCGACGGCGAGATCCGCCTCGGGCGGACGACCGGCCACTGGGCGGCCGCTGGCGAGGCAAACCTCCTGGACCTGGACGCGGCGGGCCCGGCGCTGGCGGGCGACCGGCTGAGGCTCGACGCGGTCAAGGGCTCCTGGGACCTGGCCGAGGACGACGGCGCGTGGGCCATACGGAAGCTCTCGGTCGATTGCCCGGTCGCCTCCGTCGGGGCCACCGCGACGATCGGCGGCGATCGTTCGGGAGCCAAGGCCGTGCACCTCGAGGGGCGAATCGACCTGGCGGCGCTGGCGAAGCTCATCCCCCGGGCGCTCCGGCTCCGCCAGGGGATCGCGCTCGATCGCGGCGAGGCCCGGGTCGTCCTCGACGTGAAGGCGGCCGGCGAGGCCCAGGAAGGATCGCTCGAGGCCAACCTCTCCGACCTGGCCGGCCACGATGCGACGCGGGCGTTCACGCTCGGCGCGCCGGCGACGCTCGTCGCGCGGGGCCGTCGATCCGCGGCGTCACTCAGCGTGGAGACGATCGAGCTGAAATCCGCCTTCGCGTCGCTGAAGGGGAGCGGCGACATGGACCGGGGCCTGGCCCTCTCCGGGACCTTCGACCTGGCCGCCGTGCAGTCGCAGTTCCGCCAGTTGATCGACTTCGGCCGGGTGGGCCTGGCGGGCAAGGGGAGGCTGGCGGCCGACTATCGCCGCGACAAGGGCCGATTCGCCGGCCGGTCGGTCGTCGAGATCCAGGCGCTGAACGTGGCCGGACTGACCACCTCGCCCTATGCCCGCGAGGTTCTGAGGCTCGAGGCCGACGCGAGCGGCCCGGCGGATCCGTCGGGCCTGCCCGCGTCGTGGGCCGACTTCCGCGGCAAGTTCCATTCGCCCTTCGAGCTGGTCAACGTCACGGCGAGGTCCCAGGGCGACGTGATGTCCTGGAAGGGGACGGCCTCGCTGCCGGCCGTCCTCCCGCAGCGGTCCGGCCGGGCCGGGGCCGACTTCGCGGGACGCTGGACCGCCCCCACCGCGGCCGCGACCGGCCGGGGCGTCATCGAGATCGACGAGCTCCGCCTCAACCTCCAACCGGACGACCAGGCACTCATCCCGGCCGGCGTGATGCTGGCCGCCTTGCGGGGACGCCTGGACCTCGACGCCGACGACCTGACCGTCACTCCCCTGCCCCTCGGTCAGGGTCAGAGGGCCCCGGCCACGCTGGGCGACCATGGGATGAAGGTGCGCGGGTTGCTGAAGAACCCTTCGTCGCCGGAGTCGGCCGAGGTCGACGTCCGCGGGGACCTCGCGGCGATAGACGCCTTCCTGAATGTCTGGACGGGCCAATCCGGGACCGGGCTGGCGGGCCCGGCCGGGATCCGCTTCATCGCCGAGCCGGATGGCGGCCGCCTCAAGCTCCGGCTGGCGGCCCAGGCCCCGACCGCCCTGGGCGGCCAGCCGGTGGAGCTGGCCTTCGGCGGCGCCTATGACCCGGCGGCCGATCGGCTCGAATGCCGGACCGTCACGGTGGCCACGCCCTACGCCCGGATCGAGGCCGCCGGGCAGGTGGCGGAGGCGACCACCCGTCGCGCCGCGGATCTGTCCGGGACGATCGCGCCCGACTGGAAGAACCTCACCGCGATCGTCGAGAAGGCCGTCGAGGCGGAGGCTCGCATCGAGGGCCGGCCGCGCCCCTTCCACGTCAAGGGGCCGCTCTCCGGCGACTCGCTGGCCGCGATCGTCAAGGGGCTGGAGGACGCGGAGGTCGGCGTGGACATCACCTCGGCCAACGTCTTCGGCCTGGCCATGAGCGAGGCCCCCCTGGTCGTCCGCTGCAAGGGGGGCTCGCTCACGATGGACTCCTTCCGGACGACGATCAACGAGGGCTTCGTGGACCTGAAGCCGGGCCTTTCCGTGGACGACGCCCAGGGGATCGCGGTCCTGCTCCACGAGGGCACGGCGCTCGGCGGGGTGAAGATCAACGACGAGGTCTCGCGGCGGGTGCTGACGTACATCGCCCCGGTCCTCGACCGCGCGACTCACGTGAGCGGGACGATCGCGGCCGACATGAAGGGGGAGATCCCGATCACCGGCCCCCCCAGCCGGACGACCACGCTGAATGGCCACCTCGCGTTCCAGGACGTGGTCTTCGCCCCCGGCCCGGCCGCCAGCGAGATCCTCTCGGTGGTCGGCCGCGGCTCCGCCCAGGGGGTCCGCATGCAGCAGCCGGTCCAGCTCTCGATCGCCAACCGGCGGGTGATCCAGGACGGCCTGAAGATCAGCGTCCGCAAGGGGGTGGACATCGGCCTGAAGGGCTCGGTCGGCTTCGACCAGACCCTGGCGCTGCGGGCGACCGTCCCGATCACCAGGACGATGCTCGGCTCGCAGGCACCCGCCGAGCTCGGCGATGCCCTCAAGGGGAACGAGGTCACCATCCCGATCGGCGGCACCGTCTCCCGCCCCACGATCGACCGACGCGCCCTCCGCCTGGCCCTCGGCGACCTCTCGAAGGGGGCCCTCAAGCAGGGGCTCCAGAAGGAGGCCTCGAAGCTCCTCGACCGCCTGGGACCCGCTCCGGCGGCCGGCGCCCGCAACGGCACGGGCTCGAAGCGTACGGGGGGGACGGCCGGTGCCCTCGAGGACCTGGAGGACAATCTCCTCAAACGGGTGCTCCCGGGCGGCAAGCCGTGACCTCAGGCCCGCAGGACCGCAGTCCGAGGCGCGTCAGGACGTTGACAAGCCGATCGTGGATCGTGGTAAAATCCTGGCGCGATCATTCATGGTGTCCAGTCATGCCGTCGTTCGCGATCCCGGGCCTCTCCTCTCTCATCGGAGGCCTCGAAGGGGCGGGACCGAGGTCTGACTCGATCCCATCCTCGCCCACAAGCCCCGTCCTTTCGGCCCAAGACGGCCGGAGCCGGGACCTCGTGCGGCGCTGATCGGCAATCATGGTGACCCTGGCCCCGCGCCGCCCCTCCCTGGGCGGGCCACGTGTTGTGACCCGGCGAGCGGGTTCGAGGTTCCCCCGCGCACGCCGAAAACGGCGAGAGGACTGTTGATGTCGAGACGCTCACAACGATTCGGTGCCTGGGTCCTGGCCCTGTCCCTGGGGCCCGTGATGGGACTCGCGGGCTGCCAGCCTGCGGAAGTCGGGACGGTGGGCAAGCCGCGTGAGGCCGGCGCCGACGGCAAGGAAGTGGCTCCCAGCTCCAATCCCCGCGCCGGGACCGAGGCCCCCGCGAAGAAGGGCGGCAAGGCCCAGGCGCCGGACACCGGACCTCGCAAATAAGCCCGAACCCCCCGCTTCGATGCCGCGGCGGTCCCGCCTTGCCCCGACCTCTCCGCGCTCGCCGACGATTCCCGTCCTTCCTCATCCCTCCGTCCTCGAACGGAGCCTTCCCGAAGGAGAGTCCCGATGACCCAGACCCGTCCCGCTCCCCGATCGGCCCGTGGCTTCACGCTGATCGAGCTGCTGGTGGTGATCGCCATCATCGCCGTCCTGATCGCGCTCCTGCTCCCCGCCGTGCAGTCGGCCCGCGAGGCCGCCCGTCGCGCCCAGTGCGTGAACAACCTCAAGCAGCTCGCCCTGGCGGCGGCGAACTACGAGAGCACGAACACGGTCCTGCCCCCCGCCAACGTCACGACGATTCGCGTCCGCGACGCCAAGATCCGGGACAGCCTGAGCATCTGGTTCCGGCTCGCCCCCTACTTCGAGCAGAAGCAGATCTACGACGCCGCCAACTTCAACTTCTGCCAGTCCGACTACGAGAACCTGACCTGCATCCAGCAGGGGGTCACCTCGCTCTGGTGCCCGAGCGACCCGGTGGTCTCCGAGTCGGCGCCCCTCGATTCGTCGTTCAACTACACCGGGCCGGGCACCTACAAGATGCAGTTCAGCAGCTACGCCTGCAACACGGGCATGTGGGCGCTCAACATCCGCACGAACAACACCAATTACGCGGCGCGGCTGGCGAGCTGCTCCGGCGTCATGTACGGCCACTCGGCCGTCCGGTTCGCCTCCATCACCGACGGCACGAGCAACACCGCGGCCTTCTCCGAGCACGGCCACTCGCTGCTGGACCCCGGCATCCGCAACTACTACCAGTGGTGGAGCTCGGGCTACTACACCGACAACATGTTCGACAGCTTCTGGCCGGTGAATGCCCAGAAGACGGTGGTCCGCGGCCTGTTCACCAACGGCGACTTCGAGGAATACCTCCCCATCTTCGTCTCGAGCTTCCACCCCGGCGGCGTGAACATGTCCTTCGTGGACGGATCCGTGCGGTTCATCAAGGATAGCATCGACACCTGGCGGAACGACCCGGGGACGGGCGACCCCCAGGGCGTGACCTGGGACTCCAGCCAGTCCACCTACGTCATCAACCCCGGCGCCCGCATCGGCGTCTTCCAGGCCCTCACCACCCGGGCCAAGGGCGAGGTCATCAGCGCGGATCAGTATTGATCGGCGCCGATTCCTGAAGATGCGAAGGCGAGGCGGGGGGCCACGGCTCCCCGCCTCGCGTCGTTTCGAATCGAACGTCGTGTGCTTCATGCGGCTGCGTGACCGGGTAGCCGAGGACGCCGGTGGGAGATAACTTCTAGGAGGAGGCGGTGGAGGATGCTTGCCCAAGGATCCGAGAAGCCCCGAGCCCGAAGGGATCGGCCATGAACCGGAAGGTCCAGGTCCGGGACGACAGGTCGCCGAGAGACGTCTCCGTTGACTTGGAACGCTTTACCGTCTTCGTCGACGCCAATGGCAGTGGCAAGACGAGCATCCTGGAGGCGATCCATGACGCCGTTGGCGCTGCTGCCGATGATCCTCGAAAGGTGTTCGCACACCGGCGGCACTGCGACTGGCTCTACACCCGCGGCGGGAGCGGCGACTTGCGGATTACTTGCGACTTCGGCCAATCTGCGGCAGGAAGAGTGGGGAGCCGACTCATACTGGGGCGCGGGCAAGTCGGAGGCGATGGCTCGCGGGCCGTGGGGTCGCCTCGCTCCTCCACAGCCATCCATTTGCTCGCTCGCGGCGGCTTGGACTCGGACGCTTCCGCCCCCATTTTCAGCTTTCGTCGCTCACTTGCTGGGGCGCGGGCAAGTCGGAGGCGATGGCTTGCGGGCCGTGGGGTCGCTTCGCTCCTCCACAGCCACCCGTTTGCTCGCTCGAGGCAGGAAGAGTGGGGAGCCAGACTCATACTGGGGCGCGGGCGAGTCGCGGGCGAAGGTCCCGATCCTTTCTTCCGAATTCCCTCGCCCCTCGCCCCTCGCCCCTCGCCCCTCGCCCCTCGCCCCTCGCCCCTACCTCACAGTCCCGCAATGGCCTCCAGCATGCTGTCCGGGGCGGCGGCGTATTCCAGGGGCTCCATCGTGTAGCTGGCGCGGCCCTGGCTCAGGCTTCGGACGGCGGTGGAGTAGCCGAACATCTTCTCAAGCGGGGCCCGGCCGTCGATGACCATCAGCTTGCCGCGGGTGCTCGTGCGCTCGATCAGGGCCCGCCGGCTGGAGAGGTCGGCGGTGATGTTCCCCAGGTAGTCCTCCGGGGTGACCACCTCGAGCCGCATGATCGGCTCGAGGAGCACGGCGCCGGCCTCCTCGACGGCCTTCCGCAGGGCGTCGGACGCGGCGAAGCGGTAGGCCAGGTCGTTGGAATCGACGTCGTGGTAGGCGGCGTCCACCAGGGTCACCTTCAGGTCGACGAGCGGATAACCGGTCCGGCCGCCCGACTTGGCCTCCTCGCGGAGGCCCGCCTCGATCGCCGGCACGAATTCGGCGGGGATCGTCCCGCCCTTCATCTTGTTGACGAAGTGGAGTACCGGCGCCCCCTTGGCCTGGGTCTCCGGCTCGAGGTCGATGGTGACCTTCGCGTACAGGCCGGATCCGCCGGTCTGGCGGATGCACGTCCCCTCGACCCGCTTGACCGCCTTCTTGATCGTCTCGCGATAGCTCACCCGGGGCCGGCCGACGTGGACCTTCAGCTTGAAGTCCCGCGTCATCCGGTTCTTGAGGATCTCCAGGTGCAGTTCCCCCATGCCCGAGATCAGGGTCTGTCCGGTGTCCTCGTTGACCTTGTAGGTGAAGGTGGGGTCCTCGCGAGAGAGGGCGTTGAGCGTGTCCGAGAGCTTCCCCTTGTCGGCGCCGCTGACCGGCTCGATGGACATGCTGATGACCGTCTCCGGGAACTCGATCCGCTCCAGCAGGATCGGGTGGGAGGCGTCGCAGAGGGTGTCCCCCGTGACCGAATCCTTGAGGCCGACGATGCCGACGATGTCCCCGGTGGTCCCCACCGCGATCTGCTCGCGGTCATCGGCGCGGATGTGGTAGAGCCGCGAGCAGTTCTCCTTCTTGTCCTTGCCCGGGTTGAAGGCCCGGGTGCCGGCCTTGAGCTCGCCCGAGTAGATCCGCAGGAACGAGAGGTCGCCGTGGGCGTCGCTCGTGATCTTGAAGACGAGCCCGCAGAAGGGCTCGTCCGGGCTCGGCTTGCGGGCGAGGTCGGTCCCCTTCTTGGGGTGGATGCCGACCACCGGCGGCCGGTCGAGCGGGCTGGGGAGGTAGGCCGAGACGGCGTCGAGCAGCCGCTGGACGCCGACGTACTTGAAGCTGGAGCCGCAGAGCACCGGCTGGACGCGGCCCGTGAGCGTGGCCCGCCGCAGCGCGGCGTGGATCATGGCCTCGGTCAGCTCGACGCCGTCGAGGTGGGCCATGTACTGCTCGGCGAACTCCTCGTCGAAGGCGGAGAGGTTGTTCAGCATGGTCTCGCGCCAGGCGTCGGCCTCGAGGCGGAGCGGCTCGGGGATCTCGTCGACGGTGAACGTCGAGCCGAGGTCCTCGGTCGTGAAATGCAGGGCCTTCATGGCGATCAGGTCGATGAGCCCCTGGAACTCGCCCATGGTCCCCTCCGGCCCTGATCCGATCGGGATCTGGATCGGGATGGGGCGGCTGTCGAGGAGTCGCTCCTCGATCTCGGCGTAGACGCGCTCGAACTCGGCGCCGATGCGGTCCATCTTGTTGACGAAGCAGAGGCGGGGGATGTGATACTTGGCCGCCTGCCGCCAGACGGTCTCGCTCTGGGCCTCGACCCCCTCGACGGCCGAGAAGATGACGACGGCCCCGTCGAGGACGCGGAGCGACCGCTCGACCTCGGCGGTGAAGTCGACGTGGCCGGGGGTGTCGATGATGTTGACGGTGATCGGGCCGCCGTCGGCGTCGTGCCAGCGGCAGGTGATGGCGGCGGCGACGATGGTGATGCCCCGCTCGCGCTCCTCCTCGAGGTAGTCGGTCGTCGTGTTCCCCTTGTCGACGTCCCCCATCCGGTGGATCTCGCCCGTGTAGTAGAGGATCCGTTCGGTCGTGGTGGTCTTGCCGGCGTCGATGTGGGCGATGATGCCGATGTTGCGGATCCGCCGGAGGTCGGTTTGGTCGGGTTCGCTGCCCATGGTCGCGGTCCTGATCGTGTTCTGGCGGAGGATCCGTCCCCGGGCGTGGCGATGCCGGTTGCCCAGGCTCTCGGGACAGGCTCCGAGCATGGTCCGTCGTGGCGGCCACGCGGCGCGGCCCCGACCATCCTCACCAGACACAGCTTACCGTCGATGGTTCCCGGAATCAGCGCGAGTCGTCGCCGCTCCGCGAGCGGTGCGAAACGGCACGCGCCCGTTCCCGGCCCGCCGCATCGGTGTGACGCGGCGTCCCGGTAATGCCACGAAGCATGACGATGTGAGGCAAATTAAGCGGTCCGAATTGAACCGGCCGGGCGGCGACCGATATCTTTCCCCCGGCGTCGAGGGCCGCGTGGCCTCGGGCGGACGCCCGCCGCGTCGCTTTTCCGCAACGCCGTACCCGGCGCGTGGACGATCCCCGGGACGCCGCCTACTTGAGTCGATTGTTAGGGGGGCCAGTCGGCATGATAAGGCGTTGCCATTGGCCCCTGCATTGGATCGAACGTCCCGCCTGACCATGATTCGAAGAAGACCTGAAAGGACACACATGATCTACCGCAGCATTGTTCCGAAGGGCCTGGCGGCCCTGACCCTCTCCCTGGCCATTTCCGGCACCTCGCAGGCGAATAATCTGATCACGAACGGCGGATTCGAAACGTCCGGCGGCTACGGCCAGGTCGGCTACAACACCAGCGTGACGGGCTGGTCGATGGAGAACTCGCCCAGCTACACGTTCCTCTACAACAGCACCAATGCGGCGACGGGCGTGACCGGCCAATTCGGCACGACGGCCCTCTGGGACAGCTCCAATAACGGTGGCGCGGGCGGCGGCCCGATCACGGCCAGCCCCGACGGCGGGAACTTCATCGCGCAGGATGGAGACTTCCAGCACAGCGCCATCACCCAGTCGCTCACCGGGCTGGTCGCGGGCCAGACCTACGCCGTCAGCTTCTACTGGGCCATCGCCCAGCAGGAGGGCTTCAATTACGGCACCTGGGATTACTGGAAGGTCGGCCTCGGCGACGAGTATCAGGTGACCGAAACGAAGACGATCCCCCAGCACGTCTTCTCCGGCTGGTTCGACAAGGTGACGATGTACTTCACCGCCAAGTCCACCAGCGAGGTCCTCTCCTTCGAGGCCTTCGGCGGCTACGACGGCCAGACCAGCCCCGGGTCGGTCCCCCCGTTCGCCCTCCTGGACGGCGTGTCGATGGAAGCCGTTCCCGAGCCGGCCTCGATGGCCCTGATGGGGATCGGCCTGGCCGGCGCCACCCTCTTCGCCCGCCTCCGCCGCCGCATGCGGACCGCCTGAAAGTCGGCTTAATCGTCGCAAAGCTCCCGGGGCCGGCGGGTCGCTCAACCCGCCGGCCGAGCCCGTTTGATCGGGACCTGGTCCTCATCCAAGGGAATCCTCCATGTCTTTCCTCCAAGGCCCCCAGTTCCAGGCATTCCTCCGCGACGTCTTCCAGCTCACCGTCTGGCTTGCGATCCTGTCGGCGATCTTCGTGCCCCTCGAGCGACTCTTCGCGGCCCATCCGCGGAGGATCTTCCGCCGGGAATTCGGCGTCGATCTCTGCTACTACTTCCTGAACAGCCTGCTGACGGCCTTCCTGATCAGCGTGCCGCTGAGCCTGGCGGCCTGGCTCACGCGCCGCACCCTGCCCCCGGGCTTCCTGGAGACGATGGCCGGCCTCCCCGTCTGGGCCAGGGCGTCCGCCGCCATGATCGTCGGCGAGGTCGGCTATTACTGGGCCCACCGCCTCAGCCATGAGATCCCGTTCCTCTGGAAGTTCCACGCCATCCACCACAGCGCCGAGGACGTGGACTTCCTGACCAACACCCGGGCCCACCCGATCGACATGGTGATCGATCGGTTCTCCATGTTCGTGCCCATCTACGTGCTGGGGCTGGGCGGGCCGGTGGGGGCGTCCGGGACGCTCGTCCCGGTGCTGGTCGGGCTGTTCGGGACGATCTGGGGCTTCTTCATCCATGCCAATATTCGCTGGCGGCTGGGGCCGCTCGAGTGGCTCATCTCCAGCCCGGCGTTCCACCACTGGCACCACACCAAGAGCGGCCCGATCGACAAGAATTTCTCGACGATGCTCCCCTGGATGGACTGGGTCTTCGGCAGCTTCTACCTGCCCGACCACTTCCCCAAGGACTACGGCGTCCGGGGCAACGGCGTCCCCCATACGCTGCTCGACCAGCTCCTCTACCCGCTGGAGGGCGACGGGCCGGCGGCCGCGCCCGTTCGCGTGAAGCCCGCGGACGAGGCCGTCGAGCCGTCCGGGGCCACGTCCACGCTGGGCCAGCCCGCCGTCGTCGCCGAGCCCGCCGCCTGAGGTCCCGGGGGCCGGGAATTCCTCGGGCCGGTGGACGACCCGCGCGGGGACGACTACTACACATCAATGTCGAGGCCATGCCTCACCGCCGTCTGATCCTCGGCGGTATGAAGGGTACTCCGGAATTCGTCGCGGCCGATGGGTCTGGCTGACCCGTCGGCCGCGATCGTTTTCGAACCCGGCGGCCGGGTGGAAGGCTCGCCTCGAGCCCGACCCGGGTGGGCCGAAATTCCCGGAGGTACTCGTGGACGATCGCCGCCGGCCCGCTTACTAGACAAGGTCAACGAGGCCATGCCTCACCGCCGTCTGATCCTCGGCGGTACGAAGGGTACTCCGGAATTCGTCGCGGCCGATGGGTTTGGCTGACCCGTCGGCCGCGGTCGTTTCCGGAGCGGGGGACGACGACGCCCCCCGCTCGCGGTAGACTGCGACGGAGACGCGTCGCGACCCCGGCGGATGGCCGGGCCGCCACGGACCAGCCGCCTTCCTCCAGGGACGTCTCGATCATGATGGACCCGCCCGCCATCCCCCTCGAAGGCGATCGATCGCCGGATCGACCGGCCGTCGCCGATCTCCCCCGCCATGAGGTCCCCCTCGTCCGGGCGACGCCGGTGACGCTCGCCCGCTACGCGGTGCTCGTGGACGATCCGGACGCCTTCCCGGTGGAGCTCGTCCCCTGGCCCGCGCTCGGCTGGCGGCCCGTGGATCCGGACACGGGGCTCGGCGGCGGCCTCGTGTCGACCCGGCTGGACGTCCGCCGCGAGGGGGACCTGGTCCTCGCCCGCGAGGATGAGGATCGGGCCGAGGACCGGGTCATCGGCTGGGCCGCCCGCGTCGGCGAGGGCGTGCCGGCGGTGCTCCTCCGCGCGGCGAGCTACCAGCCGGACGGCGCCCGCCTGATCGTCCCGCTCGACCCCGGGCCGTATGTCGTCGTCCTGGCGATGCCCGGGGACGACGTGGCGGCCGGCGATTTCGTCGGCTTCCTGGTGGAATCGGGCCGGGCTCTCTCCATCGCCCCGGGGGTCTGGTGCGGGGCCGACGCGGCCTACCCGGCGGCCGACGCCGACCGCGATCACGGCCGCTTCCTCGTCCGCCGCGGCAGGGTCCGCGCCCGGATCTCGTGCGACCTCGCCGAGGAGTTCGGCGTCGTCCTGGCCGTCCCGCTCCGGCCCCCGATCCCCTGAATCGGGGCGAAAGGCGGCTGGAATGTCGACCAGGGATCGACAATAATACCATCCATGCTCCGTGGCCGTCGTCGTCCACGGCCTCGCGACGTCGTGACCGGTCGAGGACCATGCTCAACCAATCGGATTCCGCGTCCATGCGGCGGCCCTGGCCGATCCTCGGGCGACTCCTCCTGTCGGCGGTGACGGCGGCGGCCGTCGTGGGGACGGTGGCGATCGCCGGCCGTGAGGGGAGTCGCTCGTGGATCGCGATCGTCCCCGCCTATTTCTATCCCGGGGGTTCCGGGGAGCTCGCCTGGGAGACGATCGCCGCGACCGCCCGCGAGGTCCCCCTCCGGGTGATCCTCAACCCTTCGAGCGGCCCGGGAAGGCTCATCGACTCGACCTACGCCGCCGCCTGCCGTCGCGCCCGGGCCGCGGGGGCGCGAATCCTCGGCTACGTCCACACCTCCTACGGCCTGCGCGATCCGGAGCTCGTCCGGGCCGAGGTCGTCGCCTATCTCGAGATGTACGAGGTGGACGGCCTGTTCATCGACGAGATGTCCAGCGACCCTCGCTCCGTCCCCTATTACGCAAGCCTTCGCCGGTTCATCACCGACCGCGACCCGCGGCTGGAAGTGGTCGGGAATCCGGGCACGCTCACCGATGAGGACTATCGGTCCGCCTCCACGGCGGACGTCGTGGTCCTCTTCGAAGGGACGGCGGAGAGCTTCGAGAGCTTCGGCCCACCGGCCTGGGCCCTCCGATACCCGGCGGATGGCTTCGCCGCGATCGTCCATGGCGCCCGGACCGAGCGGGACATGAGGCGGGCGCTGAATCATGCCGCGGCCGCCCACCTCGGGGCGATCTTCATCACCGATGGTGACGGCCCCAATCCCTACGATCACCTCCCCGGATACTGGCCCCGCGAGGCCGCCGCGCTGAGGGAATCGCGCTGAAGCGGCTCGATGCGTGCCGGCGAGATCGCGGCATGTCCCGGGGACGAATGTGTTGAGGTTTCGCAACATCGGGTCGCCATACTTCCGATCTTCGCTCGGAAAACAGGGAAGGTTGTTTAACGTTCAGGCTGTGCCGGATAGCCTCTCGGGTGAGTCGGCCTGGCAGCATAGGAGGATCGAGGAAGCCGGAGGGCTCCGCCCGCCGGATGGGACGGGGAGCAAGAGCATGCGACGGATGCGAGGCGGGCGATCTCGGCCGGTGATCCGGATCCTGGCCACGATCGCCCTGGCGGCATCGTTCGGCGTGGCCGCGAAGGCCGGGTCGGTGGTCGAGCTGCTCATCCCGGCCTATTTCGCGCCCGGGACCGGGGGCGCGGGGGGCGTCGGCGACGGCTGGGCGCAGATGACCGATGCAGCGAAGTCGGTCTCGCTGACGGCGATCATGAACCCGGCCAGCGGCCCGGGGTCGATCGGACAGGTCAACGCGTACGCGGCGGCCGTCAAGGGGGTGCAGGACAACGGCGGCAAGGTGATCGGCTACATCGACACGTCCTACGGGGCGATCCCCTTCGACACGATCAAGGCCGCGATCCAGACGTATCTCGCCAGCGACGTCCACGTCAACGGCTTCTTCCTGGACCAGGTGAACTCGCCGATCAGCCTGGCGTACTACAGTCAGATCTACGGATACATCAAGTCCCTGAATCCGGCCTATGAGGTCGTCGGCAATCCGGGCACGCCGTTCCTCAACGGGGTCGCCCCGTCGGATTTCCTCTCGGTCGCCGACACCATGGTGGCCTTCGAGGGGCCCCACACCGGGCCGCCCGGCGCGATCGGCTTCAACAACTATCCCTACGGGCTGGACTGGATGACGCAGCCCGGCGTGGCGCGGAGCTCGATCGCCAACCTCGTCTACGAGACGCCCGACGCGGACGCCATGCGGGCCGACCTGCTCAAGGCGTACGGGCTGAATGCCGGGTCGGTCTACTTCACGGACGACACGCCGCTGAACCCGTGGGACCGGCTCCCGACCTACTGGAACGATGAGGTGGCGGCCGTCGCGGCCCTGGCCGTGCCCGAGCCGACGAGCGTGTCGCTATTGGCCCTGGGGCTCCTCTGCGGCGGCCTCGCCCTGCGGCGCGGCCCCGGCCTCGTCACTCGGTAGGCTCCGGGGGATAGGCGTCCGGTTCGCGGGCGGCGGGGGGTACGGCGCCCTCGATCGACGACAGCGAGGTCAGCGCCCGGGTGCGGCGGACCTGCTGGGCGACGACCAGGCCGGTGACGGCCAGGCAGGAGAGGACGATGTTGGGGTGGCTGTTGTGGTCCTGGGGGGCGCCCCGCAACCAGGCGTCGAGGATCAGGGCCGAGTAGCCGAGGATCGACAGCCCGGCGGTCAGCCAGACGAGCCGCAATCGGTCCCACAGCCCCGAGACGGCGATCAGCATCGGGTAGCCGAGGACCAGGGAGCTGTCCCCGGCCCGGAGGATCCAGAGCAGGACCGTCAGGATCATCACGTCCAGGCTGACCCAGGCCAACCGCGAGAGCTCCCATTGGCCCTCCATGCGCGCCAGGCGGCGGAGCAGCGGCGAGGACGCGATCCAGAGCAGCTCCACGGACGTGGTCGCCAGGTGGAGCGGGACGTCGGGCGCCGGGTGCCTGAGGAAGTTCACCTGGGTGAGGCCCAGGGCCAACCCCTGACCGACCAGCCGGCAGGCGAATTCCGGCTCTCCCCGCGCCCAGCGGGCGATCCGGCGGAGCGGGGATGTCCGCCCGACCTGGATCGTCTCCCCCCGGAGGAATCGCTCGAGATCGTCGTTCAGGTCCGCCGCGCTGCGATAGCGGCGGCGAGGATCCTTCTCCAGGCACTTCAGGCAGATGAACTCGAGGGCGCGGGGGACCGAGGGGCGGGCCAGCCGCGGCGGGACCGGGTCGCGCTCGAGGACCTGCTCGAGGATCTCCGCCACGGTGCCGCCGCGGAACGGCGGGCTGCCGGTCAGGACCTGGTAGAGGATCGCGCCCAGGCTGTAGACGTCGGTGGCGGGCGAGGCCTCGCCGCCGGTGACCTGCTCCGGCGCCATGTACGCCGGCGTCCCCAGGATGGCGCCGGTGCTGGTCAGGCTGCTGGCGTCCACGTCGCCGGCACGCTTCACCAGGCCGAAATCGGCGATGAGCGGCTGGCCGTCGTCGTCGATGAGGATGTTGGAGGGCTTGAGGTCGCGGTGGATCATCCCCCGCCGGTGGGCGTGGTGGATCGTCCGGGCGACCGTCGCCATCAGGCGGGCGGCCGCCTCCGGATCGTCGAGATAGCGGCCGATCCGACGGCCGAGGTTCCCGCCGCCGATCAGCTTCATGCTGAAGTAGGCGTGGCCCTTGTGGAGGCCCACCTCGTAGACCGGCACGATGTTGGGGTGGTCCAGCAGGGCCGCCGCCGCGGCCTCGGCGCGGAACCGGCGGAGCTCGGTCCCGGAGGCGAACTCTCCGGAGAGGATCATCTTGAGCGCGACCTCGCGGCCGAGGGTCACGTGACGCGCCCGGTAGACCACACCCATCCCGCCGCGGGCGAGCTCCCCCAGCAGCTCATAATCGCCGACGCGCCGCCTCGGGCCCGACGGCCCCTCGAGCGAGGCCGGGAGCTCGCCCGGCCCGGTCAGGTCGTCTTCCCGCCGGAGCTCTTCCTCCAGGGCCAGCAGCTCGGGCGCCAGCCGCGCCGGATCTCCGCCCGCGGCCTGGAAGCGATCGAGGAGCTCGGAGACGGCGACGGGCCAGCCCTGCCGCCAGGCTCGTTCGAACTCGTTGCAATGGGCGTCGATCGCCTTCGCCTCCTCGAGGCCCGGCCGCGACGTCTCGCCCGGGCCGGCCCCGATCCGGGATCGCCCAACGGAGTTCATGACGTCTCCTCCGTCCAGATCTGTCGGATCAGGTCCAGCCGCCGGGCGACCGTCCGCCGTGCGCAGCCGAGCCGCTCGGCGATCTCGTCGGTGGTGTAGCCTTCCATGCGGTCGAGCGCGATCTGGCGGAGCTGCTCGTCGCCGAGCCGCCCCAGGAGCCGGCTCGTCTCCTCGGCGACGGTCGCCGCGAACTCCGGCGTGGGCTCCCGGGCGAGGATCGCCGCGAGCGCGCCGCCGCCGCCACCGACCGACGTCCCGTCGCCGACGCCGTCGCCGTGCGGCCCGTCCAGCCTGTGCCAGCCGCCGCCCCGCTTGGCGGCCCCCCGCCGATCGGCCTGGGCAGAGACCTTCCGCGCCGTGATCACGACCAGGAGCTTCCAGAGGTCTTCCCGATCGCCGAGCCGCTGGAACCGGCCCCGCGCCAGGCCGTTGCAGAAGCTGTCGAACGCGCTGAGGGCCGCGTCCTCCTCGTCCTCCGCGGCGTCGACGCCGCGGGCCAGCCGCTTCCTCGCCAGTCGGACGAGCTTCTCGAAGTAGCGGTCCCAGAGCGCCCGGGCCGCATCCGCCTCGCCCGCCTTGAGGTCACCGATCCAGCGGGTCACCGATCCGCGGCCGTCGGTCGTCATCTCGGTCCACCCTCGTCCTCGAGAATCGAGTGGCACGAGATCCGCGCCATTTCCCAGCGAGATTACAGAGGACGTGCGCCACGCCGTGGCCCGCCCGCCTCCCCCTCCTCCCCTTCCCCAGGCCGGAGACCCGACCGTGACCGACGCGATCTCGCCGCGCCTCCGGGGCGCGGCACCGGAAGTCCCCGCGCGCCGAGGGGGAATCGTCTCGCCGTTCGCCGACCGGCCCGGAGGCGAATCGACCGGGAGCGCTGCGAAAGATAACGGATTGCGGCGACACGGCAAGATCGAATTCACGCTCGCTTTCCTGGTGTACATGTCCCTGGGCCTCGCCCTGATCCCGCCCGGGAGGGCCGTGGCGCAAGGGTCGCCGACCGCGCAGGCCGCGGCGGCTCCCGAGTTGGCCGTCCGCGGCCGGCACTTCGTGGATCCGGCCGGGCGGGTGGTGATCCTCCGCGGGGTGAACCTCTCGGGCGACGCCAAGCGGCCGCCGTTCCTCCCCTGCTCCAGCCCGTCGGACCTGGATCCGCTGGTTGACCTGGGCTTCAACGTCGTCCGGATGCTCTTCATCTGGGAGGCCTACGAGCCGGTCGCGGGCGTCTACGACGACGCCTATCTCGGGCAGCTCCGGTCGACCGCCGCGGCGGCGCGGGCTCGCGGGATGCATGTGATCGTGGACATCCACCAGGATGGATTCTCTCGCTTCGCCTCCCGGGGGGCCGGCGATGGCTTCCCGCGCTGGGCCGTCTCGCCGCGCGGCACTCCTTCCAGCCCGGATAACTCGGACCGCTGCCGGAACTGGCCGGTGCGGATGGCGACCGACCCGACGACGCACCGGTCCTTCGACGACTTCTTCGCCGACGTGAACGGCGTGCGGACGCGGTATCTCGCGATGCTCGGCCGGGTCGCCGATGCCTTCGCCACCGTCCCCGGCGTGGTCGGCTACGACCTCCTCAACGAGCCCTGGGGTGACGAGCGGACCGAACTCGCGACGCTCTACCGGGACGCGGCGGCGGTGATCCGCGACCGTCATCCCGGGGCCATCCTCTTCCTTGAGGGCCACGTCACCACCAACTGCGGCGCCGGGACCCGGCTCCCCCGGCCGGACTTTCCCGGCGCGGCCTATGCTCCGCACTACTACCGCCCGCTGACGGTCCTGCTGGGCCGATGGCACGGGATGACGGTGGGCATGAACCACGCATTCTCGACCATGGCCGCGACCGCCCGCACCTGGGATGCCCCCCTCTTCCTCGGCGAGTTCGGCGTCTCCGCCGGCGCCCGCAACGGGGGCGACTACGTCGCGGCGATCTACGACCGCATGGACGCCTGCCTCGCGTCGGGCGCCCAGTGGAACTACTCCCCGCGCTGGAACGTTCGCGACCGGGACGGCTGGAACGGCGAGGACTTCAGCATCCTCGATTCCTCTCGCTCCCTCCGGCCGAACTTCGCCCCCCGCCCCTACCCCCGGGTGACCGCGGGCCTCCCCACATCCTTCCGTTTCGTCGTCCCCAGGTCGGGAGCCCCGGCCTGCCTCGAGTTCCGCTGGGAGCATCGACCCGTCCTCGGCACGACCGAACTGTTCCTCCCGTCCGGCCTCTTCCCCGCCGGGTCGATCGTGGCCTGCTCCGACCCGACGATGTCCCTCCGCCGCGACCCGGGCCGCCAGGTCCTCGCCTGCGAGGGGACGAGATCGGGGCCCGTCCGCCTGACGGTGCAGGCCCCGCGAATCGACCCGTGAAGTCCCCTATCCCGGGGCTTTGCTCGCGATCTAGAATTGCCTCCCGATCGGCCTAAAGACTCATCAGGTCCAGGAGTCTCATGATGTCTGTCGTTGATGCTTGGGTGGTTCCGGGGGCGGGGCAGGCATTGATTCGCCAGCAGGTCGACCTCGGCCCGATCGGGGCGGAGGAGGTGGAGATCGAGGTGGAGCATTGCGGGCTCTGCCATTCCGATCTCTCCATGTGGCTCAACGACTGGGGCATGACGCAATACCCGGCGATCCTCGGGCACGAGGCGATCGGCAAGGTCGTCGCGGTGGGGCCCGCGGCGAAGGGGCTGAAGGTCGGGCAACGGGTCGGGGTCGGTTGGACGGCCGGAAGTTGCATGCACTGCCGCCAGTGCCTCTCGGGCGACCAGCACCTCTGCGCCGAGGCAGTGCCGACGATCGTCGGCCACCGCGGCGGGTTCGCGACCCGCGTCCGCTCGCACTGGGCATGGACCCTCCCCATACCCGAAGGCCTGCCGGTCGCCGAGGCCGGCCCCCTGCTCTGCGGCGGGATCACCGTGTTCAACCCGCTGGCGATGTACGCGAAGCCGACGGATCGCGTCGGGATCGTCGGAATCGGCGGCCTCGGCCACATGGCCGTGAAGTTCGCCGCGGCGTACGGCTGCGACGTGACCGCGTTCACCTCCAGCCCGAACAAGTTCGACGAAGCCCGCGGCTTCGGCGCCCATCATGTCGTCGCCAGCCGCGATTCCGACGCGATCAAGAAGCTGGCCCGGAGCCTTGACCTGCTGCTCGTCACCGTGAACGTGCCGATGGACTGGAACGCGCTGCTGGGCACGCTCGCCCCCAGGGGCCGCATGCATGTCGTCGGCGCGGTGACGGAACCGATCCCCGTCCCGGCGATGTCGCTCATCTTCCCGCAGACCGGCCTCTCCGGCTCGCCGACCGGATCCCCGGTCGCGATCGGGACCATGCTCGAATTCGCCGCGCGTCACGGCGTCGCCCCGACGACCGAGCACCTGCCGATGAGCCAGATCAACGACGCCTTCGCGAGGCTCAGGGCCGGCAAGGCCCGCTATCGGATCGTGCTCGACGCGGACTTCTGATCGAGGGGGAAGGTCACGAGGTCTCGATGTCGGCCCGCGGCGGCGCTGTTGGTACTTCGTCCCGGTTCAGGAGGGTTCTCGAGATGAACAGGCGCGGTTGGATGAGGGTGGGACTTGGCACGGCCGGGGCCTTGGCGATCGCGGGGCGTGTCCGCGGCGATGGCCCGCCGGATGACTCGGACCCCGCCCCGCTGGTCCAGGGTATGCTCGCCGCCACGGCGAAGACTCCCATCGAGGTGAAGCCCCTCGTCGACGGTATCCACCTGGTCCAGGGGCCCGGCGGCAACATCGCGGTCCTCGACGGCCCGGACGGCCTGACGGTCGTCGACGCGGGGCTCCCCCACCGGGCTGCCGAGACCTTGGACGCGGTGAAGCGGGCAGGCGGCAAGCCGATCGCGCGGCTGATCGACACGCACTGGCATTTCGATCACGCCGGAGGGAACGAGGCGTTCGCCCGGGCCGGGGCGACGATCCTCGCGACGGCGGCCACCCGACGGCGACTGGCCGAGGATCAATACACAGAGGTCTTCAAGATGAAGTCGCCGGCCTCGCCCCCGGCCGCGCTGCCGGTCGTAACCCTCGACGAGGCCGAGCTCCACGCCGGCCCGGAAACGCTCCGGCTCATGTCCGTACCGCCGGCCCATACCGACGGCGACCTGGTCGTCCATTTCACGAAGCACGACGTGATCCACACCGGCGATCTCTACAGCAACGGCTTCTATCCGAACATCGACTCATCGAGCCTGGGCTGGATCGGCGGCATGGTCGCCGCGGCCGACCGCCTCCTGAAGCTCACCGGCCCGTCCACGAGGATCATCCCCGGCCACGGCCCGGTCGCCACCCGCGAAGATCTCGCCCGCTACCGGGCGATGCTCGCGACCGTACACGACCGCCTCGCCCGCCTCCACGACGCCGGCAAGACCCTCCGCGAGGCCATCGATGCCCGCCCCACGGCCGACCTCGACCCTACATGGGCCCACGGTTTCTTCACCGGCGGCATGTTCACCCGAATCGCCTACGACGGGCTGGTGAAGCATCGCACGTCGGCCGGAAAGTGAGCGTGTGGAGGCGTTTCTCGGACTTCCGGGACGATTCTCCGTAATGAAACCCGTGCTGATGGGTTTCCTCAGGTAAGGGGCGAACGAGGCCCGGGGCGGACAGCGATCGAGGCCGCCGGGCCCCGTTGCGCCGCCGGTCCGTTCGGACCGCTTCCATGAGGAAACCAATGACGAAACCTCGACCCGCGCATCTCCGCTGCGAACGTCTCGAAGGCCGTGCCCTGCTCTCCTCACTCTCGCAGGACATCGGTCAGCTCGTGCACGACCTGGGGACCATCCATGCGGCGTCCGACGTGACGCCGGCCGAGGTCAAGGCCGTCGGCTCCGACTTCCTGGCCGTCGCGAAGGTGGCGACGAGGCCCGATCCCGCGGCGGTCGCCGCGCTCAAGACGGAACTGATCAGCGTCGCCAAGAGCGGCACGATCACGCCGAAGGATGTCGTCGTGATCGAGAAGGATATCCAGGCCGTCCTCACCAGCGCGAATATCCCACCTGCGCTGGCGCAGCAGACCGCCGCAGACATCAAGGTGGTGATCACCGCCAGCGGGGTCGACAAGGCGGACGTGACGATGATCGCCGACGACCTGAAGGCCATCGCGACGGATCTTCAGTCGCTGAGGAAGTAGAATCGGGGGTCGGGCCCGTCCGCGAACCCGGGCGCCGCGGGCGCGGATGAGGCCAGTGCGGGCACTTCCCGAGCAGCACGATCTCGACAGGCACGACGAGGATCGCGAAGCGGTGAGCCACCCGGATGACCTTTCCGACTGGGTGCTCGCCACGGCGCCCAGGGCCGTGGCCTACGCGGCGTCGCTGCTCCGGAACCGCCAGGAGGCCGAGGACGTGGTCCAGGACTGCTATTGCCGACTGCTCGCGCGGGCGGACGTCTACGACCTGAAGGCCGACGGCCTGAAAATCCTCCTCCGCGCCGTGAGCAACGCGTGCTTCAACCGGAACTCACGGCGGCGGTCGATGTTCTCGATCTTCGGCCGGGACGGCCGGGCCGAGCCCGTCGCCGATCGCTCGGCCCGCGAGCCCTCCGGCGAGCTGCTCGACGCGGAGCTCGCCGAGGCCGTCGCCCGGGGGCTCGCCTCGCTGCCGGATCGCCAGCGTGCGGCGCTCGAGCTGAAAAGCCTGGGGCATTCGCTCCAGGAGATCGCGGAGATCCTCGGAGTGAGCCCGGGCAACGCCGGCGTCCTCGTCCATCGGGCCCGCGGGGCCATGGAAGCGATGCTCGGCCCCTACCTGGAGGGCCCGCCGTCATGAACCCGAATCGGCCCGATCGACGCGACGTGGAGGATCTCGTCCGCGACCATCTCCTCGCCCGGGAGCGGGCGGTGGACGCGCACGCCATGCTCGACGCCGTGACGGCGAGGCGGACGTCGGAGCCGAGGCGATCGCCGCCCCGGCGCCGGCCGCGGCCGGGCGCACGGTGGGCGGCGGCGGTCGCGGCCTCCCTCCTGATCGTGGGATTCGCCTGGCGGTTCCACCAGCCATCGCTCCACGCCGACGCGGTGGCTCTCGTCCGCGAGGCGATGCGGGCCCTGGAGGCATCGCCCAGGGACCGCGCGTATGGAATCCGGATCGACTTCGCCCCGGGGGGGGCCGAGCGACATCCCCTGCTCTCGGCCTTCGCCGCGCACGACCTTCGATTGCACACGCGGTCCGATCGATTCTGGATCGAGGCCCGCCGAGGGGATCGGACCTGGTCCTTCGGCCGCGACGAGGGACGGCATTCCTGGCTGGCGCCGGGCCCCGATGTCGGCCTCGATTTCGAGCCCGGGGACATCCCCGAGCCGCTCGACGAGGCGCTCGACCTTCTCAACCTCCGGCTCGATTCCGTACTACACTTGCTGGCGGACGACTTCGAGATCAGGGGCGTCGGCCCGGCCGCGGGCGGAGGCCCCGGCCGGAGGCGGATCCTGGGCACGCCTCGCGTCACCGCGGCGCGGCCCCATCCCCGGCTCTCGTCGATCGCGATGGAGATCGACGAGGCCACCCGGACCGTCCGCGAGGTCGTCCTCTCGCGGGTCGGGGAGGGACGGCCCGTCGCCGACATCACCTTCCGGCTGGAGGATGACGAGCCGCAGCCCGACGCGGCCTACCGGCTTGCGACCCACCTGGCGGGATCCGCCACGATCCTGGACCACGACCGGCGGCCGTCCCGCCGCAGGGCACTCCTCCGGTTCCTCGGCTCGCTTCTCGTTGAGGACTTATGATATGAAGATGCACGCTCAAATCGGATTGATATTCGGGGTCGTCGCGGGCTGCCTCGGCCCGGGGCTCCGCGATGTCCCGGCCGCCGGCCCGGCGGGCACGCCGGAGCACGTGACGTTCACGGAGCACGTCGCGCCGATCGTGTTCAATCACTGCGCCTCGTGCCATCGTCCGGGCGAGGCCGCGCCGTTCCCGCTGCTGAATTACCGGGACGTGAAGAAGCACGGCCACCTGATCCGCGGCGTCGTGGACGAGCGGACGATGCCGCCGTGGCCCCCCGCGGAGGGCTGGGGCCACTTCCAGGACGAGCGGCGGCTCGCCCGCGAGCAGATCGAGCTCATCGACCGTTGGGTCGAATCCGGCATGGCCGAGGGCCCGGCGGAAAAGCTGCCGCCGTTGCCGGCGTTCGCGGCCGGCGGCTGGACGCTCGGCACCCCCGACCTGGTGGTCACGCTGCCGGAAGCGTATCCGGTCCCGGCCGACGGCAAGGACATCTACCGGATGTTCGTCCTGCCGCTGAACCAGAAGGAGGACCGCTGGGTCACGGCCGTCGAGATCCGGCCGACGGCCCGGTCGGTCGTCCATCATGCCCTCTACTTCCTGGATAGCACGGGTGCCGCCCGGAAGCTCGACGAGGCCGATCTCGGGCCCGGCTTCGGCCGGATGGGGTTCCCCCGGACCGGCACCCTCGGCGGCTGGGCTGTCGGCGCGACCGCGCGGCGTCTGCCCCTGGGCCTGGCCTTCCCCCTGGCCGCCGGCTCCGACCTGGTCGTCCAGATGCATCTGCATCCCTCCGGCAAGCCGGAGCGCGAGCAGACGTCGTTCGGCATCTACTTCGCCAAGGAGCCGCCCAGGCGGAGGCTGCTCGGGACCCAGGCGCCCATGCTCTTCGGCATCGGCACGGCACTCCGGACGAAGGGGATCGAGCCCGGCGACAGGGACTTCACCATCCACGGCACCTGGAAGGTCCCGTTCGACGTCGACGTGGTCGGCATCGGCGGCCACGCCCATTATCTCTGCAAGACCATGAAGGCCGTGGCCGAGCTCCCCGACGGCAAGGAAGTGAAGCTCTTCGCCATCGACGACTGGGATTTCAACTGGCAGGGGCGATACAACTACGTCGAGCCGGTCCGCCTGCCGAAGGGGGCCGTGGTCCGGACGACGCTCGTCTACGACAACTCGGCGGAGAACCCGCGGAACCCGTCGAACCCGCCCGTGAAGGTCCGCTGGGGCGAGGGCTCGCTCGACGAGATGGGCTCCGTCGGCCTCATGTTCGTGGCGGTGAACGAGGGCGACCTCGCGTCGTACCGGGGCCCGGCCATCTTCGGCGGCGGCGACACCGTCAGCCGGCTCGGCCGCCGCGCCGGGCCGGCGGCCGCGAAGGGCCTCGGCGGCGTCTTCGGCGGTCGCGACCCGGCCCAGGTGATGACGCTCTTCGACGCCCTCGACGCCGATCAGGACGGCAAGCTGAAAGGGGACGAGCTCCCCGCGCGGCTCCGGCTCCTGATGTTCCGGCTCGACGCCAATCACGATGGGATCCTCGACCGGGCCGAGATGGAGAAGGCCATCGCCGACGCCCGCGGCGACGCCGCGGAGCCCGGCCCCGGGACCTCGGCGACCCCTCTTCCGGTCCCATCGACGGGCCCGACGATGGCGGACCTGGACGGCCGCGCCTGGAACCCGCTCCGTCCCGCCGAGGGGACGAAGGCCAACGTCCTGGTCTTCCTCACCAGGGACTGTCCCGTGGGCAACACCTACACGAGCGAGATCGGCCGGATCGCGAATGACTACTCGGCCCGGCACGTCGCCTTCCTGGCGGTGTACGTCGATCCCGACATGACCGCGGACGAGGCGAAGGCCCACGCGAAGGAGTACGGCCTGACGCTGCCGATCGTCCGCGACGTCGATCACGTCCTCGTGAAGCAGACGGGCGCGGAGGTCGTCCCCGAGGCCGCCGTGATCGGCGAGTCCGGCCGGGTCGCCTACTGCGGCCGGATCGACGATCGATTCGGCAAGCTCGGCCGCCAGCGCACCGAGCCCTCGCGGCACGACCTCCGCGACGCCCTCGACGCCGTCCTCGCGGGCAAGCCGGTCGCCCAGGCCCGCGTCCCGGCGATCGGGTGCCCGATCGCCGACATGAAGAAATGATCCGTTCCTCAATCGCGCGAGGCGAGCCTCCTGGCCCCCTCCCGCCGCCGCGGGGGAGGGTCAGGGAGGCAGGGCGGTCGCCGAGGACACCCGGAAGGGAATCAATCGCACGGGATCACCTCGATCTTCGAACTGACGCGCGGTCAAAGGCCCGGTCCATCCACCGAGCCGGCCGAACGGACCGTGGCCGCGGCCAGGACGGGATCGTCGTCCGGCATCTCCGGCAGGTCCGCGCCACGTCCGACGGAGGCTCCATTTCCCCGGATTTGGCTCCGATTCGTCTCCCGAACCATCCCCTGCCGGCCGTCTCGATCCGAGCCGGTTCGCCTCCTCGCTCCGGGCAGCTCGCACAGGACTCCGGCCAGCCCGCCTTGAAAGTGCGAGAGGAACCGGAAGGCCGCGGCCGTCATCACGCCGAAGCATGCGCCCCCCGAGATGAAGAGGGGGAAGACGATGAGCAGGATCAGCAAGATCTCGCGTGCGGTCACGGGGAAGCTCGTATCATGGACGAACACCGAGGTGACCGCGGCAAGGCCCACCACACCGAAGCCGATCGCACCGCCGATCGTGGAACCGATCAGGCCGAGCCCTCCCCGCCGGACGTCGACGATGTAGCCGAGAGGCATGCCGCCATAGAGGCTCATGACGACGGCCGCGGGGGGAGCGACGACGCAGAGGCCCATGAAGACGGCGATGATCGCGATTCCGATCATCACTCCCCTCAACGAAATCTGCCTCGGTCTCGATCGCATCGCATTCACCAGGTCAGGCCTCGCCGGCATCGAAGGGTCATCAGGATTCTTGCCCATCTCGTGGCCGAGGGCAAAGATCTGTCCTTTGTTGAATGTTAAACAAGCGGCCAATAAGTAGTGGACATCTCCCTCGGGCCACGTTAGGCTAACTCCGGACCTCGACGATAGGCCCCGACGCTAGCAACCCAGGCGGCGACGGGCCGACTCGTTCTTGACATCAAGGAGATGTTTCCATGAGTGCGCGAAGGATCATGCTGCGCGCCGCCAGGGGCCGGGCCCCGCTTTCCGGCTTCACGCTCATCGAGCTGCTGGTGGTGATCGCGATCATCGCGGTGCTGATCGCCCTCCTCTTGCCGGCGGTGCAATCGGCCCGCGAGGCGGCCCGGCGGATGCGGTGCACGAACAACCTCAAGCAGATCGGGCTGGCGCTGGCCAACTACGAGAACGCCCTCGGCGCCTTCCCGCCGGCCGGGAAGGCCGTGAACTACACGGTCAGCCCGCCGTTCGTGGAGTTCGTGGACGGCGTCGGCCTCCTCCCGAGGATCCTCCCCTACCTCGAGGCGACGACGACCTATGCCGCGATGAACTTCTCGCTCGACTACAACCATCTCAGCGGGGCCAACTTCACGGCGTGCAGCCAGGTCGTCTCGACCTTCATCTGCCCGTCGTCGACGCGAGTCCCCGATGACGGCCACGACGCGCCCGAGCCGGCGGACCCGGCGTCGTCCGCCGCGGGGATCGGCTACGGCGTGTCCGACTACTTCGGCGTCATCGGCACGACCATCGACCCGGCCGGGCGCACGGGCGGGGCCGGCAGCACCAAGACCGGCCCCTATCGCAACGCTTATGCGCTGACGGATGGCTTCTTCCATCACGGCAAGACCGCGGTCTCCGAGGTCACCGACGGCCTCAGCCAGACCATCTGCGTGGTCGAGAGCGCGGGCCGGGACGCGCGGTTCCTGAGCGGCTTCGGCGAGGACGCCTACCTCCCGAACAAGCCGAAGGTCCGCAACGTGCCGCCGGGCCAGCGTCGGTTCTGGCGCTGGGCGGAGGCCGCCGGCGGCGTCGTCTCCTCCACCTCGCCCAACAACAAGGGCATGCCCCAGCACGAGGCCAACCAGTACCCCGGCTCGGGCCCGACCGCGGGCACCGACGCCGGCCCCAACGACGAGATCTACGCCTTCCACCCCGGCGGCGCCAACGTCCTGATGGGCGACGGCTCGGTGCGGTTCCTCAAGGAGTCGGTGAACATCCTCGCCCAGCGATCGCTGATCACCCTCAGCGGGTCCGAGGTGATCTCGGCGGATACGTACTGACCCCGGCGGCGAGGTGGCGTCCTTCGCCGGGCGAACAGAGCCCGGCGTCGGGCGCCACCTCCGCCGACCGAACAAACCTCGGCGATGGGCAAGCCCCTCCGACCTCCTCCCTCACCGCGGGCTCATCGTGACCCACAGGTGGGGAGGCGACGTCCGATCCCTTCCCCTGGTGGAGGAGGGGATCGGAAGGCTCGCTCGTGGGCTCCCTCCTGGACGGTAAGGAGTCCCCGCGGGCCCGGGCGGCACCTCCGGGCGTCGTGGAACCGGCCATCGGCCGAGACGGCCTGCGCCTCCGCATCGCGGGGCGGACGTTCGGAGGAGATTCGGTGAAGCAGACATCGCGGCTCGTTCATGGGCTGATCTTGCTCCTGATCCTCCCCGCGCGGGCGGGGGCCGGCGAGGGGCCGGCGGGGAGCTGGCTCCAGTTCCGGGGGGATCGCGGCCTCACCGGGCATTCGGCGATCCGGGGGGCGATCCGCGATCCGGTGACGACCTGGACGCAGTTCGTGGGGGACCGCGGCACCCTCCTGGCGGTCCGGCTAGCGGGCGAGGGCCCGTCGTCCCTGGCCCTGCCCGCCTGCGACATCCGGCCGGAGCGATGGGCGGAAGTCCTCGCCCAGTGGCCGATCGGGGCGGCCCTCGCGGACCTCGACGGCGATGGCAAGCTGCGGGAATCCGCCGTCGATCCCCAGCATCGCATCGGCAAGTTCCTGGCCGACCGCCCGGGGCTCCAGAAGCTCGAGGTCGACTCCCTCTTCGCCTCCAAGATCGAGCCCCCGCCGCCGGCCACGGCGCGGCTGCTGGCGCGACGCAACGGCGGCTGGGAACGGGTCTGGACGAGCGTGCCCATACCACTCCAGTACGTGGCGAACCCGATCACGGGGGACTTCGATCACGACGGCCGGCCGGACGTGGCCATGACCCCCTGGTACGACCTCTGGGTCTTCGACCTCCAGACCGGCGCGTTCAAGTCGAAGGCCCGCTACACGCCCGAGGGTGCGGAGAGCGGTCGGGCTTATGGATGGCTCGGGGCGGCCGACTTCGACGGCGACGGACGGATGGAGTTCGTCGTCCTCGGCGACTTCGAGAACTTCATGGCCGTGCTGGGCTGGAAGGATGGCCAGCTCGTCCGCCTCTGGTCCCGCCTCATCGAGCGCGGGATCACCATGAAGCAGACCATCCTCCGGACCGGTGCCCTCCCCGTCCAGGATGTCGACGGCGACGGCCGTCCCGAGATCGTCGTTTCGCTCTTCAACTCGGATGGCGATGCGCGCTGGCATTCGGTGGTCTTGGAGGGCCTCACCGGGCGGACCAGGCACGACCTCCCCGACCAGGTGCTCTGCGGGCTGGCCGACCTGGACGGCGACGGCGCCGCCGAGCTGGCGTGCACGGAGACCCGCGGCCGGTTCGTCCCCGAGCGTGGATCGCTCGCGATCTTCGGCGTCAGGGGGGGCCGGCTCGAGCCTCGTTGGAAGGAGACGGACGCGGCGTTCCAGGCCCAGCCCCTGCACGACCTGCCCGCGACGGTGAACACCAACAGCGGGACCGGGACCACGACCCTGCTGACGGTCCCGTCCGGCGTCGCGGGCCGGCCCTACTTCCTCACGCGGCGGGTCGCGGCTCCGGACTCGGGGGGCATCGAGCTTTCCATCTGGCAGTCGGATGGGCGCGGGGCCATCACGCGTCGAGGCCGGATCACCGGGCCTCATCTGGAGGCCCTCGGGAGCCGACCCACGCCGGCCGGCCCCGCCGAGATCCTGGTCCGCGCGCGAGTCCCCGGCGATAGCACGGGCGAGGTCGCATGCCATTCGACGGAGGCGACGATCCTGGCCTCGAGGCGGGAGGGGATGCCCCCATCGACGCCGGTCGTCGGCCGGCTGGCCCCGGGAGAACCTCCCAGCGTGGTGGTCCAGGGGGCCTGCGATCGGCTCTCGACGTTCCAGCCGAAGCCGGGCGGGAAGGCGCCCGCGAGGCTCGCGAGCCGGCCGGGCCGTGGCCTCTACACGGGCTCGTCACGGCTGGGCGGGGGGGCGAGCTTCGGGGGCGTCGTGCTGGCCGACCTGGTCGGCGACGGGACGCTGGCGACCGTCGCGGCGACGACCGCGCCCGACGGCCACGCCCGGCTCGTGGCCCACGGGCCGACGGGCCGGCTCCTCTGGGCGGCCGATTTCGACGACCTCGCGGGGGCCCCCCCGGAATGGAACCTGGGCGGCCTGACGCTCTGGTTCGCCGGGCGATTCACCGACCCCAGGCGGTGCGACGTCCTCGTCAACATCCGTCGCAGCACCATGCACAGCGACGAGGCGTTCCTGCTGGACGGCCGCGACGGACGACGGATCTGGCGGCGCGTGCAAGGGGGGAACGCCGGCGGCAATCAGCGGGCCTGCGGCGGGAGCTGGATGGCCGTCTACGACCACGACGGCGACGGCCGGGACGACGCCCTCTGCCTCTATCCCGACGTCGTGTCGGTCTTCGACGGCCCGTCCGGCAAGCTCCTCCTCGACCGCCACACGAACCATGATGTGTTCAAGAACACATGGAGCATGTACGCGGTCCCGTCGGTCGCCGACTTCCTCCGCCGGGGGCGGCCGCAGGTGGTCTACGGCGCCAATGCGACGGTGTTCGCGATGTTGGCGGCGGATGCATCTCCCCTCTGGCAGCACGGCCCGACGCCGGGCTGGCCGGACGTATCGCCGGGCATCGGCGATCTCGACGGCGACGGGGCGATCGAGCTCCTGAGCGTCGGCCATCGTCGGCCGTCAGGGGCCGGGCAGGAGGTGCGCTGCTTCGACGCCGCGACCGGCACGGTCGAATGGACGTTGCCGCTGACCGGCCTCGATCCCTCCGACGAGGCGAGCGCCCCGATGGTCCCCGCCACGGCCGACATCGACGGCGATGGCCGGGACGAGGCGGTCCTGGCCGTCGGCAAGTGCCTGCTCGCGGTGGGGACCTCGTCCGACGGCAAGGCGGGCGTCATCCGCTGGGCCCGCTCCTTCCCCGATCAACTCGGCCCGCCCGCCATCGCCGACACCCTCGGGACGGGTGCCGCCGAGGTCGTCGTGGTCTGCGGCGATGGGAACGTCTACGGGGTCGGCGCGGCGGACTCCGGCCGCTAACGCCCGCGGAGCCGGCTCGGGGCTCGTCTCCGGAACTCCGCGGTCCGGGGCGACCGCGGTTGCCCGGCCGGTTCACCATGGCGTTGAGCCGACGGCCCGAGTCCCGGGATTTCGGGGCCGAGAGGAAAGCCCGCGGAAATCTCGAGGCCGAACGGCATCGTTTTGAGATAGCGAGGATTCGGCTCCCGAGGTTGACAGTCGGTATAACTACGTAAGCATCGGTGACCACGATCGTCAGATCGTGGTTCGGACGGGCGAAGCCTCCAGCCTCGCACGTCAGTGCGATCCGCGGGGCAGGCCGTCGCTCGCTCGAAGGCGGTCCGGCTTACGCCGGAGGCTGGTGGGCTGCGCCCCGTCCGAACCACCCGCTCACGCGGGTGGTCACCTGTCCAGAAAACTCGTGCAGGGCTGTCAATCCGTGGCTTCCGCATTTGGGATGGTGCCGGCCGAACCGATCCGGTGCATCTGCGATCTGCTCGGCCCACCCTGCAAGAGTCAGACCGCGCGGGGACCGGCTTGCCCGAGCAGCAGATCGATGACCCAGCAGCCGCGGACGTGCGGGCCGCCGCCCCGGCAATGCGCCAGCAGGTCGGGAAGGCCGCAGCCCGCTTTCTCGAGGGCATCGGCCTGGGCCGGCATCCGATCGAAGGCCCGATCCGCGTAGATCGATGTGGCAAGCTCGGAGGTGGAAGGAGTCCGCAAGGCCGGGTCGAACGCGACGGGGCGGAACGGGTTGCCGACCACGCAGCGGAGGAGCGGGGCCTGGGCCTGGACGACCGCCTCGAAATCACCAGCCCCAGTCGCAAAGGCCAAATCCGAAACGGCTGCCGCCACGCAGTTGATACCTCGATTCTGGAGCAACTTGAGCGTCATGTTCTCGATGCAGTGGCTCTGACCATTCGGGGTCGGGAAGTCCATGATCGCGGCGTAGAGCACGGCCCGCTCCTTCTCATCCGCCCGCCCCTCGGCGAGTTCCTCGGCCACCTCCACCGCCCGCCGGAAGAGATCCGAGTCGAACAGTTCCCAGCGCTGACGGCAGCAGGCGACGGCATACAACCGCAGCCTGCGGTCGACCGGCCCCGCGGCCGCGGGGTTGGCGAGAAGCCACTCGTGGAGCGGCAGAATCATCCTGTCGCTACGAGGGCATCGATCCCATTCGTCTGCGGTCATGGGAGATTGGCCCTGTCCTGAAAGGGGAATCGGAGGCGAGCGGCTCGGCCGTCGGGCTCGGTGGTGGCCTCCTGATGGCTCGCACACGGACGCCGACGACATTATCCCATTTTGGTGAAACCGGCGGTCGCCATTTCGGGATTGTACTAGGAAAGGGCCGTGTGACGTTGCGCGCCCGCCCACCTGGTCACCCCGACGCGGAGGCTGCCCATGATGACGACCGAGGCCCAGGCTCTCGCCCATGGACGCCATGTCATCGACTCACTCCGACGCCGGACCAAGCCGGGAGAGTCGCTGACCGTCGCGGCGATGCGCCGGGAGCTGACGGAGGTCCTGGTCGCGCTTCGCCGCGAGCGCGAGAAGACGGCGCGGGACGCGCCGGCGGCAGCCCGTCCCGCGAGGCCCCAAATCGAGGAAATGGCGCCATCAAAGCCAGTCGCAGAATCGACGCAAGTCTCATATAGGATCGGGCTTGAAGAACGAATAAGTTGTGCTTCATGCGACGAACGAAGCCAATTTCCCGGGGCGGTCCCGTCACCGCGGCCCGCGGTGCCTGCGGCGGAATTCGGTGGGGGTCTGGCCGGTTTCCTGGCGGAAGACGACCGAGAGCATGCGGCCGTCGGTGAATCCGGCGCGGCGGGCGATCTCGGACATGGGGAGGTCCGTGCCGGAGAGCAGCGCCTTGCCCCGGTCGACCTGGACGCGGCGGATCTCCTCCCAGATGCCCCGCCGGAGGACCTTGCGGAAGCGGCGTTCGAGGCCCCGACGGGAGGCGGGGACGGCCCGGAGGACGTCGTCGACCCGGAGCGGCCTGCCCCCCTGATCGCGGATGAACCGGACCGCCGCCGCCACCTCGGGATCGGGGATCGCCAGGATGTCCGAGGATTGCCGGGCCACCACGCCCAGAGGCGGCAAGAGGATCGGCTCCGCGGGCGGCGGCGCGCCGTCGAGGAGCCGCTCCAGGAGCGCGGCGGCCTCGCGGCCGATCCGCTCCGAGGGCAACGCCACGCTCGACAGCGAGGGCCGGGCCAGCTCGCAGAGGAGGTCGTCGTCGTCCACCCCCACGATCGCCACGTCGTCGGGGACCTTCAGGCCGGCCTGGCGGCAGGCCTCGGAGACCTGCACCCCTTGCGGGTCGTGGCTGGCGAGGATCCCGACGGGCCTGGGCAGGCTCGCCAGCCAGAGCGGCAGCGCCTCGTTCCAGCTCCAGAGGCCCGTCGGATCCCGCCGCCAGGGGACCCGTTGGCGGAGCGCCGAGGCCGAGAAGCCGGCACCCGCGAGCTCCTCGCGGAAGCCCTCCTCGCGGCCGATCGAGAAGGCGTGGTCGGGATACCCGACGAACCCGAATTGCCGGAGCCCGCAGTCGAGCAGGTGCCGGGCCGCGAGCCGCCCCGCCTCGCGATGGTCGGTCATCACCCGCGGGAAGGGCAGCTCGGGGAGCACCCCGGAGACGTTCACCGCCGGCCGGCCCAACCGCTCGATCGCATCCGCCAGCGCCCGGTTGGCGACATGCGCGATCAGGCCGTCCACGCGGGCCGATCGGAAGACCTCCAGCGCCCTGGGCTCGGGCGCGACGGTCGCGAAGGACCAGTCGGGGCGAGACTCCGCAAACCCCTTGATCCCCCTCAGGATGTCGCGGCAATAGTCGAGCCCGAAGCCGAAGACCAGGCCGATCCGAGAGACCCGCGGCATGTCGCCATTCCCCTCGTGGTGTCGCAATCCCGTAAAAGTTCTACGCGATCCGTCATGGCGGGGGAACGGTCGCGCGTGCGATCCTGGAGGGCCGTGCGAATCTGCCGGATCCTCCCTCCCCGACGAGGTCCCCTCGATGATGAAGACCCGATCCCGGAAGAACGCGCATCCGGCCCTGCTGATCGGCCTTGCCGGCTTGCTGGGCCTTGGCCTCACGCTCGTTCCGGCCACCCCGGCCGCGGCGGCGGGCCGCGACACGCCGTTTCCCGCGAAGGTCAGCGAGAACGGCCGGTTCCTGCTGGATCAGCACGGCAAGCCGTTCTTCTACCTGGGGGACACGGCCTGGGAGCTGATCCACCGCCTCAACCGCGACGAGGCCGACCACTACCTGAAGGACCGCGCCGACCAGAAGTTCACCGTGATCCAGACCGTCGTCCTGGCCGAGCACGGCTACACCCAGCCCAACCCGCAGGGGCACGTCCCGCTCGTGGACAACGACCCGACGAGGCCCGACGAGAGGTACTTCGCCGACGTCGACTGGGTGGTCAACCGGGCCGACGAGCTCGGCCTCTGCGCCGGCCTGCTGCCGACGTGGGGGGACAAGTGGAACAAGAAATGGGGCGTCGGGCCGGAGCTCTTCACTCCGGAGAACGCGCGGGTCTACGGCGCGTATCTCGGCCGTCGCTACCGGGACAGGCCGGTCGTCTGGATCCTCGGCGGCGACCGGGAGATCGAGAACGACCGCCACAGGGCGATCATGAGGGCGATGGCCGAGGGGCTGCGAGACGGGGACGGCGGGCGGCACCTGATCACCTTCCATCCGAGCGGATGGCGGACCTCGGCCCAGTGGCTCCACGACGAGCCCTGGCTCGACTTCAACATGTGCCAGACCGGACATGGGTTCGATCACGAGAACTTCAAGTTCATCGCGGCCGATTACGCGCGGAAGCCCGCGAAGCCCTGCCTGGACGCCGAGCCCGGCTACGAGGATCACCCCAACGACTTCAAGGCGAACAACGGCTACCTGGACGAGTACGAGACCCGCAAGTTCGCCTACTGGGCCCTCTTCGCCGGGGCCTGCGGGCATACCTACGGCTGCCACGACATCTGGCAGTTCTACGACAAGGGCCGTGCGCCGATCACCTTCGCCCGCACGCCCTGGAAGAAGGCCCTGGTCTTGCCCGGAAGCCGCCAGATGAAGTTTGCCCGGGCCTTGATCGAGTCGCGACCTTACCTGGAGAGGATCCCGGACCAGTCGCTGATCGTCGGCGACCCCGGCAAGGGGACCGACCATATCGCGGCGACTCGGGGCGCGGACGGCTCGTACGCCTTCGTCTACTCGTCATCCGGCAAGCCCTTCTCGATCGACCTGGAGAAGCTCTCCGGCAAGGAGCTGCGGTCGACTTGGCTGGACCCGCGGACCGGCGAGGCGAAGTCCGGCGAGGCCGTCGCCCGCAAGGGGACGAGGGAGTTCCGTCCCCCCTCCAGCGGCAAGGGGAAGGACTGGGTCCTGATCCTCGACGATGCGTCACGAGACTATCCCGCCCCCGGCGCGTCCGCCCGGTGATCGGTGCCGATTCCCTGGAGCCATCCGCCATGCAGCAGACACTCTTGATCGGCTTCGGCCTGCTCGTCGCGACGTTCCGGACGGGGGACACGGAGATCTTCCGGATCGACCCGGCCACGGGCGATGCGCGGAACCTGTCGCGGAGCCCCGGGTCCGGCGAGCGCTATCCGTCCTGGTCGTTCGACGGCAAGCTCGTCGGCTTCAACTCGGACCGGGACGGGACGTATAACCTGTTCGTCATGAATGCCGACGGCACGGACGTCCGCCAGCTCACGCACGAGAAGGCCCCGACCGTGGCCGGCATGCAGAGCTGGACGGCGGACGGCCGCTGGATTTACTTCGGCCTGTTCAACAGCGGGCCCGCCCGGCTCTGCCGGATCCACCCGGACGGGTCGTCGTTCGAGGTCCTGCTGGAAGGGGCCATCGACCCGGCCATCTCGCCGGACGGCAGGACGGTCGTCTACGCCCGCGGCGTGAAGGGGGGCCAGCTCCTGTACGCCGCCGACGGCGACGGCAAGAACGAACGGCCGCTGACGACCCGGCCCAACCCGTTCGCGGGGATGCACTCCGCGTGGTCCCCGGACGGGCGCTGGATCGTCTTCGCCGACAAGGTTGGCGACTCGCTGGAGATCTTCCGGTGCGACCCGGAGGGCAAGGGGCGGGATCAGCTCACGCACTTCGGCGGGGGCCGGGGCGCCACCTCGCCCTCGGTCTCGCCGGACGGCCGGCTGATCTCGTTCCGGCTCTGCGACGAGGTCTACTGGCGGGACGGCCAGCGGATGGAGCTCGCCTACAAGGAGAAGCGGGCCGACAAGCGGCCCGTCTGGGTGATGAACATCGACGGGACCTCGCCACGGGTCCTCGAGCCGCTCCACTACCAGACGACCATCGACGGCAGCCGGGCGCCCTGGGGGCCGAGATAGCGGCCGCCCGGGCATTCGCCCGGGCGCCGGACGTGTCGAGATCCTCGTGTCGGGCGTCGTTCAGGCCGCGCGGCGCCGGGCCCGAGGCCGCAGCATGGGCACCACGGCGCAGCCGCCGATCGCGAGCAGGGCGAGGGAGGAAGGCTCTGGGATCACGGTGGCGGCGGCCGCATGCCCGATCCGCTCCTGGACCGAGGTCGTCGGATGGACGTTATCCCAGAACAGGTAGCCGGCGCCGGTGAAGTTGCCGGAGTCGAGCGCGGAATCGGTCACGTTGGTGAGGCCGTACTTCGACGGATCGGCCAGCATCTCCTGGAAGACGGTGGCGATGTCGAGCTGATGGATCGTGATCCCGAGGGTCGCGTCGAGCTTCGTCAACTCCTGCGCGAGCATGGCGTTGAAGGCCATCGTGAGGCCGTCCAGGGCCTGCCGGACGGCGTCGGGCAACGTGTTGGTCACGGGGAGCTCGCCGAGCAGCGGGAGATTCGGGACGATGAACTGGGACGCGCCGGCCGCCGCCAGCTTGGTGATCGCGGCCGAGAGGTTGGCCACGGCGACCGCCGGATCGGTCAGCCCGGCGTTGAGGAAGTCATTGGCGCCCCCCCAGATCGTGACGAGCTGGGAGCCGGTCAGGGTGCCGCCGGCCATCAGGAAGCCATCCACCTGCATGCCGATGTTCGGCGTGCCCATGAACGAGAGGCCGTCGCCCGTCTGGGCCCCGCCCCAGGCGTAATCCGAGCCGCCGGCGAGGCTCGCCACCGGACCGGCGATCCCCAGGTCCTTGGCCAGGTAATCCAGCCAGTTCAGCCCGTTCGAGTAGCGGCCCTGGTAATAGGGGGGATCCGGCGGGAGGCCGGCCGCCAGGAACGTGTTCCCGACGTCCGAGAGGCTATCGCCGAAGGAGACGATGCCGGTGAACTGCCCCGCCCGGACGGGCTGCGCGGACGTGCACGCGGCGAGGGCGACGACTGCCATCCAGGCGATGCGGCCTGCAATCCTTGCGAGTCTCTGGTCGGCCATGCGAACGGTGCTCCTTCACTCGGGGCCTCGGCCCATGTATCCCGGCGGCCGGGCAGGCGAGGCCATGGCCTCTCCATGGCGCCGTCCATGCCGCCTCGCTTTCGCGATGGGGAGACTATAGCGTCTGCCAATTTCTTGACAAGCTCGCTTGGCCGGTTTTCGTGCGAAAGTCGCGTTAAGTTACGTGCCATCCCGGATGTTTTCGGGACGTTTCCTCGGGAACTGTCGAGGGCGACATGTCCGACCTCCTTCGATCGGCCGGAGGGCCTGGGCTCGATGCCGCCGGCCTACTTTCATTGCTTTTGTGTATGTGCGCTCATGTGATATCCGGTGCATCCTCGCAGACGATCCCCCATGATGCGGGAATCCGGGCGGCCCGGGTCCGGAATGCGGTGCAGGAAAGCGCCCGGGATGATAGGCTGAGCTTGCCAGGGATACGGCTTCTTCGGAACGGGCAAGTTGCACCCGTGGAGGATGGGTTGGCCATGGCGCGGGTTGACGAGACCTCCCGGGTGACCGCGCCGGTGGTTCCCGGCCATGAGTTGATCCGGCAGCTCGGCGCGGGGGGCATGGGCCGCGTCTTCCTGGCGCGCCAGGTCGCGCTCGGGCGGCTCGTCTGCGTGAAGGTGCTGACGATCCCGGATCTCGAGGACCCGGTCCTCTGCCGGGCGCGGTTCCGTCGGGAGGCGGAGCTGCTCGCGAACCTCTCCCACCCGCACATCCTCGCCCTCTTCGATTACGGCGTGACGGCCGACTCGGACCTGCCCTACCTGGCGACCGAGTACATCGAGGGGGGGGACCTGCGGAGCCGGATGAAACCGGGCAGGCCGATGACGTCGGACCGGGTGCGGGAGATCCTCCGCCAGGCCGGCGATGCGCTCGAGCACCTGCACGGCAAGGGGATCATCCACCGCGACCTGAAGCCCGAGAACATCCTCATGCCCACGGAGACCCTGTGCAAGGTCTGCGACTTCGGCCTGGCCGTCTTGCAGGAGAGCGCCGGCGCCCTGACGCGCTCCGGGCGGGGGCTGGGGACGCTCGGCTATGTCTCGCCCGAGCAGCAGCGCGGGGATCGGATCGATGAGCGGGCCGACCAGTACTCGCTGGCCGCCGTGACCTACGAGCTGCTCACGGGCCGGCGTCCCATGGGCCGCTTCGGCCCCCCCTCCCGCCTGAATCCGTCGCTCCCGTCGGCGCTCGATGCCGCGATCCTGCGGGGCCTGGAGGAAGATCCCCGCGAGCGGTACGACTCGGTCGGCCACCTGGTCCGGGCGATCGACCCGCACCTCGAGTCGGCGAGGCCCGCGGCCCGTGGGCTCGGGTCGGGACTGAGGTACGGGGCCGCGACGGCGGCGATCCTGCTGGCGGCGGGGGTCGGGCTCGCCGCGATGGCCCGGCTGAATCAGGGCCCGGTCGTTCCCCCCGCGGCCCACCCGGTCGTTCCCCCCGCGGCGACCGCCCCGGCGGCGGATCAGCGCCCGGGGCCGGATGCCGCCAAGCCCGCCGAGCGATCCGCCGAATTCCGGAAGCTGACCGAGCTTCGGTCCTATCGCATGTGGGTCGTGCAGGGGAAACCGAAGGGCGACGACCTCGCCACCCGGAACTGGCTGGAGGCCGAGAAGGTGGTGGCGGCCCAGGTCGAGGCCCGTGCCTACGAGATGTGGGTGGCCCAGGGCAAGCCCGAGGGCGCGGAAGGGGCGGCCGCCGCCGACCGAAATCGGCGGGAGGCCGAGAGGCAGTTGCTGCGGGAGGCCGAGGAGGAGGCCCGCCTCCACCCGCTGGACTGAGGCCGCGAGTCGCTCACTCGCAGGGGGCGCCCGCGAAGGCCTTCTCCTTGCGTGCCTCGATCTCCTCGGGCGTGAGGTCCTCGAGATGCTCCGAAATCCCCCAATGATGGCCGAACGGATCCACGAGCTTGCCGTAGCGGTCCCCCCAGAACATGTCCTGGGGCGCCATGGTCACGGTCGCACCGGCCGCCGTCGCCTTCTCGAAGGTCGCGTCCGCGTCGGTGACGGCCAGGTTGATCACCACCGGAGAGCTCCCGTTCGCCGGCCCGACCGAGCCGTAGCTGGGGAACTCGTCCGCGAGATACAACTTGGAGTCGCCGAACTTCAGCTCCGCATGCCCCAGCTTGATGGTGCCATCACTCTCGGGGAACGGCATCCGGTAGATCTCCACCGCGCCGAACGCCTTCTTGTAGAACTCGATCGCCTCCGCCGCCCCCTTGACGACCAGGTGCGGCGTGATCACGGGCTGGCCTGCAGGAATCGGGTGCGCCATGAAATTCTTCCGTTGAGGTGAGCCCCTCCCGCATCCTGATCGCATGAACAGGATCGCGGCGAGGTGGCTGAAGTACAACGAGAGATCGGCATGTTGTCAACGTCTGTACAGTAGAATTCCCGAAATCCACATGAAGATGGTCCGTTCAAGTCAGAGGTCCAGGGATCGATCAGCCCCGGACGCGGAAGGCCGGCGAGTAGGCGAGGACCGCGAGGGCGGCGACCAGGACGATGTACCGGGCCAGGGCGCCGCGGTCGGGTCGGGGAGCCGGCCGGTCGAGGGCGGCCCGCGCGGCGGCGACGATGGTGATCAGGAGGAGCAGGCCGTCACCGGTCAGGGACCAGGCGGTGGCGATGGCGGCGGCGGCGAGCCATCGCTGGGGGCGGTCGAAGCTGTGGAAGGCGCGGCCGCCGTCGAGCTGCCAGATCGGGAGGAGATTGAACAGGTTGAGCAGCGCGCCGAACTGTGCGAGCGCGGCGAAGACCTGCTGGCCGGTCAGGAGGTAGATCCCCCCGCAGGCGAGCGCCGCCCCCAGGCCCCACGTCGGCCCGGCGAGGCCGACGCGGGCGTCCTCGCGAGGGTCGTTGAAGGCCTGCCGGAGGCGGATCACCGCCCCCAGGCCGGGGATGAACAGCGGGGCGCTGAAGGGGACGCCGTAGCGCATCAGCACGGCCACGTGGCCCATCTCGTGGACGTAGATCGAGAGGACCAGGCCGAGCGCGAAGGGGAGCCCGAAGGCGGTCCAGTAGACGCCGACCATGGCGAGCATGGAGAAGAACGTGCTGGCCTTGGTCAGGCCCAGGAGCAGGAGCTTGGCCTTGCCGAAGAGGAGGAAGAACGCGAACTTGAACTTCCAGGCGGCCAGGGCGAGCGCGCCGGCCGCGCCGCCGGCCCCGGCGAGCCCCTGGGACCAGCCCTGGACGTCGGACCCGGGGGCGGCGGCCCTGCCTCCCGCGCCGGCCGCCTCGCCCCCCCCTTCCGCGAGCCGCGACAGCTCCGCGATCCGCGCCGAGATCGCCGCGTGCTGGCGAGTGGACGGTGGGAGCAGGGCGAGGGCCTGCCGCCAGGCGGCCAGGGCGGCCGAGACGTCGCCGGCCTGCTCCGCCTCCTCGGCGGCCCGGGCCAAGGCTTTGAGGTGGTCGGCGTGGACGAGCGTCCGGCAGGCCGGGCAGGCCAGCAGCGTCGGGGCCACCTCCGTGCCACAGGCCGGGCAGGTGATCGCGGTCGCGAACGGGGACGAGGCGGGCTCAGGGCTCATCGGCGGCCTCCGGCGGCTTCTCGGCCGCGGGCGGGCACGTCGCCGCGGCCAGGCGATACGGGCCGTTGAACGTGACGACGGCCCGGCGATTGATCTTCCATGCCTCCCAGAGGGCGAAGGCGTAGATCAGGCCGGAGATGGGGGCGAGCATCGCCAGCTCGACCGGCGAGATGAGGATGCTGAACCCGAGAACGAGGAGGATCGAGGGGTGTTCCGCGATCATCTTCGCCAGGACCGCCCGGGCGTCGGCGCGCGGCCGGGCCGGCGGAGGCGGTACGGCGGCGGGCTGGGCCGGGGCCTGCGGCTGGGCCGCCTCGGCGCCGCGGTCTTCGATGGCCTGAATGAGGGCGGAGTAGTTATCCGGGATGGCCATAGCCGCGATGGCCAGGTACGCCAGGACGACGGCCAGGGCCTGGAACACGGGCCCTCCGCGGCCCCCCGAGCCGGCCCGGACGGCCCCCCCGACGAGCACCCCGAGCACGACCGCGACCAGGCCGAAGTTCCATCCGGTGAAGGCGATGAACGCGTAGTAGAGGATCGAGCCGATGATCGCGGCACCGAGCCCGAAAAGCAGGGCCTTGAGCAGCCGCCCGGCCGGGGAGCCCATGTCCCGGGCCGCGCCGATCCGCCCCCGGCAGGTTGGGCAGACGACCTGGCCATGGACCTCGTAATAGACGTCCTCGATCGGCCCGCGGCAGGCGAGGCACCGGGATGCCTCGACGTCGGTCGCGACGGCCGGGACGTCGCCCGCCGGCGGCATGTCGCCCGGAGGATCCGCGAACTCGGCGCGATCGAACTGGAGGTCGGCGGAGGCGTCCCCGGGCGCACGGTCGTGGGGCATCATGGATCGCTCGACATGGTACGGGCCTGGCCCGGGGCGAATGGCCGGGGGCCGCTCGTAGTCTACCGGCCCTCCGGGGGATTTCAAAGCCCGCGCGCGCATGTCGCGAAGCGTCGCGATTGACAGTCGGACGCGGGATTTCTACGATCGGGACAGCCTGTGGGCAGTTCGATGGACATGACGACTCGCCGGATCGATTCGGGTGGACCCAGGGGCCGGGTGCCGGGCCAAGAGATGGCGCGATCGGCGGCGAGGAAAGGCCAGGGCTCAGGGATGCCGCACCGCGACCATGATGGCCCATCCGGGATGGGGGCCGGCACATCGTCGGCCGCCCTGTCCGTCCCCGCCCCGGATGAGGCATCGTTGCCGGTGCCGGCCGCGGACCTCGACCAGGACGGCCGGACCGATGGCCCTCCCCGGGCCTCCACCATGCGGATCCTTTGGTTCTATGACCTGGACGGCTGCCACGGCCCCACGGGGGTGACGAGGCACGCGCTGGGACAGCTCGAATGCCTCGCCCGGCGCGAGGACGTCAGCCTTCGGGTGGCCACGGGGCGGATGGTCCAGCCCGACGGCCTGGCCTACTGGGCCACCCTGGAGCGCCTGCCTCGCCGCGAGCTCCCCGTGCGGACGCGCCAACTCCTGCGCTGGTGGCGGTTTTCCGACTGGCCGACGATCGACGCGCTCTGCGGCCCGGCCGACTGGGTGTACTGCCCCGCCGAGTACGCCGTGCCGGTGAGGTCGGCCCGGCTGGCGGTGACGAGCCACGACGTCCTCCAGGGGCTGCGATATTCGCCGCAACGGACCCGCGAGCGGCTGGCCGCGGCCTACGACCGGGCGGACCTGATCCTCTCGGTCTCGGGCTTCAACACCGGCCGGCTCGCGGAGGCATTCCCGGCCTGCCGGGACAAGGTGGTGTACGTGCCCAACGCCGCCGAGGACCTGTTCTTCGACCCGGCGACCCCGAGCGAGCGGGAGCGGGTGCGGCAGGACCTGGGGCTGCCCGCCGGGATGCCCTACCTGATCTCGGTGGCGAACTTCCAGCCGAGGAAGAACCTGCCCCGGCTGGTCCAGGCGGCGACGTCCCTGCCGGAGGTCGCCGCCGGGGACCTGGCGCTGGTCCTGCTCGGGACCGGGGCGGAGGCGGAGGCCCGCCCGCTCCGCGAGGCCGTCGCGGCGGCCGGCAAGCGGGCCGTCGTCCGGATGCCCGGCTATCGCCAGGGAGAGGCCCTCCGCGCCGCCTACGCCGAGGCCGTCGCCCTGGTCTTCCCCTCGCTCTGCGAGAGCTTCGGCATCCCGGTCGTCGAGGCCATGGCCCAGGGCATCCCCGCCGCGCTCGCCGACTCGACGGCCCTGCCGGAGATCGGCGGCGCCGCCGGCTGGTACTTCGATCCCCTCAGCCCGGATTCCATCGCGGCGACCCTCCGCCAGCTCCTCGACCGCCACGAGGAGCGCGACCGCCGCATCGCGGTCGGTCGGGCCATCGCGGCCCGCTTCCGCTGGCAGGCCGCCAGCGATCGCCTCGTCCGCGCGCTGGCCGATGGGCCGTCGTGATTCCGCCGGGCAACGCGGCCCCTTTTCCCCTGTTTCTCGCCCCATCGCCCCGGGTAGAATCAACAATCCGCCTACTGGAGTCATATTAAGCTCTCTTGCCGAGCTTCGAGCCGACGCGGCGATCACGTATCCCCTTGAGAGGAACCCACCGCATGGCCGATCCCGTGCCTTGCAACTATTGCGGAGTCGATGACGCCACGATCGTCTTCCCGGCGGGCGTCGCCCAGATTAGCCAGATCGTCCGCTGCAACCGCTGCGGCCTGATGTATGCCAGCCCGCGGGCGAAGGATCCCGACCACATGGAGATCGGGCGGGAGGATCCCAACTACGACCCGTTCAAGCTGGCGCTGCAGGCCGAGGCCGACGGCACCCTCAACCAGCACTTCCTGGACGCCGTCGGCTGGACGCACATGCGGCTCAGCAAGGAGCGGCTCCAGGTCCGAGATTACGACCGCACGCGGGCGCTCCTGAATCGCCTCTACCCCAATCGGGGCAAGCTCCTGGAGGTCGGCAGCAGCCTCGGATTCCTGCTCGACGCCTTCCGCAAGGATGGCTGGGACGTCCTGGGCGTGGAGCCCGCGGCCGCTTGCTGCAAGTTCTGCAAGGACCACCTGGGGATCGAGGCGATCCCCGCGATCCTCGAGGACGCCAACATCCCCGACGAGTCGATCGACGTCCTCCTGTTCAACCACGTCATCGAGCACGTGGACGACCCGATCCGGACGCTCGGCGAGATCAACCGCGTCCTCAAGCCGGGCGGCCACCTGGTCATCGAGACGCCCCGCTACGACACCCTCATGTTCAAGCTGATGGGGCGACGCGAGCGTAGCGTCAACTGCGGCGGACATATTTACTTCTTCACGTTCGATACGCTCCGCAAGGTGTACGAGGCGGCCGGCTTCGACACCGTGGAGGCCGCCGCCGTCGGCCGATCGTTGTCGGCCGAGCGGCTGCTCCACAACGTCGGGATCGTCTCCAAGAGCCGCGGGCTCCAGCGGGCCTTCTGGGGGCTCTCCCAGCGCCTCAACCTGGACAAGCTGAAGTTCAGCCTCAACCTCCGCGACATGCAGCGCGTCTGCGTCCGCAAGGTCGCCCCCGCCCGCTGCGAGCGAGAGCTGGTCGAGAGCGGGAAGTAGGAAGTCGAGGGGCTCGGCCGTCGCGGTCGCTCCGCCCGGCCGAATCCTCCACTCCCTGCGTCCTTCGCCCCACTCCCTACTGGCGAGTGGGGCGAGTGGGGGCGTCGTAGTCGCCCAGGCTGCGGACCAGGTTGCAGTTGTGCTGGACGTCCAGGAGTGCCAGGGTCTGCACCGCGCGGAGGACGATGATCTGGTCGCTCCAGAGGTCGGTCCGCAGGAGGACCTCGCGCATCCGGGCCCGGACCACGGCCCAGGGATCCGCCCCCCCCTGCCCCAGCACGACCTTGACCCAGCCCCGGACGGCGCGGCGATGCCGCTTCATGTAGGCGAGGATCCGGCCGCGCTCGGCCGGCCCGTAGGACGAGAAGCACGGCAGGTTGAAGAGGTCGGCCGCGGGCCTTCGGACCGAGGGGACCGGGTGCCAGAGCCGCCGCAGGTTGATCACCGGATCGGGGAGGTTGGGGGGGAGCAGCGAGATGTCCACCTCGGGATCGGCCCCATGCGTCATCACGCGTGCGAGGCCCTCGATGGAGGATGCCAGGGTGGCGATGTCGTCGTGGTCCAGCACGCAGGCGGCCACGAGCGCCCGCAGGGCCTCGCCGCCGCGATCGGAGAGATAGGGGATCTCGGCGGCGAGGAAGGCCGGGAGGCCGTCGAACGTCCAGCCGAACCGCTCCAGCCAGCGGCCGATCCACTGGAGGCGTCGAGAATGGCCCATCCGGATCTGCTCGGCGACGATCCGGTCCTGCCGCGAGGCCCGGATGTAGTCCAGGTCGCCCTCGATCAGCGGCCCCGCCGTCAGCTCCGGCGGGGCCGTCGGCAGGGGGAGTCCCAGGTATTCGACGTCGAACCGCGCCCGCAGCCAGAGCGAACCCATGAGCACAGGTTTGCGCATCCGATGGATCTTCCGGATCGCCGTCGCGTAGGTGTCCGCCGGGATCTCCTCCACCGGGTCCGCCTCGGGATGGAGGATCTCCTCGACGACGCCGTGGACCCCGCGCACCGACGCGGTCACCATCCGGGCGGCCGCGATCAGGATCAGGAACGGCAGCAGGACGATCCGGCCGCGAGAAAGGTGGGCCTCGTAGAAGGCGTAGGGGTTGATGGTCCGCCGGGCCAGCGGCAGCTCGTGGAGCGGATAGCTGCGGAAGGCCCGGCGGACGTTCTGCCGGCGGTCGCGCCGGACCAGGTCGGCGACCTGCGGCCCGAACCGCCGCCGGATCGCCGCGTCCCGCACGGGATCCGCCGCCAGGAAGTCGATCGCGGTGAACTCCACGGTCTCCATGAACGCGTCGGCCTCGGGCCGTCGGGGGATCGCCCCGTCGGCCGGGCCGGCGACCTCCTCCGCCGCACGTCCCTGCCCCGCGGTCGGGGGGAGGAAGATCTCGTCGGGCTCGACCCGGAGCCGACGCGCCAGCCACTCCCGGAATCCCCGGCGAGATCCCTCGGGCGAGCAGGCCAGCCGGTCCAGGGGGATGGCGTGCCGGTTGTAGTCCAGCAGCAGGATCGCCGTCTCCTGGACGATCATCCGGGTGATGTAGTTGAACCAGAGGTACGGGCCGCCGAGGACCCGGCCGGCCCGGTTCAGGTCCAGCCGATCGATCGTCCGCCCCTCGCGGAGGAGGTGCCCCAGGTGGCTCCGCCTCATGTTGGTCAGGGCCAGGTTCCCCAGGAGCTGCACCGAGGCCCGGGTGTCGCTGCGGTGGAACGGCGAGCCGTCCAGGTAGTCCTGGTAGAGGAGGCCGACATTCCTCAGGAAGGACAGCTCTCGATCCTCGACGGCCGCTCCCCCCCGGCCGACGACGGCCTCGGTCGCGTCCGCGCGTCGTTCCGGGCCGGGCCGCCGGTTGTCGGACGACCGGAGGAGGAACTCGGGATCGATGACCCGTTCCAGGAGGAACCGGCCGTCCTCCTCGCGACGGAGGGACTTCAGCGTCCTGGTCTGGGCCACGAACTGGGCCTCGACCACCCTCTCGCTGAAGTCGGCCGACTGGTTGGCGATCTTGCGGAACCACGCCCCGAGCAGCCAGAAGACCAGGCAGATGCCCCCCAGGATGATCACCGGCCAGCCGAGGAGGTCCTGAAGCTTGTCCACGAAGCCGCGGAACGGCCGGAAGACCGCCAGCCCGTTGACCAGCAGGAACAGGAGCAGGAACGCGGAGCCCAGCCAGAGCAGGCGCTTCGCCGGGTTCCGCGTCGCGGAGACCAGGGCCGCGCCCAGCCGGTCCAGGAAGACGGCGGGGGAGACCGTCCCCTGGAGGTCCGCCAGGAAGTAGACGACCTCGAGGGCCTGCTGCACCAGATGGCCCATGTAGTTGGCCGCCAGCGCCGCGGCCTCCGCCGGGCTCTTCTGGCGGTAGGCGACCAGATTTCGGACCACCGGCAGGCGGCGGATGCCCGGGGCGTCCAGGAGCCGGAGGTAGCGATCGGCGGACGTGACGAAGCCCGGCCCCATGCGGTCGACGAGCTGCTCCGGCGTGAGCTGGATCATCCGGTCCACCAGCGCCTCGACGGGGATCTCCCGCCCGTCGCGGGCCTCGCCCGGGTCGGTCGGGTCGTCGAACGCCTCACCCGGCAAGGCCCGGATCCTCACCCCCAGGTCGGCCAGCCCGCGCGAGGCCAGCCGGAGCCGCTGGGCCCGGCCGAGCCGCGAGGCGACGAGCGTGGCCGCGTGCTCCTGCTCCGCCCGCAGGGCGGCCAGCACGTGCCGGTCGCTCGATTCCGCCCGGTGGGCGTGGTACGGCTCGAAGAGGACGACGTTGCGATTGAGCAGCCCCGCGTGCCGGCGGACCAGCCGGTCCCCCAGCCGGAGGGCGAAGAGCCCAAGCCGCAGGACCCGAAGCGCCGGCAGGATGATCCGGACGACGCGGAGCACCTGCACCAGGCGGCCGACCTGGAGGAACTGGAGCAGGTCGACGGCCTCCTCCGCCTGCGCCAGGCCCACCTCGGCCTCATCCGCCTCGATGAGATAGGCGAGGAACCCCAGCGGCAGCGAGGCCAGCAGGTCGATCGCGAAATGGCGGCGGAAGTAGCGCCATCGCTCCGGCGCCAGCGCCAGTCGCAGGCCGAACTCCGCCAGGAGGAGCGAGCAGACGACCAGGTCCGCCCACGCGATCGCGGCCCGGCCCGCGGGAGTCAGCCGGCCGCCGTGCCGCAGCGCCGCCTCCGCGGCCACCAGCGAGAGGAGCCCCACGATCAGCCAGAGCACGGCCGATTCCAGCAGCCGCACCGCCCGCCGCCCGAACCGCTCGCGGAGGCGGAGCGCCAGCAGCTTCTCCTGCCACTCGCCGTGGACCCGCCGCCGCAGGCGCCGGACCTCCGCGAGCTGCCGGCGGGTCCGCGCGCGGGCCTCGTCGACCTCCTCGAGCTCCTCCTCGGCGGCCTGGGAGGTCGTCCGCGGCGCCGGGATCGCCGGGTCGGGGGCCCGCGCCTCGGCGGCCTGCTCCTCGTCCGCGAGGGGGCGGACCACGATCGCGAGCTGGTCGAGATCCTGGCCGGCGAGCTCGAGCCGGCTCACGGCCCGCCGCAGCGGCATGTCCTCGACGAAGGCGATGGCCTCGCTGACCTCGTCCTGGGTCGCCTGGACGCACCGGTCGCAGTGCCGCCGGGCGTCGGCCGGATCCATCGATCGGAAGGCCGCGGCCGCGCGATCCGCCAGGTCGGCCCGGCGGACGGCCAGGGCCTCCGCCCACTCCCGCGACCGCTCGCCGTCGTCCAGGGCCTCCACCGTGGCCTCCAGCCGCGAGAGCTGGAGCCGCATCGTCAGCAGCCGCTCGGGGGGCATGCCGGCCGCGGGCCACGCCAGCTCTCGCCGGACCCGCCGGCCGAGCAGCAGCCGGCGAAGCGCATCGGCCCAGGCGATCAGCCGGTCCCGCTCCCGGAGCTGCTCCGGCCGCCCCGCCGCCGAGGCCGCGCGGAGGTCGTGGTCGATCCGCCCGAGGTCCACCTCGAGCGCGGCCGTCGCGACCGACGCCGGCTCGCCGTCGAGCCGGGCGACCACGTCGCTGAGCCACTCGAGGTCCCCGCGCATGCCGTGGACGGCGAGCGCCCGCCCCATCCGCCGGACCTGGTGATCGGCGACGAGCGACCGGAGCGCCGCCTTCCCCAGCGGCAGCCATTCCTTGACCCGGGCCGCGACGATCGCCCTGGCGGTGGCCGGCTCGGCCCGGCCGTCGTCCTCGCCCTCGGCGTGGAACGGGTCCGGCTCGACGTCGGGGCTCCGCGCGATCTCGGCGTCGACCTGCTCCAGGACCGCACGCTGGAGCAGGATCAGGGCGCGGAGGGCCGATTCGCGGGCCTGCTCCTCGCCCGGTCCGGGGCCGGCGCTCTCCCCCTTCGCGTCGGTCGCCTGGCGGAGGCGGAAGCCCTCGCCCAGCAGGTCGAGCCGCCGGTGGAGGAGCGTCAGCCCGTCGCCCCCCTCGGCCGCCTCCACCAGCGCGTGTGCGCGATCCGTCCAGTCCTCGACCTCCGGCGACGCCCAGCTCACGCGGCACTCCCCCGCAGACCATGGATCGCGAGATTCCCCATCACGCACGCGTCTACATAGAATATCCGGCGGGGCACTCGCCCTGGGAGTTTCCCCGCGTCGGGATTCTCGGCAGGCATGCGTCGGTATCACGTCCCGAGGGGCACGGACCATGACTCGAAGATGCGACACGGCCTCCGCGCCGGGGCTGATCGCGGCCCTGGCGGTGCTGGCCGCGCTCGTCCCCGGGGAAGTTCGCTCGCAGACCGCGCCCGCGCGTGACGTCGCGGGCCTGGCCCGCTACCGGGCCGCCGCGCTGGCCGCCAGGGGCGACGCGGCCCGTGGCCGGCGGCTCTTCGAGGATGCGGCCCGGACCCAGTGCGCCACGTGCCACGCCATCGGCGGCAAGGGGCCGTCGATCGGGCCGGACCTGTCGAGCCTCGGCGGCGGCCAGTGGGACGCCCCCGCGATCCTCGACTCGATCCTCGAGCCCTCCGCGAAGATCCATCCGGAGTTCCTCTCCACCGTCGTGGCCCTCAAGTCGGGCCGGGTGCTCCAGGGTCTGCTCCGCCCCACGGGCGAGGACGAGCTCCAGATCGTGACCTCGGCCACGGAGAGCATCCGCCTGGCGCGATCGGAGATCGAGGAGCAGTCGCCGTCGCGGGTCTCGCTGATGCCGGAGGGGCTGCACGCGGCCCTCACGCCGGGGCAGATGGCCGACCTGGTCGCGTATCTCGGGACCCTCGAACCGCCCGCCTCTTCCTCCCCCCGCGAGGCCGTGAATGCCCGCGACATCCCCCGCGCCACGCGGCCCGTGACCTTCGTGCCGCGGCCCGTGCCGGCCCCCCCGCTCCACCGGCCGGTCTGGTTCGGGCCGCTCCCCGGCCATGCCGGCACATCGGCCGTCATCGAGATGCAGCGGGGGCGGGTCTGGCTGCTGGAGAAGGACGGCCGGAGCCGGAGCCTCTTCGTCGACGTGGGCGGCGAGACGACGCCCGGCGAGCTGACCGGCCTCACGAGCGTCGCGTTTCACCCCGAATTCCCCAGGAACGGCCGCTACTTCCTGGAGCGGCACTCCCCGCGCGACGGCGGACGGCTCGCCGTGGAAGTCGTCGAGCGCCGGGCGGCGGCCGGCGGCCTCCGCGACTCCGGCGAGCCCTCGCGGCCGATCCTCAGGATGCCGGTCGTCAGCGACATCCACAACGGCGGCAACCTCGCGTTCGGGCCCGACGGCAAGCTCTACATCGGCATGGGCGACACCGGCCCGCAGGGAGACCCGCGGGGCCACGGCCAGGATCTCTCCACGCTCCTCGCCAAGATCAGCCGGATCGACGTGGACCGGGCGGACGACGGCCTCGCCTACGCCATCCCGGCGGATAACCCGTTCCGCAATCGCGAGGGCGCCCGGCCGGAGATCTGGGCCCTCGGATGTCGCGAGCCCTGGCGGTTCAGCTTCGACCCGCCGACCGGCGACCTCTGGGTCGGCGACGTCGGCCAGGGGCTCTACGAGGAGGTCTCGATCGTCCGTCGCGGCGACAATCACGGCTGGAACGTGCTGGAGGGCTTCCGTCCCTTCTCCGACCGCTTTGCGCGGCCCGGCGAACGCTACGTCCCGCCCGTCTTCGCCTACCACCACCGGGTCGGCGTCTCGGTCACCGGAGGGTTCGTCTACCGCGGCGGCCGGTCCCCCGCGCTCGCGGGCCGGTACGTCTTCGGCGACTACGAGACCCGCCGCGTCTGGGCGATCGGCCAGAAGGATCGCACCCTGACCTCGATCGTCGAGATCGGCCGGGCTCCGGAGCGGATCGCGTCCTTCGGCCTCGACGACGAGGGGGAGCTGTACGTCGTCGGCCTCGATCGGGGCGGAATCTACCGGATCGATCCGACCTCGGCCGACCTGACCCCGATCCTCCCCGCCGCGGCCCGGGAGGTCGCATCCACCTCGCGCAAGGAGGGAGTCCCCTGGAGGCGGACCGAACGGCGGCCCGCCGCCGACTGGGCCCGCGAGGACTTCGACGACACCTCCTGGCCCGAGGCCCCCGGGGGCTTCGGCACCCGGGGCACGCCCGGCGCCGTGGTCCGCACCGAGTGGCGGTCCCGGGACATCTGGATGCGCCGCGAGTTCACGCTCCCCGAGGGGGATCGCGGGGGCTTCACGCTCTCGGTCCACCACGACGAGGACGCCGAGATCCACCTCAACGGCGTCCTCGCCGCGCGGCTCCGCGGCTTCATCTCGGACTAT
>NZ_JAALJH010000053.1 GCF_011064615.1 Aquisphaera insulae | reverse complement strand
TCGACGACCCAGTTGTACAGGCATGGGAAGAACCCGGAGCCGAGATCCGTGGGCGAGTTGATCGAACGCCAGATGAACGACTGGTTCTTCTTCTCCCGGGGATCGTGCGGATCCTCCATGTTAACCATGGTGTTCTCGGCGAACGTCCCCGCGTTGGGGAAGTAGTGGTGGACGTTCTTGAACTCGAGCAGCCCCATGCCGATCTGACGCATGTTGTTCTGGCACTGCGCCCGCCGCCCCGCCTCGCGGGCCGACTGCACCGCCGGCAAGAGCAGGCCCACGAGGACCCCTATGATCGAGATCACCACCAGAAGCTCGATCAGCGTGAACGCTCGATTCGGACGCCCCATGATCCGACCCTCCCGTCCCGAGGACCACGACCAGACCCGGCGGACCGTTCCATGACGGCCACTCGACCAGGCCCGATCGAGTGCATGGGAAGGCAAACACCGGTGCTGACCGTGGGTATCGCGGATTTCCCCGAGATTCGGAAGAAATCTCGTATGCCCTCAAAATGGGGGTTCTGGGAACACGGGGAGACGAAGGATTCGTGAGCATCACTTTCGAGTGATGTTCCCCGCAACGGTCTTGTTCGACCCGGCCCCGCCATCGGAGAGCCCGCCCGTGAGGTTGCCGACGAAGCGGTTGTTCGTGATGACGTAGCCGTCGCTCGATCCCCGGGCAATGACGAGGCCCCAGGCCTGGGAATTCCGGGTGACGGACGTGAAGGTGCCGACCTCGCCGATCATGGACCCGTCGATCGTGAAGTCGCAGACCCCCGCGCCGACGTGGATGCCGGCGTGCCGTCCGATTTCGGATTTGCCGTTGAAGCCAACCTGCACTCCCTGGATCTGGACGTTCCGCGCTTGCACGCTTTCGAGGACGATCCCGGGTAGATCGCAGCCCTGGTAGATGCCCCCGCGGACCTGAAGGCCGTTGACCCGCGCCCCGGGCTGGACACTCAGCCCTCGGCCGTGGTTGAAGCTCGTGATGCAGTTGTCCAGGGCGATGTTCGCGGTCACCCCCGATCCGGCGAACGACCAGCCGTCGCCGGAAACGGTGCTGTCCGCGATGCAGTTGACGAAGATCGAATCGCTGACGACGGTCTTCTCGGCCGGCCCGAATCGCACGCCCGCGGTCGCGGACTTGTAGATGGAGAGCGCCGACGCGTAGAGCCCGTCGACGTAGATCAGGTCCAGGCCGACGCCGCACTGGGAGATCGTGCCGTTGGTGAGGAAGACCTCGTTCGGCTGGTAGGGCGGCGGGCTCTCCCTCCCGATGCGGATGGCGGCCTGGCTCGCGTTGACGATCAGGAAGTCGCGTGCGTGGACGCCGCTCTGGAGGCCCAGGTCGTCGATGTTCAGGCCGACGCAGGCGCCGTCGATCTCGAAGTCCGTCAGGGTGATGCCGTTGCCGTTCCGGACGTGGATCGCCGCCCCCGATTTCATGGGTTGCGACGGCCTGATGGCGAAGTCGGCCATCTTGTTGCGGTCGGGCGCGTGCGCCCCATCGCCGAACGCGAAGACATCGCCATCGACGATCCGGGGCGTGAAGATCGTCGCGCCCCAGCCCGCCCCCTGGAATGCGATTCGTCCCTGATCGACCTGGATCGTCGAGGTGATGACGTATTTCCCCGGCGGGAAGAAGAGGATCCCGCCGCCCGCGGCCGAGGCCGCCGCGATCGCCGCGCGGATCGCCGCCGTGTCGTCGCTGACGCCGTCGCCCCGCGCGCCGAACGTCTTGATGTGAAGGATGCCGTCCGTCCTCGGGATCGCCGGATCGGCGGCCGCGGCCCCCTGCGCCCCCAGCGGGTACGCCAGGCCGAGTCCGAGGACACTCCCCGTGGCGAGATCCCCGATCAGCTCACGTCGGCCGATCCCTTGCTCGTCGCGTCGATGCTCGCGCCGACCGTTCATGCGGGGCCTCCTGGACCGGGAAAGTGGCGGAGCGGGAACTCGTCCACCAGCTTCTGCGCAGGATAGCCCGGCCATCCAGCCGCCTCAAGCGGCGGCCCGCTCGGCCTTCTCGGGGAAGACAATCTCGCGTTGGCATACAAAGTGCAAAGCCGGTGTGTTATCACGTCGAGACAAGGCGTGAGTTTCGTTGCAGATCGTAGCGGATCGCGCCCACGGCGTTGTCGTCCTCGACGGAGAAACCCATGAGAGTCTGGCCGGGCAAGCCCTTTCCCCTCGGAGCGACCTGGGACGGGGCCGGGGTGAATTTCAGCATCTTCGCGGAGAATGCGACGAAGGTCGAGATCTGCTTCCTGGACGGCCCGGACGCCGCCGGAGAAACCGCCTGCTTCGAGCTGACGGAGCAGACCGCTCAGGTCTGGCACAACTACTTCCCAGACATCCTCCCCGGCCAGCTCTACGGCTACCGGGTCCACGGCCCATACGAGCCCGCTAAAGGTCATCGATTCAATCCTCACAAGTTGCTGCTGGACCCATACGCCAAGGCCATCGGCCGCGACCTGAAGTGGGACGACTCGCTCTTCGGCTACAAGCTGGACAGCCCGGAAGCCGACCTGTCGTTCGACGAGCGCGACAGCGCCCCGTTCGCGCCGCTCGCCGCCGTGGTGGACACGGCCTTCACCTGGGGCGACGACCGCCCCCCCCTGACGCCCTGGCACAAGACCTTGATCTATGAAGTCCACGTCAAGGGCTTCACGAAGCTCATGCCCGGCGTGCCGGACAAGGCCAGGGGGACTTATTCCGGGCTGGCGTCCGAGGCCTCGGTGCAGCGGCTCCTCGCGCTCGGGGTGACGGCGGTGGAGCTGCTCCCGGTGCACTACCACGTGGACGATCGGTTCCTGACGGAGAAGGGGCGGGTGAACTACTGGGGATACAACACGCTCGGATTCTTCGCCCCGGATCCGCGGTACGCGACCGACCCCAACCCGGAGTCCACGATCCGCGAATTCAAGATGATGGTCCGCTCGCTGCACGCTGCGGGGATCGAGGTCATCCTGGACGTCGTCTACAACCACACCGCCGAGGGGAACGAGCGCGGGCCGACCCTCTCGTTCCGCGGCGTGGACAATGCGAGCCTCTACCGCCTGGCGCCGGACCCGCGCTACTACATGGACTTCACCGGCTGCGGCAACACCTTCAACATGCAGAACCCCCAGGTGCTCCAGCTCATCATGGACAGCCTGCGGTACTGGGTGGTCGAGATGCACGTGGACGGCTTCCGCTTCGACCTCGCGAGCACCCTCGCCCGCGAGCTCTACGAGGTGGATCGACTGGGGGCCTTCTTCGACATCATCCACCAGGATCCGATCCTCTCGCAGGTGAAGCTGATCGCGGAGCCGTGGGACGTCGGGCCCGGCGGATACCAGGTGGGCTCCTTCCCCGTGCTCTGGACCGAGTGGAACGGCAAGTATCGCGACAACGTCCGCCGGTTCTGGAAGGGGGACGGCGGGACCGTCTCGGAATTCGCAACCAGGCTTTCCGGCTCCAGCGACCTGTACCTCCACAACGGCCGGGCTCCCTACGCGAGCATCAACTTCATCACCTGCCACGACGGTTTCACGCTCGAGGACCTCGTCTCTTACAACGAGAAGCACAATGAGGCCAACGGCGAGGAGAATCGCGACGGCGCCAGCAACAACGATAGCTGGAACTGTGGCGTGGAGGGGCCGACCGACGATCCGGCGATCCTCGACCTCCGCGAGCGGCAGAAGCGGAACATGATGGCGACCCTGCTCCTCTCGCAGGGCGTGCCGATGATCCTCGCCGGCGACGAGATCGGCCATACCCAGAAGGGGAATAACAACACCTACTGCCAGGACAATGAATTGACCTGGTTGAACTGGGAGCTGACCGAGCGACAGGAGAAGTTCCTCGATTTCACCAGCCGGGTCTGCCAGATCTTCCGCGAGCACCCCGTCTTCCAGCGCCGCCATTTCTTCCAGGGGCGCTCACTCCGCGGCGACGAGATCAAGGACATTTCCTTCCTGGAGCCCTCCGGAGAGGAGATGTCGGACGATTCCTGGAATGCCGGCTACGTCAAGAGCATGGGGGTTCGCCTCGCGGGCGACCTGATCCACGACATCGACGAGCGTGGCGAGCCCATCGTTGATGATACGGCCCTAATCCTGCTCAATGCGCACCACGAGCCCATGACGTTCAAGCTCCCGGAGACGCGCGAGGGTCAGGTCTGGGAGATGGTCCTGGACACCGCGACGGCGGATCGGACCTCTCGGGTGCTGAATGCCGGCGAGGAGGTCGAGCTGAAGGACCGGACTCTCGCCGTCTTCTTCACACGCGAGAAGTCCGAGGCCGAGCCCCTGTCGCGCACGGAGGACCAGGCCGTCCGCAAGGAGGCTCGCAAGCCCGTGCCGCCGGTGCCCTCGCACAGACCGGCGTCGCGACCGGGGCCCTGATCGCATGCCAATGCCGGGGGGACGTCGCCAAGCGGATGTCCCCCGGCCTGGCTCCCGGCGCCGGCCGGCCGGTCGCCGCCCACCACCCCACGACAGGAGTCGTCATGCCCAGCGCGACGGACCTTTGTAGCGAGCGATCCCCTTCCGAGATCGGCTCGTCCGGGATCGCATCCGTCCCGATCGACCTGCCGGATTACGCCCGCGAACTCTTCCACGCGGCCCTGGCGGAAATCCGAGGGCGCCGGGCCTTGCCCGATGCCACCTACCGATTGCAGCTCCACGCCGGGTTCACGTTTCGCGACGCCAGGGCCGTCGTCCCTTACCTGGCGGAGCTCGGCATCTCGGACGCCTACGCATCTCCCTACCTCAAGGCCGCGCCCGGGAGCGTTCACGGCTACGACATCACCGACCACGAGACGCTCAATCCCGAGATCGGCACGGAGTCCGAGCACGACGCCTGGCTCACGGAACTGCGCCGGCACGGGCTCGGCCTCATCCTCGACGTCGTGCCCAATCACATGGGGATCCTCGGCAACGAGAACCCCCGATGGAACGACGTCCTGGAGAACGGCCAGGCGTCGATCCACGCCGACGACTTCGACATCGACTGGGCGGCCCCGACTCGACCCGAGAATCGGGGCCGCGTCCTCCTTCCGTTCCTGGGGGACCTCTTCGGCGTGGTGCTCGAGAAGGGAGAGCTGGTCGTCGCCCGGGAGGGGGGGGCCTTCCACGTCCGGTACGGCGAACATCGGTTCCCCATCGATCCCAAGTCGTACTGCGTGGTCCTCGATCCGACACTCCGAGCCATGATCCTTCAGGCCGGAAACGAGGACGAGCTGGTCATCGAGATCGAGAGCATCCTGACGGCGATCCGCAACCTGCCGCCCCATTCGGACACCTCCCCGGGACGCGTGGCCGAGCGGCGGCGCGAGAAGGAGGTCGTGAAGCGCAGGCTGGCCGCCCTTGTGGACGCGCAGCCCGTCGTCGCTCGGGCGATCGAGGATGCGCTGCAAGCGCTCAATGGCACGCCCGGGCAGCCCAGGAGCTTCGACGAGCTGGATCGTCTCCTGGATGCCCAGCCTTACCGCCTGGCCTACTGGCGGGTGGCCCAGGATGAGATCAACTACCGGCGGTTCTTCGACATCAACACGCTGGCCGCCCTGCGGACCGATCGCGAGGAGGTGATGCGGTCGACCCACCGCCTCATCCTCGACATCATCACCCGCCCCGGCGCGACCGGCCTGAGGATCGATCACCCCGACGGCCTGCTCGATCCCAAGCAGTATCTCGCCCGGCTCCAGCAGGCATTCGTCCTGATGACGGCGCGGCGAATCCACCTCGACGGCCCGAGGGCCGGGTGCGTCGCCTGGGAAGAGCTTCGTCCGCACCTGTACAATCTCGTCCACGCCGCGCCGGTGCCGGGCATCAACGACCCAAGGCTCTACGTGGTCGTGGAGAAGATCCTGAGCGCGGAGGAGCCTTTCCCGGAGGACTGGATTTCGCACGGGACCTCCGGTTACGACGCGCTCAACCGCATCAACGACCTGTTCGTCGACCGGTCCTCGGCGGCGGCGTTCACCCGCCGCTATCAGGAGTGGCTCGGGGATTCGACTCCGTACCCCGAGCTCGTCACCTGGAAGAAGCGGCTCATCCTGGACATCTCGCTGGCGAGCGAGCTGCACGTCCTGTCTCATCAGCTCGAACGGATCGCGCGGCGAGACCGCAGGTCGCGTGACTTCACCCAGAGCGTCCTCCGGCAGGCCACCCGCGAGGTGATCGCGTCCTTCCCCGTCTATCGGAGCTATATCACGGCGGGCCTGATCCACGAGCAGGACCGAGAGGTCGTCGATCGAGCCGTGCGCTCGGCCAGGCGGCGCAATCCGATGATCAGCCGCGCCGTATTCCAGTTCCTGCGGGACGTGCTCCTGGACGGGACCGCGACCGCGGAAGAGGACTCGGAGGCCGGTCTGTCTCCGGCCGAGTTCGCCGGCAAGTTCCAGCAGGTCACGGCCCCGGTGATGGCGAAGGGGCTCGAGGACACCACCTTCTACGTCTACAACCGACTGGTCTCTCTCAACGAGGTCGGAGGCGAGCCCGGCCAGTTCGGCGCCGAGCCGGATTCCCTGCATCGCTGGAACCAGGAGCGGGCGGGACGATTCCCCCGGGCGATGACCCCGCTGTCGACGCACGACACCAAACGCAGCGACGACGTGCGCGCCCGCATCAATGTGCTCTCCGAGATCCCGGACGCCTGGTTTGACGCCCTGGCCCGGTGGAGCGAGCTCAATCGCAAACTGCGAACCTCGATCGACGGAAGGTGGGCCCCGGATCGGAACGAGGAGTGCCTGTTCTATCAGAACCTTCTGGGTGCCTGGCCCATGGAGGGGTTGGGCGCCGCGACCGATCGCTCGTTCGTGGATCGGCTCCGCGGCTTCATGCAGAAGGCCCTCCACGAGGCGAAGGTTCACAGCAGTTGGCAGAACCCGAATGCGGACTACGATGCGGCGGTCGATGCGTTCGTGACCGGGGTACTCGATCCGACGAACGCGGAGTTCCTGCGGGATTTCGCGGAGTTCCAGTCCGTCATCAGCCGGCACGGCATGATCAATTCCCTGTCCCAGTCGCTCCTCAAGATCGCGATGCCCGGCGTGCCGGATACCTACCAGGGGGCGGAGCTCTGGGACCTCAGCCTGGTCGACCCGGACAATCGTCGGCCCGTCGACTTCGAGCTTCGTGCGCGTCTCCTCCGAGAGCTCGTCACCGCGCATGAGGACCCGGCGATCGGTCCGCGGAAGCTCGCCCTGGAGCTCGCCTCGAATCCGGCCGACGGGCGAGTGAAGCTCTACTTGCACTGGCGGGCCTTGCTGGCGCGGCGGCAATACCCTTCGCTCTTCACGTCGGGGGATTATCGCCCTCTCACTCCGCGAGGGGCCCGATCGGACTGCCTCTTCGCCTTTCTGCGCGCGGATGGCGACCATCGGGCCCTCGTGGCCATTCCCAGGCTGCCAACCCGGCTCGTCGATGAGGATCGTCCCCCGGGCGCCGCGAACTGGGGGGAAACCGAGCTCGTCGTCGATCACCCCGGTGGGTCCAGGGCGCTCCGCAACGTCTTCACCGGCGAGACCATCTCGGTCGATCCCGCGGGCACGACGAGGCTCAAGGCCGCCGAGTTGTTCGCCTCGTTCCCGGTCGCGCTTCTGGTCGGATGAGCCCGATCTTTACGCCCACACGACCGAGTCGTCCGCACCGGAACGCGGAAAATCCCGGTCGAGTCGGCAGACGATCGAACCTCGCCAGAGTAAGATGCGGTCGTGGCATGGCGCCAGGTTATCACTGCAGTGCGAAGGCACATCCCCCTTGCGAGGACCATCGATGTTTCGGCGATCCAGGTTGGCGACGATATTCGGATTCCTGATCGTGGCGCTGCCGGCGACCACGGCCCGTGCCCAGTGGGGCATGCCCGGCGGCATGATGGGCGGCTGGGAATGGATGGGCATGGGGGTCGGCACGGCGCAGGGAGACATCGCCCGAGGCGAGGGGATGTTCCTGATGGGCGCCGGCATCTACAACCAGTTGACGGCCGAGGCCGATGCGCTCAACACCGATACCGTGATGCGGTGGAATGAATACGTGCACGAGGCGCAGTCCAACGCCAACCGGATCCGTACCCAGCGTCAGTTGGCGGAGCGGGAGCGAACCAACGCCGCGATCGACGCCCGCCTCGACCGGCTCCGGAACAATCCGGAGCCCCGAGATATCACCCAGGGGGACGCCCTCAATGCCTCGCTGGACGTCCTCAACGATCCCAGGATCTACGTGAAGGCGTTGCAGTCGGCCAAGGCTCCCGTCCCCTCGCGGATCGTGCGGAACATCCCGTTCCGGTATGCCGCGGCGGCCATCACGATCAGCCTCCACGACCTGGTCGGCGGCCACCTGCCGGCGGCCCTCAATACCCCCCAGTTCGCCGCGGAGCGGGAGACGATCTCCACCCTGGAGAAGCAGCTCTTCGAGTCCGACGCCGACGAGATCACGCCGGACCCCGCCGTCCTGGATAAGATCCTCGCCGCCCTCTACTCGGCCGAGGAGAAGGTCGCCTCCGCCTACCAGGCCGGCAGCCGGGAGCGCCGCGAGGCCGATCGGTTCCTCAAGGCGGCACACGGCCTCGTCGTCATGCTCCGCTCGCCCGAATACGACGTGATCCTCGCCGGCCTGCAGAAGAAGGAGAACGTCTCGCTGGGCGAGCTCCTCAGCTTCATGAAGGCGTTCAACCTCCGCTTCGGCGTGGCGAACACCGCCGCGGAGCGCTCCTCGCTGACGACGCTCCACCCGTTGCTCGTCGCCCTTCGGAGCGAGATCGCCCCGGCGCTCGCCGCCTCCGGGCCCGCTCCGTCGACCCAGGATGCGATGGAGAAGTTCTTCTCCTCGCTCACGTACGATGACCTCCAGAAGAAGGCCCCGAAGCCGAAATGAGCCCGCCTGAAGGCAGGCCGGCGCGACCGCTGTTCGCGCCGGCCCGATCCTTCGATCGGATCAGATCTGGTAGTTGAGCCGGCCCGCGTAGCCGTCGTCGGACTGGACGTCCCCTTCACGGTAGCGGAGCCGCGGGTTCTCTATGGTGACCGTCGTGTGGGGCGCCACGCTCCGCGTGATCCAGGCGGATGATCCGATGATCGAGTGGTGGCCGATGACCGTGTCGCCCCCGAGGATCGTGGCGTTGGCATAGATGACGACGTCGTCCTCGATCGTGGGATGACGCTTGTTGCCCCGGACGACCTCGCCGGTGGACTCGTCCCGCGGGAAGCTGAGCGCGCCCAGCGTCACCCCCTGGTAGATCTTGACGTTCTCGCCGATCTCGGTGGTCTCGCCGATGACGACGCCGGTACCGTGGTCGATGAAGAACCTGCGGCCGATCCGCGCGCCGGGATGGATGTCGATCCCCGTCTTGCCGTGGGCGTATTCCGTCATCATCCGGGGTATCAACGGGACGTCCAGCGCGTGCAGGACGTGCGCCAGCCGATAGACGGAGATCGCGGCCAGTCCGGGATAGCAGAAGACGATCTCGTCCTGGCTGCGAGCCGCGGGGTCGCCGTCATAGGCGGCGAGGGCGTCCTCCTTCAGCGTCCGCCGCAACTCCGGGATCGCTTCGAGCAAGCGGACGGCGACGTCCTGGGCGTGGGCCTCGAAGTCGGCCTCAAGGTCCTTCGCACGGCAGTTGTGACGAAAGGCCCTGGCGATCTGCTGAGTCAGGCGGTCGTGGAGGCCGTCGACGATGTCGCCGACATGGTACGCGACGTTGCCGATGTGCAGGTTCTGTCGCCGGCCGTATCCCGGGAAGATGATCTCGCGAAAATCGCCGAGGATCTCAACGATCTCGCGATAGCTCGGCAGCGGGGAATGGCCGAGGTGGTGGATCGCGCCACATTCCTCGTAGGTCTCGACGATGCGCTCGGTGATCGCCGGCAGCAGTTCCTTCAGCTTCACGTCCGTGGCCATTCGCCCGATCCTTTCGCGTGAACGAGCACACCGTGATCCGCGTGGCGGGATTCCATCTTATCCTATCCGGGAAGCGGCCTGTCGCGAAATGATGTCTCGCGATCGTCTGTCACGCAACCGATCGACATTCGTCAGACCGAGGGGGTAGAATCAATCCTCCGTCGCCGGATCGACCTGTCGCCCCTCCGTCGGATCCGCGGAGCCCCAGAAGCTGATGTTCCCCGGCCCCGTCTTCTTCCATGAGCTGCGAGCGGCCGCTCGCCGGCGGCGGACGTTCATCCTCCGGACGGGGATCGGCCTCCTGCTGCTTTTCCTGCTGATCTCATTCGTGGGGCAGGGCAGGTATGGCCTGCACTCTCCCTACCACGAATACGCGCCGCGCGACGTTGCTAACCTCGGCTTCGACCTGTTCCTTGCCACGGTTTGGGTCGAGTTTCTGCTCATCCTGGTGCTAACGCCGGCTTACCTCGCCGGCTCCATCGCCGAGGAACGCCAGCGCAAGATCCTGCCCTACCTGCTCGCCAGCCCCCTCGGCGGCGTGGAGATCGTGTGCGGCAAATTCGCCTCACGACTCATCAATCTGGTGACACTGCTCCTGATGTGCCTGCCGATCCTCAGCCTGTCGCTGTTCCTCGGCGGAGTGGATCCCTTGATGGTCTGGCTGACTGCGGGAGTCGGGTTTTCCTCGATCTGCTTCGTTGCCAGCATGTCCATGGTGGTCTCCCTCTACTGCACCCTCCCGCGGGACGCAATCATCGCGACCTATGCCATCGAGCTGGCCGGCCTTTATCTCCTGGCCTGGCTCAATCTCGTGATCCAGTCCGGATCAGGCTGGCCGCAGGCGAACTGGCTCCATCGCTTCGATGCAGTTGGCGAGTGGATTGCCTCGCTCAGCCCGCTGAACGGGCTCATGGACGACCTGACGTCGGGCCAGGGCTGGCCGGCTGCGCTCCTGCGCTCCTTCCTGGCCCAGATCGCCGTCTCGGTACCGCTTCTCGCCTGGGCTACGTTTCGACTCCGGCCCCGGGAGCGAGGGCCTCGGGTCGGCAGGCTAAGGCGGTTCCTTCGTTGGAGACGCCGTGAAGGAGGCCCGCTTCGATTGGGTCCACGACCGGCTGTGGGCGATCGGCCGATGATCTGGAAGGAATGCAGCGGAACCCTGGGATCGTCCAGCGTACCCCGTTTCGCGCTCGCGGTTTTTCTGAAGGTGGCATTCGCCGGGACACTCTTCTTGATCCTGGTTATCGCATGTCTCCCGGCATTCAAAGAAGTTGCGAGGCACGGCTATGGTGCGACTGAACCACCCTACGCGAGCCGAAGCCTGAGCTTCGTGGTCCGTTCCGTCACGACGATCCTCTACGTCCTGGCGGGCCTACTGTCTTGCGTCTCCGCGGCGACGGGCATCACCTCGGAGCGCGAGCGCGACACCTGGATCAGCCTGGCCGCCACGCCGCTCGAGGGGCGAGAGATCATCCACGCCAAGATCCTGGGCACCTACTGGCGTAGCCGGTTCCTCCTGAGCGGTATGCTCTTCACCTGGTTGTGCGGTCTCGTCTGCGGCGCCGTTCATCCGCTTGGATTCGTCCTGGCGGCTCTCCTGACCGGCAGCCTGCTCGTCTTCCCGGCGACGCTGGGGACCTACTTTTCCCTTCGATGCAAGACCTCCGCGGGGGCCATCGCCGCGACGGTGGGGGTCGCGGTCTTCCTGAACCTCGGCTATCTCCTCTGTTGCGTCCCCACGCTGCATGGCGGACCAGGTACGGCGTCCGTCCTCGCCGGGGTGTCTCCCCTGTTCGTGGCGTTCTCACCCTTCTCCTACCAGGAACTGGACGAGCTCCTCCACGGCGCACGCCTGGTTGATCCCGGGATCGCGGTGGGATCCATCCTCTGCGTGATCTTCTATGGCCTTTGCTCGGCCGGCCTGTACGGGATTTCTCGCGAGGAATTCGAGACGCTGGTCGACCGACCCAGACGACAGTTCCGTCATCCCCTCGAGAGTCCCGATCCTGCGGGGATCGAGTTCCTCGACGATCTGCCCTCCTCGGATGGGGTCGTCTTCACGGCGGACGAGCCGGAAACACCGCCGATGATTGAGGAAACGACTCGTCCCCAGGATCGTTGAAGAAAACTGAAGTCCGGGCCCCGGCCGGCCGACAGCCGCCGTTGACGCCTCCCGCGATCGCACGTATCATCCCGCCCGAGCCCGGCCCTGCGCGGGCTTCGACAGAGGATTCGCAGGAGATCCGGACGAAACGGAGGTCGTCGCATGAACACGGCATTGAGGTGGGTCGCCGTCTTGGCCGGGCTGGCCGGTGGGCCCGTGAACCGGACGGACGGCCCCGAGATCACCTACCAGTTCAAGACGATCGAGGTCCGCGGCCTGGAGTGGCGTGAAGGCGGCGTCCCCGGCCTCAAGGCCGTCGCCAGCCGGGGCGGCGTCACGGTCTGGACGGCCCCGAAAGACTTCATCCAGAAGCTCCCGGCCGGCTCCGTGAAGGAAGGCCCCGCGACGCCCAAGGTCATGACCCGCTCCCAGACCCCCGCCCACGTGACCAGCCGCAAGGGCCATTCCTACGTCACCCAGGTCGCCTGGCGCGGCGAGGGGACCGCACCCCGGCAGACCTCGGACACGATCCGTGAGGGGATGGCCGCGACGGTCTCCGGCCGAGCCATGGACCAGGGGATCCTCACCCAGGTCGTCATCGAGGACACCGAGGTCCGCGCCGTCCACACGGTGAGCTGCCCGTCGCCGGAGAAAGCAAAGGTTTCCAAGCAGGACGCGAAGGTCGCCGCCTGCACTGAAGTGCAGACCGACGAAGCGTGCTGCCATCAGGACGCCTGCCCCGAGGTCGCGCAGTGTGCCTTCGAGGAAGCGGGTCTGGGTTCGGATCATCGCGCTCACGCCGCCGAGATGGTCATGGCCGGCGCGGAGCTTGGTCTCTACCTGCTGTATGAGAGCTACAACGAGCTGACCGACCCTGGTTCGGCGAAGTGGGCCGCTGTCGAGTTCGTCGGCGTGGATGGGACAACTCCTGGCAAGGAGTCGGCGCCGGCCCGGACAGCCAGGGTTGAGATCCCCGAGGTTGGCCGCGCCGAAATCGCGGGCGAGTGGCTGATCCCGAAGGATGAGGTCCTGCTGGTCGCCTTCGGTCCCCATACCGTGGCCGACAAGGACGGCAAGGCCGTCGTCCGCGAGCACCTCGCCATGATCACGGCCGAGGAGGTCGCGAAGGACGAGGAAAAGGACGCGGAGCCCCTGGGCTTCCCGGTCTTCCCCCCCGCAGCCCGAACCTCGCGCCCGGCCTCGGTCGTCGCCCCGGCCCCGGCGCCGGCCCCGGCCAATCCCGCGCTGCCGATGCCGGCCATGCCCAGCCGGACTCTCCCCCAGGGCGTGAACGCCGACGGCACCCCCGCGGCGCTGCCGAAGCTCCCCGAGGAGGACACGACTCCCGCTCCGGAGGGCTCGGCCCAGCCGACGGCGAGTCCGCAGGGTCGGAAGGCCAAAGCGCCGAAGTAGCCGTCGTTTTCGCTACAGGGCGGCGGAGTAACCCCCGTCGACCGGGATGGCTACCCCCGTGACGTAATCGCTGGCACGGCTCGCCAGCCAGACGGCCGTGCCCGCCATATCCTCCGGTTTGGCCCATCGCCCCGCGGCGATCCGGGCCAGGACCCGCTCGTGCAGGCCCGGGATCTGTTCCCGGGCCTGCTGCGTCATCTCGGTATCGAACCAACCGGGCAGGATCGCATTCACCTGGATGTTGTCCGCTGCCCATGAGAGGGCCAGGCTTTTGGTGAGCTGGACGATGCCCCCCTTGCTCGTCGCGTAGGGCGCGGCGAAGCTCGAGCCGAAGATCGACGTCATCGACCCGGTGTTCACGATCTTCCCGCCCCCAGCCCGCTTCATCGCCGGATAGACGGCCTTCGACATCAGGAAGGCACTCGTCAGGTTCGTCTCCAGGACGAGCGTCCACTCTTCCGCCGTGATCTCCTGCGGCGGGCGGCGGATGTTGATCCCGGCGTTGTTGAAGAGGACGTCGATCCGCCCGAAGTGTCCGAGGACTTCCTTCGCGACGCGGTCCACCTCCTCCGCCCGGGCCACGTCGGCCGAAAGGCCGATCGCGCCCCGGCCGATCTCCTCGGCGGCGGCCCGCGACTTCTCCGCGTTCCGGCCGACGACCGCGAGCGACGCCCCGGCCTCGGCCAGCCCCTTCGCGATCCCCAGGCCGATCCCGCCGTTCCCTCCGGTCACGATCGCCACCTTGCCGGTCAGGTCGAACGGGTTCAACGCGGGTTGCCTCCTCACGGTCACCTCGGGCGGGGCCGCCTCGCGGCGGTCTTCTTCTCCCGGTAAGCTAATCCAAGGGGACCGCCCGCCGCAAGGATGACGGGCTCGTCGCCTGATTCGCCAGGTGCCTGTCCACGAGAGTTGCCGATGACCGACCCGCGCTGGGAGACGCTCGCAGAGATCCTGATCCGCCACTCCGTCAAGCTCCGGGAATGCGAGACGCTCTTCATCGAGTGCTTCGACCTGGACGATAGCTCGCTCCCCAGGCTCCTGGTCCGAAAGGCCCTGGAGCTCGGGGCGTTCGCCCTGGTGGACGTGCGCGACAATCGCCTGGTCCGGGAGCTCGTCCGCCACGGGTCGGCGGCCAGCCTGAAGCGATGGGGCGAGGTCGACCGGGCGCGGATGGAGCAGGTCGACGCCTACATCGGTCTCCGCGGCTCCCGGAATATCAGCGAGCTGGCCGACGTCCCATCGGACCGGATGAATCTCTACAACGAGCAGTACCAGAAGCCCGTCCATTTCGAGTATCGGGTCCCGAAGACCCGATGGTGCGTCTTGCGACTGCCGGGCCCGAGCATGGCCCAGCAGGCCGCCATGAGCACCGAGTCGTTCGAGGATTTCTACTTCCGGGCCTGCACGCTGGATTACTCCCGGCTGGCCGCCGACCTGCGGCCCCTGGTGGGACGGATGGACGCCGCCCGCGAGGTCCACATTCAGGGGCCGGATACCGACCTCCGGTTCTCGATCGCCGGCATCCCGGTCGTCCCCTGCGCCGGGGAGATGAACATCCCCGACGGCGAGGTCTTCACGGCCCCGGTGCGTGACTCCGTCGAGGGCCACGTCCGATTCAACGCCCCCACGATCTACCAGGGCTCTCCGTTCGACGGCGTCCGCCTCGAATTCTCGAAGGGTCGAATCGTCCGCGCGGATTGCACCGCGGGCGACGTGGAGAAGCTCCGCTCGATCCTGGGCTGCGACGCGGGGGCCGCGTTCGTGGGCGAGTTCTCGATCGGCTGCAATCCGCGGATCTTCCACCCGATGCGGGACATCCTCTTCGACGAGAAGATCGCCGGCAGCTTCCACTTCACCCCGGGCAACGCCTACGACGAGGCCGACAACGGTAATCGCTCGAAGATCCACTGGGATCTCGTCCAGATCCAGCGCCCCGAGTACGGCGGCGGCACCATCGCCTTCGACGGCCAGCCCCTCCGCGTCGATGGACGATTCGTCCACCCGGATCTCGAGCCGCTCAATCCCCCGGCCTCAGCCGGCTGATCGGGCCGGCCGTTCCCGGCGCGCTCATTGGCCGCGGGCCCGCCACCGCTCGACGAACCGCCGGTAATCGGCCGGCGTGTCGATCCCCACGCCCGGCTCCTCGACGACCCCGATCGCGATGGCGTGCCCGGCCTCCAGGACGCGAAGCTGCTCGAGCTTCTCGGCGGCCTCCAGGGCCGATGGCGGGAGGCTGGCGATCGAGAGGAGGAAGTCCCGCCGGAAGGCATAGAGGCCCAGGTGAAGCAGCCCGATCGGCTCGCCTCCCCCCGACGGCAGCCCGTCGCGATGGCAGGGGATCGGGCTCCGCGAGAAATAGAGCGCGCGGTTGTTTCGGGAGCGGACCACCTTGACGCAGGATGGATCCCGGTAGACGGACTCCTCGCGGATGGGCGTCGCCAGGGTTGCCATGCGGGCGTCGGGATCCTGTTGCAGGAGCGATACGAGCTGATCGATGGTCTCGCCGGCAATCTCCGGCTCATCTCCCTGGATGTTGACGATGATGCCGGCTTCCGCGATTCGCGCGGCGACCTCGGCGACGCGATCGGTCCCGGTCGGGTGATCCGCGCGGGTCATCATGGCCTCGCCGCCGAACGCGACGACCGCGTCGTGGATTCGCGCGTCGTCCGTGGCCACGACGATGCGTTGCAAGGATCGCGCGGACCGCGCGGATTCGACGACGTGCTGGATGAGCGGCCGACCGGTTTCGGATAGAAGGGGTTTGCCGGGCAGTCGGGTCGAAGCGTGTCTGGCCGGGATCACGGCGACGATTTGCATTTTTCGAAAGGCCCTCGCTCCGGATCCGGGACGATACAAGGGTCGCCGGACGGGACCCGTTCCCGCCGGCCATCGCCCGGGCCTTGTCTCACTCTAGCGCGTCCCATGAGGGGACACAAGCCGGAGTGGGATCGCAGCTCGAGGCGACCGTGGCGCGAAGGGATCGCGCCCGGGTTCCGCGCCGATGGTCGCGGGGCCGAAGGGCACGGCGAGCCATCGCCGGCCCACTCAGGAGGTCGCTCGAGGATCGCGATCCAGCGGACCGCGCGAGGGGTGTCCCCAGACCCTTTCCCGGACCGGTCGGAGGACGATCCGTTGCTCCCGGGTCACCAAACCGGAGGCACCCGGTCCCCAGGTCGTCCGCGGACGGACCCGGCGACGGAACGCCGAAGGCGGCCCAACAACCTTGCCATACGCTCCGCGGACTCTCCGGGCGACGCCCGGGCCGGGTCCCCGCGCGTCGCTCGTCTGGCCGAACGATCCGGCCCGCGATCGCCGCTCGCCATGGAAGGGGGGTGTTCACAACCGATTCGCGGGGCGGCCGGAGCCAATGGTATGGCGGCCGTCTGGGGAGACCTGTTCATGGCATGGATCACGGACTGCTTCCGGAACCGAAAGAAGGACCGAGCCCAGCATCCCACGATCGAATCCCTCGATGATCGCTGCCTCCTGTCCACGACCCCGGGGACCGAGGTCCTCTCCGCCGCGAAGGCCGGCGTCCCGGCCTTCTCGAACCACCTTCGGCCGGAGACGTCCGTTCAAACTCCGCCCGTCGAGCGGGCTCGAGCCCACGTCCCGGCCTCGGTCGCGACCAGGGAGATGCCGGTCGGTTCGGTCGCCGCGGGGACGGCCGCGGTCTACGACCCGATCATCAACGCCGCCGCCACGCGATCGGCCTATTCGGTGGACGGGAAGGGCATGGCCGTCGCCGTCATCGACACCGGCGTCGACTACAAGAACTCCGCCTTCGGCGGCTCGTTCGGGGCCAATGCCAAGGTCATCGCCGGCTACAATTTCGCCAACAACTCCGCGGATCCGATGGCCACGACGTCGCAGCACGGCACGGCGGTCGCCGGGCTGATCGCCTCGTCCGACGCCAGCGACCCGGGCGTCGCGCCGGGCGTCAACATCGTGGCCCTGAAGGTCGTCGGCGACAACAACTCGGCCGACCTCGGCAGCATCGTCAACGCCCTGCAGTGGGTCGTGGATCACCACTCCGAGTACAACATCACCGTCGTCAACATGTCGCTCTCGGACGGCGGCAACTACGCCCACAACTGGTTCGCCCAGGATGGGGGCAACGGGCAGAAGATCACCGAGTTGATCGGACAGCTCACCTCGATGAAGATCGCCGTCGTCGCGGCGACCGGCAACAGCTTCACGGGCCAGCAAGGGGAAGGGTTCACCTCGATCGTCGACGGCGTGATCGGCGTCACGGCCACGGACACGTCGGATCACCTGCTCTCGAACGCCCAGAGGCTCGGATCGACGGTCGGCATGGGATCGATGACCGACCTCGCCGCCCCCGGCAAGGGCCTCGTGGCGCCGGCCGGCGACAGCGGGACCACGACGGTGGAAGGGACGAGCTTCGCCGCCCCCCTCGTCAGCGGCGCCGTCGTGCTCCTTCAACAGATCTACGCCTCGCGGTTCGGCACGCTGCCGACCGTCGATCAGGTGACCGGGTGGCTGGAGAAGGGCGCCAGGGCGGTGAATGATAGCGTCACCGGCCTGACCATCGGACGTCTCGACGTCCTCAACTCCGCCTCGCTGGTCCCCCAGGCCACCGCCACTGCACCGGCGTCCCCGCCCCCGCCCCCGCCCCCGCCCGTCGTGGTGACCACGCCGACGCAGACCGATACGGGCGGATCGGCCGCAACGAACCCGACCGCCTCGGTCCCGGTGGTCGATACGACGACGACTTCGCCTCCGCCGACCACCACGACCACGCCAACGACCACGACATCCGGCGATGGGACGACCACGACCACGACCACGACCACGTCGCCGGGCTCCGCGACGACCACCGTGACCGCCTCGTCCAACGTGCGGATCTACGTCAACGGCAAGCGAGTGACGAGCTCGGACCAGTCATCCACCCTCTCCGCGGGCAGCCTGGACACCCTCATCCAGGGGATGAACGCGTGGGCGTCCGACGATTCCTCGGATTCGACCGACGCCGGGACGTCCCAGGTCCGCGTCTGGAAGGCGGCGACCCGGGCGAGCAGCCTGGCCGCCGCGGGCAAGCTCTATCCGACCGGCCGCCTGGCCGTGCGGATGTCCCACCCGCGTCGTCGAGCCCGCTAACCACGGCGGAGCGTCGCCTCGCCCGATCGGTCGCGATAGAATGCAGTCGGATGGGACCCCGCGCGGCCTCTTTCCTGGGCGGCGACGGGGTCCTCGACTTGTTCGGGCATCCCCGGGGAGGCCGGGCCGGCCGGCATCGAGTCTCCGGGGTTCATCGCGAGGGGGACGCGGCATGGCGACGACGTTGAAGACCGCACTGATCAGCGGCGCGGGGAGCGGGATCGGACGCGGCATCGCCCGGGCCCTGGACGGGCTCGGGATCCGCCTGGCCCTGCTCGGGCGCGAGTCCGCCAAGCTGGAGGAGACCCGGGCCGGGCTCTCCGGCGGGGCCTCCGCCTTGACCGTCTCCTGCGACGTCGCCGACCGCAACGGCGTCGGGGGCGCCGTTGAGAAGGTGCTCGAGACGTTCGGCTCGATCGATATCCTCGTTTGCAACGCGGGCACGAACGTCCGCAATCGCAAGCTCGACGTCCTGGCCCCGGAGGACTGGGACCGGATGGTGGCCGTGAACCTGACCGGGCCGTTCAACCTGGTGAAGGCCGTCTTGCCATCCATGCGCGAGCGGGGCTCGGGGCTGATCATCCAGATCTGCTCGATCTCCGGCCTGAGGGCCAGTACCCTCGGAGGCGCCGGCTATTCGGCCTCGAAGTTCGGGCAGTCGGCGCTCGGGATGTGCCTGGGCCGGGAAGAGGGGATCCGCGGAATCCGGTCCACGGTGATCTATCCCGGCGAGGTGAACACGCCGATCCTCGATGCCCGTCCCGTGCCCGTGCCGGCCGACCGCCGCGCCGCGATCCTCCAGCCGGAGGACATCGCCGCCGCGGTGAAATTCCTGGTCGAGCTCGACCCGCGAGCGAGGGTCCCCGAGCTCGTCATGACGCCCACGGTCGACGACTTCTGCTGAGACGCCGACCGGGCGTCGCGGGCCCGTGCGGGCTCAGACATTCAGTCCGAGGTGGCCGGCGGCGATCTCGCCGCTGGCGTACTCGTTGAACTTCTCGTAGATCAGGTGGCGATAGAGCTTGCTATCGATCTCGAGCTGGGCCGGGCTCCCCACGTCCTCGATCCGGCCGTCGTGGATCACCAGGAGCTGGTCGCAGGAACGGATGGTCGAGAGGCGATTGGGGAGCAATAGGAGCGTCCGGCCCTCGGCCAGGCGTGAGAGGGTGTCATCGAGGAGGAGCTGGGTCTCGTCATCCACCTGCGCCGTGGGCTCCTCCACGATCAGCACCGAGGCGTCGTGGAGGTACGTTCGCGCCAGGGCGATCCGAAACTGCTCGTCCGGCTTCAGGTAATGGCCGAGCGGCCCGATGATCGTGTCGTAACCGTGAGGCAGGTCCAGGATGACGTGATGGACGTGGGCCAGCTTCGCCGCCTCGATCACGCGGGGGAGCCCATTGATCGGATCGCCCATGCCGATGTTCACGAGCACCGAATCGGTGAAGACGAGGTCCGCCTGGAGGACCGTGCCGACCTGGGCCCGGATCGACTCCAGGGTGACGTCGCGGAGATCATGGCCGTCGATCAGGATCCGGCCGGAATTCGGGTCGATCAGGCGCGGGATGAGGCAGGCGAGGGCCAGCCGGGAATCCTCCTCGAGGCTGAGGATCCCCGTCCTGGTCCCGGCCGCGATGTCCACCCGGATCGAGTTCAGCAGCGGCCGTCCGGAACGACTCCGAAGCGAGACGTCCTGCAAGCTGACCCGCTCCTTGACCGCGCCCAGGAAGTGGGCCCCCACGTTCTGATGGAGCTCCGGCGACCGTTCCAGGAACTCGAAGACTCCACCTGCGGATCGGTTGGCCTGGGCAATCAGCCCTCGCAGCTTCAGCCATCGCGCAATCGGCAGCGCCAGGCTCGCCAGCGACGCCATCAGCACGAGCATGGTGGCGATCGAGATCTGATCCCGGATCAGGACGTTGTAACCGAGGAGCCCCAGCGCGATCACGACGGCCGCCCCATAGAGCAGCACCGTGGTGGGGTTGAGCCTGGGCTCGGTGGCGATCCGATCCGCATCGGCCTGGCGGAATCGGTCCAGGTGCTCGTCGAAGCGCTGGCGATCGTAACTCTCCAGGCCGTGGATTCGCACGGTCCGGAGCAGGGCGAGATCCTCGTGGAGCAGGCAGAGCTGCACCGAGACGTCGCGGAGGGCCGCGTCATGCGCGAGGCGGGCGTCGCGGTTGAGCACCCGCGACGTGATCCAGACCAGCAGGCCCAGCGAACCCAGGAAGACGGTCAGGATCGGAGACGCGAAGAGGGCGATCAGGATCAGGCCGGCGGCGAGGATCTGGGTCCGCGGCGTGACGTCCAGGTCCGCGAGCAGGGCCTCCCGCACGTCGTTCACCTCTCGGGTCCAGATGTTCACGACCGGGCCGATCCCCTCGGTGGGGAGGGACGAGTCCCCGAGCCGGTACATCTGGCGATGGATCTGCCGGCGGAGGGTCGTCGCCAGGTTGGTCGCCGCCCGCGACATGGCCCGGCGCCGCCACTGGGTCATCAGGCTGATGGCCAGGAGGAGCAGCAGGCCGCTCGCCAGCAGGGTGGCCAGGGCCCCCACGTTGTTCCTCAGCGGCGGGATGATTCCCGTGATCCGGTCCATCAGTCCCGCGCCCAGCCGATGGACCGGATTGGGGCTCATCAGGTTGTTGGCGACGAGCGGGAAGATGCCCGTATTCCGGAACCGGATATACTGCCCGTCGCTGGATCCCAGGGGGATGGCCCAGGCGGGGAGCTTGTCCTGGTTGGCGACGGGGAATCTGGCCTCGCCGCGGTCGGCCATCAGGACGACGAAGAGGCAGCCGATCACCAGCAGCTTCAGGAGCAGGAGCGACTGGACCGCGCCGAGGATTCGGGCGACGAGGCCGTCGCGCTCGGAACTGATGAGCGTCCTTGCGCGACGATACGCGTCGGCTTGCATGCGCGGAGACTCCGGCGGGTCGGGATCGCTTCCAATCAGGCGAGGTCGCGATCCTCAAAAAGCAGGAAGGCGAACAACAAGGCTGCTCCACTGTACAACACGCAGTAGCCCAGCGCCGGCAGAACGTAGCGGTACCACGGGATAATCTGACCGGTGGAGATCGAGGGGCCGGCGTTGTAGAACTCGAGACCGGGCAGAATCCACGCGAAGAGCTTGGCCATGAAGCTCATCAGCTCGTTCATCTGCCCCTGCTGCGCCACCTCGACCAGGACCGGGCTGAGGTGCCCCAGGAAGAAGATGAGGATGCAGACCACCAGGTTCACCAGCATCGGCAGCCTGGTGGAGATGGCCACGCTGATGCTGGTCAGGATGGTGACCTCGAAGAATCCCAGGATCAGGCCCGGCAGGACCTGCAGGACCTGGGCGAGCCGCTTGGCCGTCTCGGCGGTGCCGCCGGCCGACTCGCGGAGATCGTAGGCATACTTGTACCAGAGTCCGCCCGCGAAGAGCGTCCCCAGCAGGACATAGAGAGCGAGGACGCCGAGCTCGATCCCCAGGAACTTGCCGATGATGAACTGTCGTCGGTTGATCGGCTTGGAGAGGAGCGTGATCGCGGTCTTGCCCTCGATCTCCTCGGCCACGGTCGAGCTCGCCGTCAGCAGCGCGAGCAGCATGCACGCGAACGAGATCGTGGTCAGGCCCGTGTCCTTGTACATCTTGATGTCTTCACCGAAGGTGAAGTATGGGACGAAGATCGTCGCGATCAGCAGCGCCCCGGCGATGACCGCCATGACGAAGAAGGAGGGCTGGCGGATCGTTTCCTTGGCGGTGGCGAGGGCGATGGTGATGGATTTCATGGTCGATCGGGATGGGGGGATCTTGATGATGGCAATGACAACGATTGGATCGTGATCGGGACGAGCTCCGCGGACCGGGCAGGCCGGCTAGAAGCGGATCGAGAAGCCCTCGAGGGCGGGATGGCCGGTCGGTTCGTCGTGGACGCTGGTCTCCCGGATGAACCCGCCCATCTCGTCGCCGATGGCCTCGAGCAGGCGATCGAGCTCCGCGGGCGTTCCTTCGACGAGCATCTCGACTCGACCGTCGGGCAAGTTCCGGACGCTCCCGACGACCTCGAAGCCACCGGCGAGGTGGCGGCAGGTCGCGCGAAATCCAACGCCCTGGACGTGGCCCGAGAAGAAATAGCGACGACGAACCGGGGACATGGCGGTCCCAGCGTTTCCGCTCCGCCGGCCACCGAGCGAACTCCGCCCGGCCCCCGCGGCTGCCCATTCAACAGATATTCAGTCTAGCGGACATCGGCAATCCCGGACAAGGGGCAGAGGCGCGGGCATTGCGCCCCGGGAGCCCGTTGAAGCCCTCGCCGCAACGCGAACCGGCCGCGATCCGACGTGGTCGGGGATCGCGGCCGGCCCTGGCGAATTCCAGCGTGATCGCGGTCGAGGGCCGGATCAGAGCCCGTTCAGCTCGACCCGTTCGATGGTGGCGATGGGGGCCTGGATCGGAAGCAAGGCGGAGCGCCCGGGGCCGACGCCGACGGCCGAGAACGGGACGATCGGGGCGCCGGCCGAGGTGCCGGCTTTCACCGTGACGGCCGAGAGCGTGAAGGGGAGCCGGTTGTCGACCCGGAGCGTGGTGCTGCCGACCACCTTCTTGGCGGGCTTGACCGTCACGAGGACGCCGGCGATCGCCTGGTCGAGCTTCCGGGCCAGCGTCTCGCCATCCAGGACGGCGAGCGACGAGTTGTCCTGGAAGTTCGCCCTGCCGATCGGCTGCCAGGCGTCGTCCATGCCCCGATAGCCGATCGCGATCCGGCCCTTCGTCTCGCCGATCTTGGAATCGGTCAGCTCGAGCTTCACGAGGAGCGCGGGGCCCGTGACCGCGGGAGTCTCGCCGCCGATCGCGGACCGGACCGGAAGTCCCATCAGCCGGTAGTTCTCGATCTGATCGTTGAGCCGCTGGGCGTCCTGGGCGAGTGCCCCCTGGCCGTGAATCTGGACGAAGATCCGCCCCTGCTGGAGGGCCGAGGCGTCGACCGTCTCCTCGCCGGGGCTGCGGTCGACCAGCTCCACGAGGCGGGCGGCAATCTGGATCTCCGAGTGGTTCATGATCTTGCCGGCCTCGGCGGCCATCGTCTCGAACGGCAGGTCGTTGCAGACCCTCCACATGACCGCCTGGGCCACGCCGTGGCTGGTGCCCAGCGTCGCGAGGGTTCGGAGGGACTTGCGGACCCGCGGGTCGTTCGAGTAGTCATCCACGTCCATGAGCGAGAACGTGTTGGCGGTGGTCGGGGTCGGCAGCCCGTAGTTCAGGCAGACGGCCGGGATCGACAGCTCCAGGGTTTCTCCCGCGGGGACCGCGACGGCCGGACCGGAGGTGGGCTTCACGCCGACCGACCGGAGCCCGACGGGATTCCCGGTGCTGGCGAACTGGCCGAAGCCGCCCGCCCGATTGTTGATCGAGCCGAGGCCCATGCTCTGAGGCCGTCCGCCGGGCTGGGAGGCGGACGCCGACGCGACCAGCCCGGGCGGGATGACCACGTTCAGCCGCTTGGCCGTGGTGTTCCGGACCGTCAGCCGGACCCGCTCCTGGCCGTCCCCCCGGGCGATGACGCCCAGCTCGCCGGAGCCGCTCCCCTTGAGCAAGTCGACCGTCTCGGTCTCGACCGCGGCCGGCGGGGCGGATCGCTCGACATCGTCGGCCAGCCCCGGGGTCCGGGCCGTCGCCGGGATCGATCCGACCAGGATCAGGCCCGCGGCCGACCAGGCCCGGACCAGGCAAAGGTGTCGCCACAGCATTGCGTTGGACCTTTCTGGACGGGGCCGTTCCCGAGGGCGCTCCCACGCCCACCCTCCCGGGCCCGTTTCGTCATGCACTCATAAGTCGGTGGATTTGCAATTTCGGGCTCGATTCGGCGCGGATCGTCCCTCATCCCCCGAGACGTCCCGCGGCGGCAGGATATTCGAGCCTATCACGTCCCAATCTTCGGCACCGTCCCGCTTCGACCTCGAACGATTTCCTGTCCCTTTCGGCCCTGCGACCCATCGCCCTGGGGTCGACCGCCAGGACCGTCGGAATTCTCCCGACCGTCCGGGTTTCCCCCCCGCCCGCCATTGACCGATGCACCGATCAGCCATTACCTTGGCTTCTCAGCGGTATTGTACCATGCAGTCCGAAACTGCGGGGGCTTCATGAGCTTCGGCGAGGATGACGGCGGCAGCGAAGTTGAGCTGGAAACGGTTCGCGGCCGGAACTGGCCCACGGTCACTCAGTTCTCGGTCTTCCTCGAGAACCGGGTCGGCCAGCTCCTGGAGGTCGTTCGCGCCTTCCAGGGGAGCAAGGTGAAGATCGTCGGCCTGACGATCTCGGATTCCGCCGACTGCTCGATCCTCCGATTGATCGTCAGCCATCCCGAGCAGGGGCGCGAGATCCTCTCGCTCAACAAGCACGCCTTCGCCGAGAACGAGCTCGTCGCCGTGGAGCTCTCGGCGACCTCGAGCGCGATCAACGAGCTCTGCACGGCGCTCCTCCAGGCCGAGATCAACATCCACTACGCCTATCCGCTGATCGGCACCCCCCGCGGACGGTCGGCGATCGCCATGCACATCGACAACTCCGAGCAGGCCAGCCGCACCCTCCACGACATGGGATTCGAGATCCTCTGCGAGGCCGACCTCTCGTCGTGACCGCGTCGCCGACTCGGCCTATCCGACCTGACGGGCGAGCCAATCCCTGGCCGCGCCGAGGATTTTCGCATGGTCGAAGGCCAGGGCGAAGTGACCATCAAGCGGCTGCCAGGCGGCCTCGGCCGCATCGTCCCCGCCTTCAATCCGGTGATCGGTCCCAGCGAGGATCGCCGCGAAGGCCAGGGTGATCGTCCTGCCGCGGGGATCGCGGTCGGGCTCGCCGAAGAAACCGATCGGCTCGACCGGGCCGGGGATGATCAGGCCCGTCTCCTCGCGGAGCTCGCGGCGGGCGCCGGCTTCGGGCGCCTCGTCCATTTCGAGGTATCCGCCGGGAATCGCCCAGGAGCCGGCGAACGGATCGCGGCGGCGGCGGATCAGCAGGACGTGCTCCGCGCCGTCGATCCGGGTGAAGACGACGAGGTCCACGGTGACCATCGGACGCGGGTGGTCGTAGCAGTAGGGAGGCGGCATGGGGCACTCGTTCGAGGGTTCGTGCTACGATGAGGAGAAACCAACGGGATTCTCCCAGCAGGGACCATGATGAGCAACTCCGAGACCGTCGCTCCCGCGTGGACTGTTCCCGACCCGGATGCCGCCGGGATCGAGAATCTGATCGGCCGCCTGAGCGAGCACGACGCTGACGTCGATATGGCCGGGACCTGGTCCGAGCCGCTCTGGCGATTGCTCCTGGAGGCCGGGGCAACCCTGTGGTCCCTGCCGACGGAGCAGGGGGGGCAGGGGCTTGCCCGGCCGCTCATGATCCAGCGGTTCGCCCAGGTTGCCTCCGGCAGCCTGACCGCGGCGTTCATCATGTCGCAGCACGAGGCGGCCGTGAAGCGCCTCGCCGCGGCCGGCGATCGCCCCGCGGCCCGCCGCTGGCTCGACCGGATCCGGGCGAAGGAGGCGTTCGCGACCGTCGGCATTTCTCAGCTCACCACCTCCCGGCGCCTGGGGGCCCAGGCCCTGACCGCGATCGAGACCTCCCCGGGGCAATACCTCCTTAAAGGGGCCATGCCCTGGGTGACCGGGGCCGAACGGGCCGACCTCTTCGTCACGGGCGCGCTGATGGAGGATGGTCGACAGCTCCTGATCGCCCTGCCGGCCGATCGGGCCGGCGTGACCGTTCGACCCTCTTTCGAACTGGCCTCGTTGCAGGCGTCCTGCACCGCGGAGGTGACGCTCGGGGAAGTCCAGGTGGACGACTCCGACCTCCTGACCGATCCCAACGCCGAGATCTCCTCCCAACCCGGAGCGGTCGGGACGGCCGGGCTGGAAACCTCGGCCCTGGCACTGGGCCAGGCGCAGGCGGCCGTGGCGGCGTTGCGGCAGCTCTCGGCGGCGAAGACCGAGCTTCTTCTGCCCTCGGCCCGCTTCGAAGCCCGTTGGTCCGAATGCTTCGGTTCTCTCCTGGCCTGCGCCCGGGGGGACCTGAATTCCTGCGATCCCCTGGAGCTCCGCGAGCAGTCCAACGACCTGGTCTGCCGGTCGACCCAGGCCTTCCTGCTGGCACGAAAAGGGAGTGGCTTCGTCAGGTCGGAGCCCGCCCAGCGGTGGGCGCGGCAGGCCCTCTTCTTCCTGGTCTGGTCGTGCCCGCCTTCGCTCGTCCAGGAGGCGATCGGCAACCTAGCGGGCGCTTGAGCCTTCGCCGCCCTGCCTCGCCTTGAGGACCGCATCCAGGGTCCTCCGGAGCCCATCCTCGAACGAGACCAGGGGGCGGTAGCCGAGGACTTTGCCGATGAGCTCGATGCTGGCCAGGGAGTCGCGCACGTCCCCGGCCCGAGGTTCCCTGAGGATCGGTTCCAGGTTCGTACCGAGCAGTCGGTTCAGGCCTGCGACCAGGTCGAGCAGGCTGACGCGCGTCCCGGTTCCCACGTTGAACACCCGGCCCTCGAGCGGCGCGGGGTGCTTCAAGGCTGCGAGGTTCGCCGAGACGGCATTGGCGACATACGTGAAGTCCCGGGTCTGGGTCCCGTCGCCATAGATCGTCGGAGACTGCCCTCGGGACATGTGCTCGATGAACAGCGAGATCACGCCGCTGTACGGGCTCGACGGATCCTGCCTCGGCCCGAAGATGTTGAAATATCGCAGGCTCGCACCGTCCAGGCCCATGGTCCTGGCATACACCCGGACATAATGCTCGCCGGCAAGCTTGCTCGCGGCATAAGGCGAGAGCGGATTGGGGAGCATCTCCTCGTGCTTGGGGAGCTCGAGCGTGTCGCCGTAGGCGCTGCTGGATGCGGCGAGGAGGAAACGGCGGACGCCGGCCAGGCGCGCGGCTTCGAGCATGTTGAGGGTGGCCGTCGGCCCGCTCCGGTGCGATCCGAGCGGATCCTTGACCGACCGAGGGACGCTCGGTATGGCTCCCTGATGGAGGACCAGGTCGACCCCGTCGGCGGCGCGTCGGCAGACCTCGAAATCCGCGAGCTCCCCCTCGATCCAGTCGTACCGTCCTTCGAAATCGGCGAGGTTAGAGCGATGGCCGGTCGACAGGTTGTCGATGACGCGGACGGAGTAGCCCTCATCGAGGAGCGCCCCGACGAGATGCGAGCCGATGAAACCCGCACCGCCCGTGACCAGGACCGTTTCCGATTGGCTCATCTTGGTTGGCTATCCGATTTGGGGGTCGTCAGGATCCGGAGAAGTCGCAAAGGGACTCGACGTGAGGCCCGCTGCCGTCGTTCGCCCAGCCGTCGAGCTGGGCGGCATCCTTGAGCTGCTGTCCGCGCTCTCGACGCACGGAGAGGAACGAGCAGTGCAGGTCCGGCAGCGAGGTCAGGTCGCCCCAGAGCTTCTCGAACTGGGCGACCGGGAAGACGTCCTCCTGGCCGTGGCCCCAGCGCCGCTTCACGTCCTTGATGGTGACGTAGGTGGGGACCCTCGCGGCCAGGTTCCGGACGGCCACGGCGACCTTCTCGGGGTGGGACGATAGCTCGTCGCGGGTGAGCTGGAGCGTCTCGAGCAGGCCGTCGATGCGGACCCAGGTCGTCAGCGTGTTGTAATAGCGGAGGGCGAACTCGGTCTCCTCGCGGGGCTGTGCCAGTCCTTCGAGCAGCCGGAGCCGGCCGGCCACCTTGGCGAGCCCGCCGCCGCGATCCTCGATGCGGCGGGGGATCACCTCGAAGCCCAGGGTGGACCCGCCCTCGACGATCGAGCCGAGGATCCCCGGGTCGAGCGTGGCGCCCAGGGTGTCGATGTTGTGGACCATCAGCCAGTTGAGCCGGGGATGGTCTCGCAGGAGTCGACCGAGGAGCCCGTTGCGGAGCAGGTTGGGGACCTCGTAGAAGTGGCCCGGCGGGTTGAACCGCTGGACCGGTAGGTTGTCGGTATAGTCGTTGCCCTCTCCCTGCGATTTCGCCCACTCCAGGATGGCCTTGCGGCCGGCCTCGCGGACCTTCTGCTTGTTCTCGTCCAGGGTCTCGTGCGTCCCCTCCTCCCAGAGGAAGGTCAGGTCGCGGGCCATGGGGATCAGCCGCTGGCCGATCGACTGGCCGCGGGAGAGATGGACGGGCCCGGGATGGCCGTAGTTCTCGCTCCGTTCGAGGTGTCGCTCGATGGCCGAATGGGTGAGGTAGCTCGTGGTGACGACGTGGGGGATGACGATCCCCAGCCGCTTCATCACGGCGCGCGTCTTCGCAAGGTGGATTTCCAGGAAGCTGCGATGCCGTCCCGCCATCATCACGAACGGATTGACGGCCTTGACCACCCCGGCGCCGGTCGTCCAGCGGCTCCCCACGCCCGCGGCCAGCGTCACGACTGCCACCTCGCCGCAGGCGAGCGCGGCCTCGCCGGCGAGCGTGGTGCCGCGCGTCGCGGGCCGATGGGCCGGGACCAGGTCCGCGTCGTCCACGTCCTCGATCTCGAGGTCAACCGGCAGGCGATTGCGCGCCAATCCGATTCGCCCGCGTTGCAGATCGGATCGAAGTCGCTCGTGCTGCACGGCGTCGAAACCGTTGTCCCGGCGGACCGCCTCGGCCTGCTCGTCCCACTGCTCGGCGGTGGCGTCGCCGGCGGCGCGGGTGACCGGGAAGAGATGGTTCACGGTCGTCCGGAAGACGCCGAGGAGCTGGCCGGCATCCTGCGAGCCATTCGCGAAGCGGTCCACGTCGGCCCGGCGAAGCGACGACAGGCCGGCCCGGTCCGAGGAGATCATCCGCGGTATCTGGAGCGTGTAGTAGCGGGCCGGCATCGTCGCCGCGGGTCCCGTCTCCAGCTCCGCCCAGGATCCCCTGGGGTTGATCCGGAAGTCATAGACCACGGGCTCCATGGCGAAGGGCAGGGCGTCGTCGAGCTCGCCCTTGGCGCGGCGCATCAGGTCCTGGACCTTCGCCTGGAACTCCGCGTGACGGTGGGGCGCGACCATGAAGGCCATGCCCCCGCCGGACATGCCGCCGAGCATCAGGAAGCCCCAGAAGTCGTCGCCGAGCTCCGCCTTCGCCAGGGCGATGATCGACTCCGTGAACGCGTTGGAGACCCAGGGGATGATCCGCTTGAGCGGCCCGTCCCAGTTCGCCGTCGTGTTCCGCCCCAGCGCCTGGACGTCCACCTTCTGGACCGCCTCGACGATCCGCTCGAAGATCCCGAGGGCCTCCTGTCGGGCCTCCCACTCCGCCGGGCCGCGGAGGAGATACTTGGTGGTCACCATGCTGAGGATGGGCCCGACGTTCTGGGCCATCCCGCCGTGGATCAGGATCAGGCTCTTCGCCAGGGCCTCGCGGAAGGCGGCGGGGGAAGTCCCGTTTGCCGTCGATCCCGGGCTCGCCTGTTCGTCGGGCGACTCGTTCAGGAGGCGGTGCTCCGGCAGCAACCTGCCGCGGCTCACCTGCCACTCCGGGTCCCCCTCGCCGGCGGGGACGCCGCGGATCAGCTTGACGCCCGGGAAGATCCCGCCCGAGTCCTGCCAGCCGCCGCCGGAGCCGCCCAGCCATTCGCCGAGGATCGCCCGCGCGACGGCCACCCGCGCCTCGTCGAGCTCGAGCCCCCCCGTGAGATTCCTCGCCTGGCGAGTGGCCCTCATCAGGACCGTGATGAGCGAGGCGAGGAGGTTGGTGGAGACGGCCAGCCGCGAGCCCTTGGGGATGTCGTTGACCTTGCTCACGACCTCGAGGCCGAGGCCGGGGCGGATGACGGCGCCCAGGAGCGGGCCGAGCGGGATGCCGGTCCCCTCGAGCGACGGCGGCACCAGCCCCGATGCGATGATGCCCGCCTTGACCAGCCCCAGGTAGTCGTTGCCGAAATTGAACAGCTCGTCGAGGGATTCCACGTCCTTGCAGGCGTTCAGGTCGATGCTCGTCAGCCTCAGGACCGGCTCGTCGATGACCCGGATCCGCGTCTCGATGGGGGGCCTCGGGGCGTCGTCACGGCCGTGCACGCCGAGGTCCACGGAGATGTTCAGGACCCGGGCACCCTCGGGGTAGTCCATGCCCAGGAAGAAGATGTCCGACCAGCCGCTATGCGAGAGGTCCAGCCGGACCGGCGTCCGCTCGACCAGGATCGGGAACGGAGAATCCGCCCCGCTCCGCTCGAGGAGCCGCGGATGGAGCCGGAGCGGATGCTCTTCGATGCCGCCGACGCGGAACATCCAGCGGTTCCCCCGACAGCTCCGGACCGACTTCCGGACCTGGTCGGCGAGGGTCTGGAAGGCGACCTGGTCGTAGGCGAGGGCCAGCGCGCTGGCGATCGCGCCGTCGGGCCCGCACTCCCGGGCCGCGCGACGGAAGGCGGTGATCGCCTGCTCGTAACGCCGCTCCATGAGGTCGGTGAAGCCCCGGAACGGGATCCGGCCGGTGGCCCGGACCCCGGGATCCTCCTGGATCTGATAGCGATAGAGCGCGTGCAGGAAGAGCGAGGCGCGGACCCGTTCGTAGAGGTTCTCGCTCGACTGGCGGAACGCCTCGAGCTCCTCACACGCCTCGAGGGTCTCGCCAAGGTCGCAGGCACGCGCCAGCGAGAGGACCGAGCGATCGCGGATCGCCGGGTCGGTGCGGGTGATCGTCTCGATCAGCAGTCGTCCGAGTTGGCTCATGATCGGTGGGAATTCTGCTCGAAGACCGCCAGGGAGCCCGCCAGCACGGCGAGGATTCGCTCTCGATCCAGGCCCGCCATGGCGAGGGCGATCTGGGCCTCGATGTTGCCGAATTTGACGCCCAGGTTGAACCGGGATCCGCGAGTCTCCAGCGCCAGGTATCGCTCGCGGCGGGCCAGCTCGTTGAGGGCCGACGTGAGCTGGATCTGCCCGAGGTCGCGTACGTTGCGGCGGACCAGGTCGCCAAGGATGTCGATGACCGTGCTGGTCAGCACGTGCATCCCGAAGAAGCAGAGGTAGTGCCCGGCCCGCAGCCCCGGCACGTGGAGGCGGAGCTCCGCGAGGGTCGGGTTCGGCTTCTCGATGATCTCGTCGATCGTGTAGACGTCGGATCGCTGCGGCAGTCGGCGGCCGGCCAGCGTGCCGTACTGGTGGATCAGGTGCTCTCGCGTTGCCTGGACCGCCGAGACCGCGCAATCCTCAGACGCGGCAAGGTCCAGGAGCTGCCTGGCACATCGGCGAGGCTCGGAGGACACATACAGGTGATCGCTCAGGAGCAGCAGGAAGGGCTGCCCGTCGAGGAACTCGCGTGCGGACCAGACGGCATGACCGTAACCGAGTGCTTCTTCCTGGATCGCGAATCGGAGCCGCTGCTCGAGGTGCTCGACCCGGTCCGCCTGCTCATTGGCCCAGTCCTCGCCCCGGAAGGACGCCCTGAGGTTGGCCGCGTAGCGTCGGAGCTGGCCCCGATAGCTGGACTCGTCCCCCGGGGCGACGACGACGCAGATCTCCTCGATGCCGCTCTCGATCGCCTCCTCGGCGATGACCTGGAGGACGGGCTTGGTCAGGCCGTCTCGATCGACGATGGGGAGCATCGTCCTCTGGACGCCATCCGTCGGCGGATATTGCCCCGCCCCCCGCCCCGCGGCCGTGATCACCGCCTTCGAGAGATGCACGCGAAATCCCCTCCAGCAGAGCCCGCTCCGGGCCTCCGGCCCGAGTCCGATCTGTCCCTATCCCGCCCGCGGCGCGGATTCAGGCACTCAGACTAAGCCCTGTTTCACGGGTCAGCAACCCCGGAGCCTTGACATCCCAGGTCCCAGGGGATAAATTAACTCTCACCCAACCAACAAGATTGGGGATGTAGCTCAATTGGTTAGAGCACCGGCCTGTCACGCCGGAGGTTGCGGGTTCGAGCCCCGTCATCCTCGCTTTCATCCCGCCCCATCGCACCTTTCGGTGCCCTCTCTCCCATCATCCGATTCGCGAGACGGTCACCACCCATCTGATCGAGCCTCTCGAATCAGAAGGTGAAGCAACGGGGCAGGATTTCCAGGCTCGGACAATCGCGAGGATTCCTTCATCGAATCCTCTCCCTGTTTCGGCCCGTCAGGTCTTGAAGCGGCGACGCCTCTGCCACCATAATTCATGATTCCTCATGGAAGCCAGCGCCAAGGCGGCGCCGAGTCCGTCCCCCCCTTCGAGGCGAATCGTCCGGCGACTCTTTCGCGTCGACCGGCACCGGGAGAATCCAGTCCACAGATGTACGTACCAACAAAGCTGTTCTTCACCAAGGGCGTGGGCACCCATCGGGAGAAACTGACGAGCTTCGAGCTGGCCCTCCGCGACGCGCGCATCGCCTGCTACAACCTGGTCCGCGTCTCGAGCATCTTCCCGCCCCGCTGCAAGGAAATCTCGATCGACCAGGGGCTCAAAAGCCTCCAGCCCGGCCAGATCGTCCACGTGGTCATGAGCGAGAGCGCCACCGCCGAGCCGAATCGGCTGGTCGCGGCGAGCGTGGGGGTTGCCATCCCCAAGGACCGGGACACCTTCGGCTACCTCTCCGAGCATCACTCCTATGGTCAGACCGCGAAGATCGCCGCGGACTACGCGGAAGACCTCGCGGCCGAGATGCTCGCCACCGTGCTGGGGGTCGAGTTCAATCCCAACAGCTCCTGGGACGAGAAGCGCGAGATCTGGAAGATGGCCGACGTGATCGTCAAGACCAAGGAAGTGACCCAGACGGCCGTCGGGCACAAGGACGGGCTCTGGACCACCGTCGTCGCGGCGGCGATCCTGCTACCCTGAGCGGCGATCCCGGCTCCGCGTCCTCTCGGTCCTCCTCTCCCTCGGTTCCCATCGGCGCGCGAATTCATGGCCAAGAAGAAGAACTACCTCAACAAGATCAGCAAGCATCGCATCGCGCCTCCCGCCGTCACGGGGCGGGAGTCCGCGGCCGACCTCATCGAGGAGACCTTCCTCAGCTACAACGGCGGCCGGCTCCGCGAAATCTGCCAGGTCTTCACCCGCAAGCTGCTCGAGCCCGACTGCACGGTCGGGCTGACCGTCTCCGGGGCCCTCACGCCGGCGGGGCTCGGGATGAGCTGCCTGATCCCCCTCATCAAGGCGGGATTCGTGGACTGGATCGTCTCGACCGGGGCCAACCTCTACCACGACACGCACTACGCGCTCGACCTGCCGCTGCACCAGAGCCGCCCGCACCTGGACGACTTCGCCCTCCGGCAGAATGACGTCATCCGGATCTACGACATCGTCTTCGATTACACCACGCTCCTGGACACCGACGCCTTCTATCGGGAGATCATCAAGGATCCCGCCTTCGGGCGGAGCATGGGCACGGCCGAGTTCCATCACGAGGTCGGCCGCTACCTCCACGCCCGGGCCGAGACCCTGAAGCGTCCCGCCAATAGCCTGCTCGCCGCCGCCTACGAGGCGGCGGTCCCCGTCTACACGTCCAGCCCCGGCGACAGCTCGATCGGCATGAACCTCGCCGCGCTCAGCCTCCAGGGCGGCAAGCTCCAGATCGACACCCTGCGCGACGTCAACGAGACGGCGGCCATCGTCTACAACGCCAAGAAGGGGGGCGGCAAGTCGGGCGTCCTCATCCTGGGCGGAGGCAGCCCCAAGAACTTCATCCTCCAGACCGAGCCGCAGATCCAGGAGGTCCTCGGGCTCGCGGAGAGCGGCCACGACTATTTCCTCCAGGTCACGGATGCTCGACCCGACACGGGTGGACTCTCCGGCGCGACCGCGAGCGAGGCCATGACCTGGGGCAAGGTCGATCCGGACACCCTGCCGGACAGCGTCACCTGCTACACCGATTCCACCATCTTCCTCCCGCTGTTGACCGCCTACGCGCTCGCCCGTCATGAGCCGAGGCCGCTCAAGCGACTTTACGACCGCCGGACCAAGGACTACGCGGCGCTCCGCAAAGACTACAAGGCTCGCGGCGAGGCCGCGCCGGACCTCACCGCCCGGAAGAAGCTCGATTGACCGTCCCAGGGCGTTCGATTGACACGAGGATGATCCGCATCGATCCCGATCGTCCCGACCCGGAGATCGTGGCCGAGGCCGCGGCGATCCTCCGGCTCGGCGGGCTCGTGGCGTTCGCCACCGAGACCGTCTATGGTCTCGGGGCCGTCGCCACCGAGCCGGCCGCCGTGGGGCGGATCTTCGAGGCCAAGGGCCGGCCCTCGTTCAATCCGCTGATCGTCCACGTCGACGGCGTGGAGCGGGCTCGCGAGTGCGCGGCGAGCTGGCCCGACGCCGCCGACCGCCTGGCCGCGCGGTTCTGGCCGGGTCCGCTGACCCTGGTCCTGCCGCGATCCGCGAGGATCCCGGACGAGGTCACCGCCGGTCGGTCGACCGTGGCGATCCGATCTCCGGCCACGGCCGTGGCGCGGGCACTCATCGCGGCCGTCGGCCTTCCACTCGCGGCTCCGAGCGCCAATCGCTCGAACCGGATCTCGCCGACCCGGGCCGAGCACGTCCTCGAGGAGCTCGACGGACGCGTCGAGCTGATCCTGGACAGCGGGCCGACGAGGCTGGGTCTCGAGTCGACGGTCCTCGACCTGACGTCCTCGACTCCGGTCATCCTCCGGCCCGGGCCGATCGGGCTGGCGGAGATTCGCAGCGTCCTCGAACAGGTCCCGGTTGTGGAGGCCGGCGAAGGATCGCATTCGGACTCGCCCGCGAGCCCGGGGATGCTGCCGGTCCATTATGCGCCGAGGACTCCCGCATACCGCCTCGAGCCGGGCGACGGAATTCCCGCCAGGAGTTGGACAGCTCGAAGTGCGCTCCTGATCCTGGGGAGCCACGGGGCCGAACAGTGGCCCGACTCGCTCCCCCGGATCATCCTCTCCCATCCGATCGCGGCGGCGCGAGATCTCTACGCGACGCTTCGCGAGCTCGACTCGCGAGGGCTCGGTGCGATATTCGTTGCCATGCCTCCCGCCGTCGCCGAGTGGGCGGCCGTGCGCGATCGGCTCCTGCGCGCGACCAGGCCGCTAGTCGAACAGCCTCCGCTGGATGTCGACGATTGAGATCGGCAGCTCGGGCTCCGGCTCCGAGAGGCCCAGGTGGCGGTACGCGAGGGCGCAGGCCTGACGGCCGCGGGGGGTCCGGACGACGAACTCGCGGCGAAGGAGATAGGGCTCGACCTCGTCGCGGAGCGTGTCGACCGCGACGTTCATCGTCGCGGCCAGCGCCTCGACGCCGGTCGGTCCCCCGTGGAAGACGCGGATCAGGGTGTCGAGGTAGCGGCGATCCTGCTTGTCCAGGCCCTCGGCGTCGATCTCCTGCATGTCGAGGGCGTCACGGGCGATGGACGGCGTGACGACGCCGTCGGCGCGCGCCAGGGCGAAATCGCGGACCCATCGCAGGCGGGCGTTCGCGATCCGGGGCGTCCCCCGGCAACGGCCGGCGAGTTCCCAGGCGGCCTCCAGCGAGATCTTGGTCCGGAGCTTCTCGGCGTTGACCGTGATGATGGTGGCAAGGTCTTCCCGATCGTAAAACTCGAGATGCTCGTGCATGTGGAACCGCTCGCGGAGCGGCCCGGAGAGCATGCCGCTGCGCGTGGTCGCGCCGATGATGGTGAACTTCTTGAGCGGCAGGTTGATCGTCCTGGCGGACATCCCCTCTCCCAGGACCACGTCGACCCGGAAGTCCTCCATCACCGGGTAGATGAACTCCTCGACGGCGCGGGGCAGGCGGTGGATCTCGTCGATGAAGAGGATCGAGCCCTCGGCCGCGTTCGTGAGGTAGGGCATCACGTCCATCTTCTTGTCGAGCGCCGCGCCGCTCGTAATGCTCAGCTCGACCCCGAGCTCGTTGTGGAGGACGGTGGCGAAGGTCGTCTTGCCCAGCCCCGGGGGCCCGTCGAAGAGGATGTGGGGCAGCGGCTCGCCGCGCATCCGGGCGGCCAGGAGGGCGATCGACAGCCGCTCGGCCACGGCGCGCTGGCCGACCACCTCCGCCAGCCGCTGGGGGCGGAGCTTGTCCTCGACGGGATCGTGGGGGCGTGGCTGGCGGGACGAAAGTCCCTCCGTCGCCTCCGGCTCGACCGGTTCGGGGCCGTCGTCGGGATTCCCCTTGATGATGCGCTCTCTCATGTTTGCCTCGAATCGTGTCGTGGTCCGGCCGAGGGGCACGCCCGTGCTCTCAATCCCGACTCTGGTGGTAGATGGCTTCGATCAGCTCCGCCACGGACTTGAACTTTTTCTTGCCCGCCGCGGCGAGCGCCCGGTCGAGGACCTGGCGGGCCTGGCTCTCATTGTGGCCGACCGAGAGCAAGGTCTCGTAGGTGTCGCGGATCACGTCCGGCTCCGCCGTCGGCGGGGATCCGTTGGTGCCGACGCCGTGCTTCTCGTCGGCCGCGTCCTGATTGACGATCAGGGCGAATTTGCCGACCTTGCGCCGGAGCTTGGCGACGATCCGCTCCGCGGTCGCCTCGCCGATGCCGGGGAAGGTGGCGAGCATCTTCACGTCCTGGTCCTCGATCGCGCGGGCGAGCTCGCGGACCGGCCGCACCATGGCCCGCAGCGCCTTCCTCACCCCGACTCCGTCCACCGAGCAGAAGGTGTCGAAGAACTCTCGGTCCAGGGGCGAGAGGAAGCCGATGAGCCGGGGCAGCATCCGCCCCCCCATCGCGTTCCCCTCGATGTAGAACATCGTGTGCAGCGCGATCATCTCGCCGATCCGCCCCTGCACCTGCCTGCGGGTGTGCTCGGGGATCAGGACCTCGATCTCGACGGGCTCCAGCGCGAGCGTGAGCGCCTCCTCTCCGACCGTCCGCAACGTCCCCCGGATGTGCGTGATCAACGACCCTCGTCCTTTCTCCCATGCGATCGGGCGATCTGGGTTTTTGTTCAGTAATTATGGCTCACGCTCCGTCGATGATCAAGGCCATCGAGTGGATCTCCGAAACGGCTCGCGCGGTCGCGCCCCGATCCGGCGATCGCGGTCCGCGAGTCGCGCGAACCGGACCCGCGCGAGAAGCGCGCGTCGTCGCGGCGACGTCGTCGGCGAGCTGGCCGACTGCGGCCAGCTCGCGCCGATGCCGCGAGTCGTCATTTTCTTCGGATCCGAGGCGCCGACAAGGCCGAACTCGCGCGGGCCGCTACCGCGCCGCGCGCGCCGCTCGCGCGGCCCTCGCAGTACGCTCGCGCGACGGCGTGGTCATCGCGAGGATTCCCAGCAATTTACGGGACGAGACGCACATCAAACTTCAGACTAACATAAAAGGTTATCAGGATTTCACAACGCGCTTGCAGTGTTTCGTTTGATAATGCGACACGTAACATTCGCCAGAAACTCAAAAAAAACGCAGAAAATCCTCGAAATTGCCCGATCTTCCTCTTCCACTGATTCAAAGATCTGGTATGAATTGGCGCAGGGACCGCTCGATCAGAGTTGGTCGAAGACAGACGAACATGTTTAGCAACGAGGAGAGAGCGATGGCTGTCAAGAAGTCGGCCGCACCCAAGACCGCCGCCCCGAAGAAGCCCAAGGCGACCGTCAAGAAGGCCGCACCGAAGAAGGCCGCCCCCAAGGCCGCCGCGGTGAAGAAGGCCGCCCCCAAGGCCGCCGCGGTGAAGAAGGCCGCGCCGAAGAAGGCCGCACCGAAGAAGGCCGCCCCCAAGTTGACCGACGCCCAGGTCACCCTCCTGAGCGAGGTCGGCAGCAAGGGCGAGGCGGGGCTCCTCTCGACCAAGGCCAACGCCCGCTCGCTGACGGCACTCCAGGCCAAGAAGCTGGTCAAGAAGGGCAAGAAGCACGAGGGGCAGTTCTTCTACCACATCACGAAGCTCGGCACGAAGTCCGCCACGCCCAAGGCCCCGGCCAGCGAGCCCTCCTCGGCGTCCTGAGCGATCCGGTCGCGTCGTCACGCGACCCCGGCACTCCCCGGATCGGGGGCGGGCTGGTGGCGAGCGAACATCAAGGCCCGGGACAGTCGCCCGACTGTCGCGGGCCTTGCTCATTGCGGGCGGCAACTCGACCTTGGCGGAAGCCACTCCCGCCGCTAAGATCCTCATGCTCTCGCGCGGCAACCACTCCGCGCGGCCTCCGCGAAGGAACGCGGCGGGCGGGCGCTCGACGATTCCCCAGTCAGGAAGCGGGGCCGTTGCTCATGCCAGATCACGCACGTCGATTCGGGGCGATCGCCCGCTCGGTCAGGCCCCTCTTGCTCGCTTCCTGCCTCGCCACCGCGGGCTGCAAGACGTACGTCGGCACCACGGCCACGAGCTTCCTCGGCCACGTCCGCAACAACCCGGACCCGAACGCCCGATACCTCGCCTATTCCAAGCTCGGCTCGTCGGACGCCTACGACAGCGACGAGCAGAAGGCGGAGGCCGTCCGCACGCTGATCGACAAGTTCGAGAAGGGGCGCGAGCCGATCGCGACCCGCGCGGTCATCTGCCGGTCCCTCGGCGAGCTCCACGATCCCCGGGCCCACGACACGCTGGTGAAGGCGGTCAGCAGCCCCGACGCCGTGATCAAGATCGAGGCCTGCCGCGCCCTCGGCAAGGTCGGGCAGTCCGCCGACGCCACGGTCCTGGCCCAGGTGATGGCGACCGACAATCTCGAGGACGCGCGGATCGCGGCGATCGAGGGGATCGCCGAGCTGAAGACCAGCGACCCGCGGATCTTCAAGCTGCTCGTCGACAGCATGGAGCACGACGATCCGGCCATCCGCCTGGCGGCGCTCGGCGCGCTGCGGAAGCTGACCGGCAAGGACATGGGGACCGATCCGGGGCCCTGGCGGACCGAGCTGAAGGCGCAGATCGCCGCGGCGGCCTCCCCCGACACGCGCGTCCCGCAGGACGCCCCCGCGCCGGCCGAGGCGAAGGCGATCCCGGAGCTGCTCCGTCGACCCTGAGCGAGTCATCCTCCCGCGTCAGCGACCATCGCTCGCTCCGTCGCGATGGGCCGGTGGCGGATGGGCAGACCTTGACGTCGCCTGCTAAGATACCGAACCGGCCGCGGTCGCGAGGTGTCTCGCCCTTGACGGTGCACCGCGCGCGAATGAGGCGCCGCCCTCTGTACTGAACTTCCACCCCGGTTCCGAAGCCGGATCGATGATGGATAGCCATACCCTCGACCTCCTGGAGTTCGACCGGATCCGCCTGCTGGTGGCGGCCCGAGCGGCCTGCTCCCTGGGCAAGGAGGCGGCGAAGGCCATGGCGCCTTCGAGCGATCCGGGGCGGATCCACGAGCAGATCGCGCTCACGACCGAGATGGCCGACGCGATCCGATCGCGGATCTCGCCCCCGCTGGGCGGACTGCACGACATCCGCCCCCACGTCCGACGCGCCCAGGTCGGGGCGATGCTCGAGCCCGAGGACCTCGCCCAGGTCGCCGAGACCCTGCGGGCCCTCGGATATCTCGACCAGTGGCTCGTCCGGGTGGGCGACCAGTTCCCCCGGCTCGGCGGGCTGAGGCACGGGGTGGGCGAATTCTCGGCCGTGGCGACGACCATCGAGGGCTGCCTCGACACCCGGGCCAAGGTGCTCGACACCGCGAGCCGGCGACTCTCCTCGCTCCGTCGCGAGATCGGGCAGGCGGAGGAGCGGATCCAGGAGACTCTCCGGCGGATGCTCAGGTCCCCGGAGATCAAGCGGATCCTCCGATATCCCAACTTCACGATGGTCGGGCACCACTACGTGCTGCCGATCTCGAAGGACCACCGCGGCGAGGTCCAGGGTTCCGTCCAGCGGACCAGCGCGACGAATGAGACGGTCTACATCGAGCCCGCCGCCATCTCCGAACAGTCGGCCCAGCTCTCCTACCTGAGGTCGCGCGAGGCCAAGGAGATCCGCCGGATCCTCCGGTGGCTGAGCGCCCAGGTGGCCCATGTGGCGGACTCGCTCCTCGATACGCTCCGGATCATGGCCGACGTCGACCTGATCCAGGCACGCGCCCGCTACAGCATCGACTACGCCATGTTTCCCCCCGACATGAATGCCGAGGGGAGATTGGTCCTCCGCCAGGCGCGACATCCCCTGCTCGAGGCGATCTTCCGCAAGGATCCCGCCCTCGATGTCGTCGCGTCGACACCCCCGCACGGGAATCCGATTCCCGCGTCGGACGCCTCCGCCCCGGAGCGTCTCGCGGCGGCCTCCGGCGACGCGTCGCCGTCGGATCCGGTGATCGTCGCTCCGGCCCCGGCACCGATTCCCGCGCCTCGTGCGGTCGTGCCGATCGACATCCACCTCGGCGTTCGCTTCCGGACGCTGGTGGTCACGGGTCCCAACACGGGCGGCAAGACCGTCGCCCTGAAGACGGTGGGATTGCTGGCCGTGATGGCCCAGAGCGGACTGCACGTCCCCGCGGGGGAGGGCTCTCAGTTGCCCGTCTTCGATGCCGTGCTCGCGGACATAGGCGACGAGCAGAGCCTGGAGCAGTCCCTCTCCACCTTCTCCTCGCACGTCCGGCGTATTTCTGAGGTCCTTTCCGGGGCGACGGAGCGCTCGCTCGTCCTGCTCGACGAGGTGGGGGCCGGGACCGATCCGGCCGAGGGCGCGGCGCTCGGCTGGGCGATCCTGGACGAGCTCGACAGCATCGGCTGCAACGCGATCGTGACGACTCACATCGGCGAGCTGAAGTCGTACGCCATGGGGAACGGCCGGGCCGAGAATGCGGCCGTCGAGTTCGACGTCGAGACCCTCCAGCCCCGCTACCGGGTCCACATCGGCGACGTGGGACAGTCGAATGCCCTGCGGATCGCCCGCCGATTGGGCCTGCCGGAACACATCGTCCGCCGGGCGGAAGGCTACCGGGAAAAGCACCAGGGGGCCTCCTCGTCGGCCCCCGAATGGGAGCTGATCCAGAAGCTCCGCAAGGAGGCCGAGGACGCTCGCCAGTCCGCCCTCGCGGCCCAGGCGGAGGCCGAGAGATCTCGCGAGGCCCTGGCCCAGCGGCTGGCCGACCTGCAGCGCGAGGCCCAGCGTGAGGAGTCGATCGCGGACGCCCGCGCGCGGCTCCAGCCGGGGGATCGCGTGGTGGTCCCGAGGCTGGGCTACGACCGGCCCGGCCGGATCGTGAAGCTCGACCCCCGGAAGAAGACGGCCGTGATCGCCATCGGTCACGTGACCTGGGACGTGGCCATCGACGAGCTCATTCCCCAAGTCGCCCGCACTCCGGACGAGTCGCCGCGAGGGCAGCAGCCGACTCGCTCGACCAAGCCGAAGGCGTTCCGATCGCTCGACGACTTCGAGTGACCGGCCGGGACGTCACGACTTCGATGGCGGCTGAGCGGTCACGCGCTCGATCTCCGGCGGCGGTGGCATGGGGGTCTTGAGGAAGAGTACGCCGAGGGGCGGCACCCGGAGGGAGAGGTGATACGGCTTGCCGGCATGCGGCTCCGGCACGGCGTAAACCCCGCCCTGGTTGCCGACGTTCGACCCCCCGTAGTGGCCGGCGTCCGTGTTCAGGACCTCGCGGTAGAACCCCTCAACCGGGACGCCGATCCGGTAGTTCTCGCGGACGACCGGCGTGAAGTTGCAGATGACGACCATGGAATCCTTGCTGTCACGGGCGCGGCGGAGGAAGGCGAGGACGCTGTTCTCCCAGTCGTGGAGCTCGAGCCACTCGTACCCCTGCCAGTCGAAATCCACCTCGTGGAGCGGTTTCTCGGCGACGTAGAGCGCATTCAGGTCGCAGATCAGCTTGAAGATTCCCTGGTGGTCTCCCCACTGGAGCAGGTGCCAGTCCAGGCTCTCGTCGTGGTTCCACTCCCGCCACTGGGCGATCTCGTCCCCCATGAACAGGAGCTTCTTGCCGGGGTGGCCGTACATGTAGCCGTACAGGAGGCGAAGGTTCGCGAACTTCTGCCAGAGGTCGCCCGGCATCTTGTCCAGGAGCGAGCCCTTGCCGTGCACCACCTCGTCGTGGGACAGGGGGAGGATGAAGTTCTCCGTGAACGCATAGATCATGCTGAAGGTGAGCGCCCCGTGCTCGTACTTGCGGAAGACCGGATCCTTCGACATGTAGCGGAGGGTGTCGTTCATCCACCCCATGTTCCACTTGAGGCTGAATCCGAGCCCGCCCAGATAGGTCGGCCGCGAGACGCCGGACCAGCTCGTGGATTCCTCCGCGATCGTGAGGATGCCCGGGTGCTCCTGGTGGCAGATCTCGTTGAGCCGCTTGAGGAAGTCGATCGCCTCCAGGTTCTCGTTGCCGCCGAACATGTTGGGGACCCAGTCGCCCGGCTTCCGCGAGTAGTCGAGGTAGAGCATCGAGGCCACCGCATCCACGCGGAGCCCGTCCAGGTGGTAGCGATCGAGCCAGAAGAGGGCATTGCCGAAGAGGAAGTTCCGGACTTCCGCCCGGCCGTAGTTGAAGATCTTGGTCCCCCAGTCGCGATGCTCGCCCAGCCTGGGATCGGCGTGCTCGTAGAGGTGAGTCCCGTCGAAGAAGCCCAGCCCGTGCAGGTCGCTGGGGAAGTGAGCGGGGACCCAATCCAGGATCACGCCGAATCCGTTCCGATGCATCGTGTCCACGAAGTAGGCGAAGTCGTCCGGCGAGCCGTGTCGCGACGTCGGCGCGAAGTAGCCGACAGGCTGATAGCCCCAGCTCCCGTCGAAGGGGTGCTCCGTGATCGGCAGCAGCTCCACGTGCGTGAAGTGGGTGTGCTGGAGGTGGGCCACCAGGTCGTGGGCAAGCTGGCGATAGGTGAGGAAGCCCCCGGCCTGGTCCCACTGCTTCTTCCAAGAGCCGAGATGGACCTCGTAGACCGACAGCGGCCGGTCCAGGCCCTGGCGGCTGACGCGATTCGCCATCCAGTCCTGGTCGCCCCACTGGTACCGTGACAGGTCCCAGACGACCGAGGCCGTCTTGGGCCGGACCTCCGCGGCGAAGCCGTATGGGTCGGACTTCTGGACGAGGTAGCCGTTGTTCCGGCTCCGGATCTCGAGCTTGTAGACCTCGCCCTCGCAGAGGTCCGGGATGAAGATCTCCCAGATCCCGGTGGCGCCTCGATTCCGCATCTGGTGGCGGCGGCCGTCCCAGTGGTTGAAGTTCCCGACCACGCTCACGCGCTGGGCGTTCGGCGCCCAGACGGCGAAATGGACGCCGCTGAACCCCTCGTGCATGCGGAGGTGTGCCCCCAGCCGGTCGTAGTTCCGGAGGTGAGTCCCCTCGCCCAGGAGGTGAAGGTCGAAGTCCGTGAGGACCGGGCCGAACTGGTAAGGGTCGACCTGTTCCCAGGCGTGCTTCTCGAAGTTCTCGATCCGGAGGCGATAGCGCGGAGTCGCTTCGCGATCGGGGAGGACGACCTGGAAGAATCCGTCCGGGTGGAGCTTCTCCATCGGGACCGGCACGCCCGGCTCCCCCTTCTCGAGGTCGATCAGCTCGGCCTCGACGGCCTCGGGCAGGAAGGCGCGGACGACCCAGCCCTTGCTCCGCCCGTTCGCGGCCTCGAGCCGGTGGGGCCCGAGTATGGTGAAGGGATTCCAGTGCTCCGCGTGGACGATCAGGTCGACGTCGGCCTGCGACGTAATCCGCGACTCTTCGGTTGATACTGCCATGATGTCCCACCCACAGTCCGATCCGATCGCGGATCCCACCGGTTCAGCCACCCCGCTCCGCGCCCATATTTAGCTCGATAGCACGGAGCATGCAATGTCGATCCCGAGGATCATGGGATCCTTCCGCACATTTTGCGCCACGGTCGGACCCCATGATAGCCCGCGGTCGGGTCATCGCCTCGAATGCCGGCGTGGCATGCGGGTGGCCGGCGAGATCCTCAGCGTGCCGGGACGGAACTCGATTCCGGGGTGGCGAGCGACTTCAGAGCAAGCATCCGATCCAGGGCCGCCCGGGCGTGATGGGCGGTCTCGGGCGGAACCTTGATCCGATTGACGGGAGTGCCCTGGACGAGATTCTCCAGGCACCAGGCCAGGTGCGGCAGGTCGATCCGATACATCGTGGCGCACATGCAGACCATCGGCGAGAGGAAATGGATCGCCTTGTCGGGATGCGCGGCCGCCAGCCGATGGACCAGATGCAGCTCGGTGCCGATCGCCCACGAGGAGCCGGCGGGCGCCTGCTCGATCGTCTTGAGGATGAACTCGGTCGAGCCGACGATATCCGCCTGGTCGACGACCTCCATCATGCATTCGGGATGGATCAGGATCTTGATCCCGGGGAACTGCCGGCGAAACTGGGCGACGTGCGCGGGCTTGAACATCTGGTGGACGGAACAATGCCCCTTCCAGAGGATGACGCGTGAGGCGTTCAGCGCCTCGGGTGTATTGCCCCCCAGCGGCAGCCGGGGATCCCAGACCGGCATCTCCGAGAGGTGAACGCCCATGGCCCTGGCCGTGTTTCGACCCAGGTGCTGGTCGGGGAAGAAGAGGGCCCGCTTGCGGCGGGCGAACGCCCAGTCGAGCACTTCTCGGGCGTTCGAGCTGGTGCAGACGATGCCGCCGTGCCGGCCGCAGAACGCCTTCAGATCGGCCGTCGAGTTGATGTAGGTCACGGGCATGAGGTCGGACGTGTCGAGGACCTCGGCGAGATCCGACCAGGCGGACTCGACCGCGTCCAGGTCCGCCATGTCGGCCATGCTGCAGCCGGCGGAGAGGTCGGGGAGGTAGACCTCCACCTCGGGCCGCGAGAGGACATCGGCCGTCTCGGCCATGAAGTGGACGCCGCAGAAGACGATGGACTTGCAGGTCTCGCTGCGGGCCGCGAGCTGACTGAGGCGGAGGCTGTCGCCCCGCAGGTCCGCGAACCGGATGACCGGGTCCTGCTGGTAGTGATGGCCGAGGATGAGCAGGGAATCCCCGAGCCGTTCCTTCGCCAGCCGGATCCTGGCCTCGAGCTCGTCGTCGGGCAGGCCGCGGTAGGGATCGAACGGGAGTGAGGCCGACACGGGTTCCGCGAGGAGGCTGGAAGTCATGAAGGTCCGTCCGCTTTGGCCGGGTGCGACCGGCGTCGCAGCGCCCGAAGGTCGAGTCGCATACCGTACGTCGCTTCATTATAGGCGCGGCCGGGGAGCCAGTTGAATATTTGGCGGCCCCCGGCCCTCCCTTGTGACCCCGTGTCGTTTTGATCATGCTAGGAGTCGCGGCGGATCCAGGCAGAGGCACCCCATCGCTGGAAACCCCGGGATGGCAGAGAACGTCACCGTGCTGATCGTGGACGACAGCGCGGGCGACCGCGCGCTCTTCCGGACCATCATGACGCGAGGTGGGTACACGGTCCAAGACGTCTCGAGGGGGCGGGATGCCCTCCCCAAGGCGCTCGAGATGCGGCCTCACATCATCGTCCTGGATGTCAACCTGCCGGACATGGACGGCCTGGCCGTCTGCCGGGAAATCCGCGGCAACGGCCTGCTGGCCAACGTTCCGGTCCTGATGCTCACGGTGCGGCACGACGACGCCGACGTGCTCGCGGGATTGGAAGCCGGCGCGGACGATTACGTCGCCAAGGATTCGGCCCCGGAGCTCGTCCTCGCCCGGGTCAAACGGCTGGTCCAGTACCAGCAGTTGCTCAGCCTGACGATGCTGAACCGCCAGCTCGTGCAGGCCGGCCGCCTCCTCGCCGGGATCATCCATGAGATCCGGGGCCCGCTGTCGGTGATCCGAGGGAGCGCGGAGCTCCTGCGGATGGGCAACGGGACGGAGCCTCACGATCCTCAATGGGTGGATTCAATCCTCCGAGGGATCCAGCTCCTCCAGGTCCGGCTGGATCACCTGATGGCGATGGTCCGATCGGGCCCCCCCCAGCTTCAGTCCGTCGACGCGGCGGCCGTGGCCAGGGAGGCCGTCGACCTCTTCTCCAAGGGGCTATCGCCGAGCGTCCGCGGGATCACCTTCGAGGTCTGCTGCCGCGGCGAGTCGGGGCCGATCGCTCGGGGAGACGCCGGGCGGATCATCCAGGTGCTGATCGACCTGCTCAGCAATGCCCAGCAGGCCATCGCCGGGATCCGGACCACCGGGAAGGTCCAGGTCGCGGTCGAGACGGCGGATCAGGAGGGTCCCTGGGTGAAGCTGGAGGTCCGCGACGACGGGCCGGGGATCCCGGAGAGCCACCTCGGCCGCATCTTCGAACCCTTCTTCACCACCAAGGAAGGCGGGACCGGCTACGGCCTCCACCTGGCGTCGGAGATCCTCAAGGAGCAGGGGGGCAGGCTGACGGTCCAGAACAATCCGGAGGGAGGCGCCTGCTTCTCGATCTGGCTCCCGCGCGACGGCGCCGTCGCGACCGAGAAGGCCGTGGACGGATGAGCCCCGCGTCGGGATCGGCGAGTGACGGCTCGCGCGATCGGACGGCGATCGCCCCGATCCTCATCTCCCTGGGCTGGCTCCTCCTGGTCGTCCCGACCGCGCTCCGGCTCGATCCCGAGGGGCGGAGGCTGGTGCTGCTGGCGTCCTCGCTGCCGATCGCCTGGACCTGGGCGATCCGATCCTGGGAACGCTTCTCCCGGGCCGGGCGGACCGGCTACTTCCCGGTCGACACGCCCGCGGAGCCGACCCAGGCGGCTTCCGCGTCCCACGCCCAGCCGATCGCGTCGGGCTCCGGCGAGCTCGCCATGACCCGCAGCGGCCTGTACGCCTCGATGCCGGTCGACGATCCCTCCTCCGCGGACGATTCCAGGACCGGCGAATTCGCGATCACGGATATGGTCAACCGCCTGGATCCGGTCGACTTCCGCTGGCTGGATTCCAGCCTCGCGGAGCAGGAGTTCCTCGGCTGGTCGCTCTCGGAGCTGGAGGATCTGTCCTTCCTCCAGGTGATCCACCCGGATGACCGGGAGCGGGCGAGGGACGCCCTCGAACAGGCGATCATCCGCGGCGATTCGCACGGTCACATCTTCCGGATCAAGACCGCCCTGGGAGAGACCAAGGCGGTCGAGTTGAACGCGAGCGCGCGATACAAGGCAGGGCAGCGACTCTCCTACCTCCGATGCCACCTCTCCGACGTGACCGAGAAGATCCGGTCCGAGCGGGAGCTCCGGCTCCGGAGCCGGGAGCTCATCCGACTCAACGAGCAGCTTCGCGGCATCAATCGCCAGCTCGAGGAGCTGAAGGACCGGTACTCGGAGCTCTACGACGACGTGCCGACGATGTGCTTCAGCCTCGACGACCGGGGGCGGATCATCGAGTGCAACCGGACCTTCCTGGCGACCGTCCGGCTGCGCCGCGAGGAGGCGCTCGGGCGCAGCTTCTTCACGTTGCCCCACCCCGACGACGACGAGCGGATCCATGCCATGTTCGCGGAAGTGTTCAGGAAGGGGACTATCGAAGGGGAAGGGAGATGGATCGTCGCCGGGGGGCAGACCATCGAGGTCTGGTTTCGAGGGACCGTGTCCCGGGCTCGGAGTGAGTCTCACGCCCAGGTGCGATGCGTGGCGGAAGACGTGACGGCGAAGCACCGCCTGGAATCGGAGATCCGCGCGACCAATCGCTCGCTGGCGGTCGCCAACGCCGAGCTCTCGCTACGGAATCAGGAGCTCGACGAATTCGTATACGTCGTCTCCCACGACCTCCAGGAACCCCTCCGGACCTTGCAGGTCTTCTCCGATTTCCTCCTCCGCGACCATGCCGACCAGATCGAGCCCGAGGGCCGACAGTTCATCCACTACCTGGCCGACGCCTCGCGACGGCTGCAGGCGATGGTGTACGGGTTGTTAAACCTGGCCCGGGCCGGGAAGCTTGACCGTGAGATCGGCGACATCTCATTCCACGAGCTGATCGACATCGTCAAGGCCGACCTGTCCGCGCGGATCCGCGATCGCAGGGCCGAGGTCCTCGTCGAGGGGGCGGACGTCTCGATCCGAGGGGAGCAGTGGAGGCTCCAGCGTCTGTTCACGAACCTCATCAGCAACGCCATCAAGTACAACCAGAGCGAAGCACCTCGGGTCGTCGTCGGCGCGACCGCCGATCCCGGGCGGCCTCCCGATGAGGGAGAGGCCGGGCCGGATGGCTCCTCGATGGTCCGCCTGTTCGTCCGTGACAACGGGATCGGCATCGATCCCCGGAACCACCAGAAGATCTTCCACATCTTCCGCCGGCTGCACTCGTCGGAAGAGTACGAGGGGATCGGCGCGGGGCTCGCGATCTGCGCCAAGATCGTCCAGTCGCACGGCGGCCGGATCTGGGTCGAGAGCCGCCTCGGGGAGGGGGCCACGTTCTACGTGACCCTCCCCCGCTCGCCGGAACGGCCCGCCGGGGCCGAGCCGGCCGTCGACCGCGACACGGCCTGACCCCCCGACAACACCGGGCCCGTGCAGGACCGACCGCGGTTCACGCACCGTTGTTCCGCGACCGATCGGCCCTCATCGACTCGGCCAGCCTTCGGAGTCCCTCCTCGATGCTGACCGTCGGCGTGTAGCCGAGGTCGCGTCGGGCCGCGGCGAGATTGTACCAGTGGGCGGTGGACAGCTCGCGGGCCAGGAATCGCGTCATCCGTGGCTCGCCGGCGAGTCGAAGCGTGCCGTATACGGCCTCCATCAGGCCGCCGATCGCGATGGCCAGCGGTCGGGGCACGGCCTTCCGGACGGGGGGAAGGCCGGCGATCTCGAGGAATTGATTGACCATGTCCCAGAGGGGAACGGGCTGGTCCTGGGCGATGAAGTAGGCACGGCCCGCGATCGGCGAGCCCGGCGCCAGCCGCTCGCCGGCAAGCACGTGCGCGAGCGCGGCGTTGTCGAGGTAGGTGAGGTCGATGAGCGGGTTCTTGTCGCCGATCCGGAAGAGCCTCCCGGCGCGGGCCCGATCGAAGACCCTGGGGAGGATGTTGTTGTCTCCCGGTCCCCAGATGAGATGCGGGCGCAGCGAAACGGTGGCCAGGGAGGCGTCGTTGCTGGCCAGGACGAGCTTCTCCGCGATGGCCTTGGTGGCCGGATAGGCGGCGTCGTAGTGGTCCGCGTAAGGGGCGGTCTCATCCACGCCCTCGAGGTCATGGCCGGTGAAGACGACGCTCGGCGAGCTCGTGTAGATGAGCCGCGGCACGCGATGCTCGCGGCAGGCGGCCACGACGTTCTGGGTGCCGACCACGTTCGTCCGGTGATAGGACGAATAGGCCCCCCAGATCCCGGCCATCGCCGCGACGTGATAGACCGTGTCGCAGCCGCGGACCGCCTGGGAGACCGCGGCGGGATCGGCGATGTCCCCCTGGATCTGCTCCACGCCGATCTCGTCCAGGGCTGGGTGCCGGGTCCTCGCCAGGGAGCGGACAGCCCGGCCCTCCGCGCGGAGCATCCTCGCCACCGCCGAGCCGAGGAATCCCCCCCCACCCGTGATCAGGACTCGGCCCCGATCGTCCTGGCTCATCGACCCTTCCTCCCCGCCCAGATTGCGAGCTTCTCCCGATGAATCTTCGAGTTGTGGCGGATGTCCACCGGGAACGACGGATGGAAGCGGATCTCCTCGATCCGCCGCGTATGGGGGAACCGCGATCCCATCGCCCGCAGTTCCTGACGGACCTTTTCACGCCCCGCCGAATCCAGCCCGGGGAGCGGCTCGACGCAGAGCACCGGGACCACGACATCACGCCGTCGGGCCCCCACGAGCGCCGACCGCACGACGCTCGGGTGGGCGTTGAACACCCCCTCGCAGCAGATCGTGTAGAGCGTCTCGTCGGGCAGGACGACCCGCTGCGACATGCGGCCGCAGAACCAGAGGCGGCCCTCGGCGTCGCGATAGCCGATGTCCCCCATCCGATGAAAGAACGAGCCCCGCGCAGGGGCCGCGATCTTCGCCAAACGGGTGGCCTCGGGGCGTCGGAAATACTCGCGGGTCACGACCGGACCCGAGACGGCGATCTCGCCGAGCTCTCCGTCGTTCACCTCGAGGTCGTCGGTCCAGGTTTCGATCGGGGCGTCGCTGACCCGGATGATGCGGACGTCGAGACCCCTCACGGGGACGCCGACGCAGACGCCCTTGCCCTGCTCGGTCTCGTGCCGCGTCTCCTCCAGGATCTCCCGGCTGCCGATCGAGGCGACGGGCATGGCCTCGGTCGCCCCGTACGGGGTGAAGACCTCCGCGGGGGGCTCGAGGAGTTTCGAGAAGACGTCGAGGACGGCCGGCGAGGCCGGGGCGCCGGCCGTGATCGCGCGGCGGAGCGTGGTCAGCTTCACGCCGCGCTTCGTCGCGGCGGGCCCGACCCGGCGGAGCAGGGCGGGGGAGCCGAAGAGGTTCGTCGGGCCGAAGTCCTCGATCGTCCCAAGCAGGCGGTCCGGGTTCACTCGCGCGGGCCGGGTGAAGTCCATGTCGGGCACGATCGCCGTCATCCCGAGCGCAGGGGCGAAGAGGGCGAAGAGCGGGAACGTGCAGAGGTCGAGCTCGCCCGGCTCGATCGCGTAGAGATTCCGGAAGTGCTCGACCTGGGCCTCGAAGATGCCGTGGGTGTACACGGCCCCCTTGGGCGGCCCGGTGCTGCCGCTCGTGAAGAGGATCGCCGCCACGGCGTCGTCGGCGACGGGCCGGAACGGATCGATCGGGTTCGCCGACTCCGACAGCGACTCCCGGCCCAGGCGGCGGACCTCGTCGAGGGTCCGATGGCCGGTCCAGCGCCAGCCGGGCGCGACCACGAAGACCTCTCGGACGGTCTCACGGCCCCAGCCCAGGACCCGACGAGCGGCGACGGCCCGCGGGATGCCGAAGAAGTAATCGGGCGCCGCCTCATCGAGGCACCGCCCCAGGTTTTTCAGCCCCATGCCGGGGTCGATAAGCACCGGGGGCACTCCAGCCTTGAAGAGGCCGAAGGTGAGCGAGAAGAAGTCGAGCCCCGGCTTCACCATCACCGCCGCCCGCGCCCCCGCGGCCACTCCGGCCACGGCGAGGCCCCGCGCGATCTGGTCGCTATCGCGATCGAGCTGGCGATAGGTCATGTGCTCGTAGAGCACACGTCCGCCGGCCGAACGCCCTCCGGGCACGACCACCGCGTGACGATGCGGCTGGCGGATCGCCATCGCCCGGAGATGCCTGGCGATGTTCGCGGGCTCCTGGACGACCGAAGGCACGAGAGGTGGCTCCTCGAAGGCGGGCTCAACAAAGGAATTCGCGGATCGCGGGGATGAGCGCCTCGGACTCGTCCTCGAGCACGTAATGACCGGCGTCCGGGTAGGCCAGGACCGTCGCCCGCGGGAAGCGTCGGGTCCACTCGTCGAGGAACGTCCCGTCGAAGACGAAGTCCTTCAGCCCCCAACCGACGAGCATCGGCACGTCCGCGAGCAATGGCAGCCGGTCCTGCACCCCGGTGACGAGGTCGTAGCAACGATCGCCGGGGCGGAGCGGAATATCCTGGACGAACCGATGGATCGCGATTCGATGGGCCCACGAATCGTAAGGCGCCGCATAGGCTTCGCGGACGTCGCGCGAGAGCGGGTGTCGCTTGCAGCCGATCCTGGCCGTCCCCCGGACGAAGGCGTTCAATCCACGGACCGCCCAGGCGCCCAGCGGTGTGTCTCGGCAGACCCAGAGGGCCGGCGGGAATGACTTGGCCGCCGGCATGTGGAAGCCCGCCGTATTCATCACCACGAGCCGTGAGATCCGCTCGGGATGGCGAGCCGCGTAGGCCATGCCGATCATCCCGCCCCAGTCGTGGAGCACCAGCGCGATGTCGCGGTCGATCCCCAGCGACGCCAGCAGGGCCTCGAGGTCGTCGACCCGGCTCTCCAGGGTGTAGTCGTAGCGGGCATCGTCCGGCTTCTCGGAAAGCCCGCAGCCGACGTGGTCGGGGACGACCACCCGGCAGGTGGGGCTGAGCGCCTCGGCGAGCCGGCGGAAGTGGAAGGACCAGGTCGGGTTGCCGTGGACCATGACCACGGGGGCGCCCGCGCCCTCGTCCAGGTAGTGGAGCCGGATGCCGTCGCGATCGAAGTCCGCCCCGGGGTGCCGGTCCAGGAATTCCCGGAGGGCGGACGAGCGCGCCGAGATCCGCTCCGCCGCGGCGATCACCATTCCACCCCCAGCATCAGGCAGTTCAGCCCGCTCCCGATGCCGAGGAAGGCCACGCGGTCACCGGGCTGGACGACCTCGCGATCCTCGGCGAGCGCCGCGGTCAGCGGCAGCGAGACGGTGCCCATGTTGCCCAGGTAGGGGAAGGTCGAGAAGTCCTTGTCGAGGCCGATGCCCAGCGAGCGGAGGATCGTATCGCGGTGCGAGGCGCCGACCTGGTGGCAGATGACCCGGTCGATCCGATCCTTCATCCAGCCGAGCTTCCGCAGGAAGGCCTGCCAGGTCCGGATGCCCAGCTCCACCCCGTGGGTGAGCACCGCGGCGGAATCCGTCGACGTGAACTGGAGGAACTGGTGCGAGGCCAGCGGCCGGAGCGCCTCGATCCCCCAGCGGCAGAGGTTGTGGAACTGCGGCGCCGTCTGGGTCACGCCGCCGAGCAGCCGCCGGCTCCGTGCCTTCGAGAACGAGCCGTCGGTCAGGAGCACGGCCACCGCGCCGGAGCCCCCGGTCAGGGTCGCCAGCGAGTACTTGAAGTACTCCATGCGGGGATCCTGGCACATCCGCTCGATCATGATCTCGTTGATCTCGCGGGCCGACTCGCACGACACGACCAGCCCGGCCCGGATCTGGCCGAGCTCGATCCGATTGGCGATCTCGATGATGCCGTTGAGGACGCCCAGGCAGGCGTTGCTGATATCGAAGACCGTCGCCTCCGGGCTGATCCCCAGGTTCGAGGCGACGTGGCAGGCCGTCGCCGGCTCGAAATACTCGCGGCAGACGCCGCCGTAGATCAGGGCGTCGACCTGGTCCGGGCGGATCTCCGCCTGCTCCAGGGCCCGCCGGGCCGCGATGGCCGCGCCGTCGGAGAGGCGGAACCCCTCCTCCCACCACCGTCGCTCCACGATCCCCGTGAGCGACTCGAGCTGACCCGGGCGGAGGTGCAGGGCCTCATAGACCGGGCCGAGTCGCTCCTCCAGCTCGGTCGAGGAGACGACCACCGGGGCGATCTCGTACCCCAGCGCTTCCAGGTAGACCTTCGAGTACTTCATCGACCCGCTTCGATCCCGCTACGAGAGATTCTCATCCCGCCCGGGCGGACTCATCGAGTCCGCAGTCGCAGGGTGAAACCGTCCATCTGATAGATGATCTTGCCGTCGACCGAGAGGATGCCGTCGGCCCGGATCAGCCGCGCCTCGTCGTCGAGGCCCGTGATCACGGCCTGGGCGGTCACCTCGCGGTTGGTGGGCAGGATCTGCCCGCGGTAGATCCAGCGGTGCTCCTGGCCCAGGGCCGGGGACTCGAACGAGGAATCGGCCCCGCCTCCCCATCGGTCCGCGGCTACGACTTTAAGGAGTTGGAGGAGGGATTCCAACCCCAATGACCCCGGCCAGACCGGGTCGCCCAGGAAGTGGGCCGCGAAGAACCAGGCGGATGGATCGACCTCCACCCGCCCCTCGATCACCCCGAGCCCGTGCGGGCCGCCGTCGCGGCTCATCGCCACCACGCGATCCACCATCCGCCAGCGCCGATCCGGGAACGGCGCCCGATCCGGCACGGCGAACGCGCGGGCCCTCGCTCGCTCGTCGGCCGTCCACGCGTGGCTCGACGCCTCGCGGACGCCGGCCTGTTCCGCCAGGGCGTCCGGGTGGAAGAACCCGAAATAGGTCGAGCCGTCGAAGACCAGCGCATCCCCTTGCCGGACCGCGAAATCGAAGTGCTGGAGGATCATCCCCGCCGATCGTGTGACCTTTGTCACGGCCACCTCGGAGCGGATCGTCCCGGACGATCGATCGAGCGCCCGGTGCTGGCGAGCGGTCCCGCCGAGGTTACGGTACTTGAGCGGCCCCGGGCTCGCCAGCGCGGAGCCCATCGCGGCCGAGGTCCAGCCGCAGGTCTGGAGCGCGGCCTCGAGCAGGACCGCGTACGGGACCTGCTCCTGCCGATCGGCGTCGAAGTACCAGGCGTCGGGCGGGATGTCGTAATCGCCCACGGCCGACGTCCCGACCGCCATCGTGAACGGCTCGCCGCGGAAGGTCACGATCCGATCCAGGAACTGGTACGGTGGCGCCGGCAGGCGGGCGATGAATCGATCCGCGTCGAACGGACGGTAGCGCTCGCCGAAGGCCGCCGACGGCTTGCCCGTGGCGAACGCGAGAATCGCCGCCTTGTCCTGGTAGGGGGCCGCCGAAGCCCGACCCTCGATGGCCGGAGCCGGGACCGACGACTGCCAGAGCCGTTCGAGTTCGTCGCGGGTCGTCCCCGTCAGCCGGAGCGTGATGTCGCTGACCTCCACGATCGGCTTGCCGTCGGCGTACATGAGCGCATCGGCGATCGCGTAGGGCTCGGGGCCGTAGCCCAGCTCCTTGACTGAAATCTCGTAGGTCACCTTGCGGGTCGATTCCACGACCTGGCCGCGGCAGCGGAGCCGGCTCGCCACCCCCGGGAGCGGCTCGTACGCCGCCCGGTCCCGCTTCCCGATCCAGCCCAGCCGCATCAGGAAGATTCGGAGCGTGTGCAGGCAGCACTCGTACATGAGCGTACCCGGCATCACCCGGTCGTCCACGAAGTGGCAGACCATGAACCAGTCGCCCGGGTGGATATCCGCCTCGCCGCGGATGATCCCCAGGCCGAACCGGCCCCCGGCGGGGTCGAGCGTCTCCACGCGATCCACGAGCGTCATCCGCCCCCCGGGAAGCGGGAGGACCTCGTCCGCCTGAATCCGGGCGAAGGACGGGCCGAACGCGGTGGCCAGGTCGCCCCGACGGAGGGCCCCGACCTGGGACTCGTCGAGTGTCGCGGGCGACAGCGGCACCAGGTCGGTCCAGTCCTCCGGACGGATCCCGGGTCTCGGCCTCGCGTCGAGCGGACGCGGGACGACCCCTTTTCCGGCCGAAAGCTCGGCCTCGGAGAAGAATCCCGCGCAGCCGTCTCGCATCGTCAGCAGGACCTGACCGTCTACCGTCCCCTCGAATTCGAACCGGAAGAGATGCGTCTCGCCCTGCCGAAAGAACCGCGTGATCCGGATGTCGTACCGGATCACGGCACCCGGCGGCGGCAGCCCGCGATGGAACGTGACCGTGGCGTCGAGCAGGCGATAGACGGCCAGGCCGCAGGTTTCGAAATCGATCCCGAGATAACCGGAGAGGAACAGGTCCGCCTGCCCCGCCTCGATGGCGATGCAGGGCGCGATCCGGCCGGCGTCGAGATACCAGCCGCCCGGCAGCACGTCGTGCTCCGTGACGACTCGCCCGGGGCTCATCGACAGCGGCTCTCCGTCGATCTCGACGATCCGGTCAACGAGCATGAGCGGCTCGTCGGGTAGCCGGACGCGGGTCGGATAGGAATCCACCCCCGCGAACTCGGGCCCGAGGACCCGGGCGATCGAGCCGACGGCGAACTCCAGGCATTGCTCGCGATCGAGCGATCGGACCGGGCCGGCCGGCACCTCCGCGTGCAACCTCTGTTCCTCGATGACGGCCACGGGCGCCCCGGTCGTCGCCAGCCCGATCAGGCGGAGCTGGTGATCGAGGGCCCCCGCCATGAGCCGCTCCCAACCCGCCGCGGTCGAGAGGTAAGTGCCATGGGCCGCGACGCGGGCCGACTCCGCCGAGACGAGGCTGGTCGACATCGGATCCGGGTGTGTGGAGTTCATCGGACTCATCATCGTCGTCGCGGGGATGGGAACCGGTCCGGTCGGCGCGACCGTCGCGGGTACGCGCGGCCGCGGAGGCCGCAGCGCGGAATAGTCCGCGTGGCGGGCCTCGATCTGGAGCGTCCGGCCCCCGGTCGCCGCCCGATCGTCCTGAGGAGGCTTGTCGTTCGACGGATCGACGGAAGGGACCGCGAGGGGAATGCCGAACTCGACCAGTCGCCCGACGATCCCGCGCACCGTCTCCGCCGGGTCCCGATCGGGCATGTAGGCGGCCATCGCGAGATGCGGCCGATCGCCCAGGATCTTGCCGATCAGCCGGGTACACGACGCGCCCGGCCCCATCTCGAGGAACACGCGGATGCCATCCGAATAGGCCCGCTCGACGACGGCCGGGAAATCGATCGTGCCGGTCGCCTGCGCGGTGATCGCGTCCGCGGCCGAGCCACGATCGGGACGGTACGAGTCGCCGAGGACACCCCGGTAGAACGTCACGCCCTCGACGGCCTTCGTCGGCAGGTCGTGGAGTGCCCGGTAATCCGACTCGACGCAGCGGCCGATCTCGCAGTGCACCGTGCTCACGATCGGCAGCGGCAGGAAGGGACAGCCGAGTGCCTCGACGACCGCGCGGACAGCCGATCCCTGGCCGCCGATGACCGACTCGTCCGCGGCGTTGCGGATCAGCAGGTAGACCCGAGATTGGCCTCCGATCGCGGCTTCCACCTCGGAACCGCCCCGCGGGACGATCCCGGCGATCCAGTCGACCGCGTCCGTCGACTCGAGCCCCCAGGTCCGGCGGGCGGCGTCGCAAGTCCCGGCCAGCTCGGTCGCGAACAGGGGAGACGACTCGAGCCGTCGTGCCATCTCGTCGCGATCGGTCCAGGCGCCCAGCGAGACGAGCGCCGTGGATTCCCCCATGCTGTAGCCGATGGCCGCGGCGGGGCGGACTCCCAGCCCCAGAAAGACCTCCGTCATCAGGCTTCCGACCGCGACCTGGCCAAGGATCGGGGCCCGATGGTCACCGCCGCCGCTCGCCGCCGCGGTTTCGTTCCACCAGACGTCCGGGCGGAACTGGTCGCGAAGCCGCCGGTTCCGACGATCGAGGGCTCGCATCGCCTCCGGCCACGCCAGGGCCGCGTCGCGACCCATGCCGGGGAAGATGTTGCCGAGCCCGGGGTACACGAAGGCGATCGGCCAGGGACCGACGACACCCTCGCCACCGACGCGTCTTGCGGACGGCTCATCCAATCCGTATCGGTCGGTATCGTGCTCGGACGACTCGAGCACGACCCGGTCCAGGCGTCCGTCGAGCGTCGCGACGGAGACCCCCGCGCGGCGCGCGCCGTCGTCTCGGTTCCGGAGCCAGTACTCGCGAGGTCCGCCGTTCGTCCCGGGCAGTATCTCCTCGTGCAGGCGAAGCGCCGCCTCGATCACGCCGGATAGGCCCTCGGCGGCCCCCAGCCAGCCGATCCCCCTCCGGGGCCCAGGCGTCAGGGTCAGCTCGGGTTCATTCTCCGTCTCGCGGCCGAGGACGGCATACACGAGATCGCCGTCGCGGCGGGCGTCGTCGAGCCGCTTCAGGACCAGGGCCGCGGCCCCTTCTCCCGGCTCGCGGATGCCGGCCAGGCTCCCGGCCGCACTCGCCGCGCGGGGATCACCCGGCAGGTCCACCGCGCCGACGACCACCGCGTCGAGCTCCCCGCGGGCCAGCCACCGCTCGGCGATCCTCAGGGCCTGGGTCCCGGAGGCCTCGTCGGCGGAGACGGAGAAGCTCGGCCCCCCGAAGCGGAACTCGCGAGCCACCCGGCTGGCCACCAGGCCGCCGAGCGATCCCATGGTTCGGTTCGCGTTGAGCGCCGGACTGACGATCTCGCGCAGCTCGTCGACCCAGGCGTCGCGCTCTGCCGGCGCGAGCCCGAGGCCGAGGGCGCGATCCCACTCCGCCACCTTCTCCGGCAGCCACCAGCGGAGTTGGTAGTCGTTCGTGTGCTGATCCAGGCCCAGCCCAATCAAGACGCCGGTCCGCGGTCCGGACTGGGGGCGCACCCGGGTCTGCTCGAGGGCGTCCGCGGCGACCTTCAACATCAGGGATTGCTGCGGGAGGATCTCCGCGAGCTCCCGCGGAGGGATTCGAAATCGGCCCAGGCCGATCGAGAAGCCTCCGAGCGGGCCCCACTCCGTGTCCTCTCCCGAATCCGCCCCGAGGAGACGCTCCCGGACGGCCGGCAGCCCGTCGGAAGTGCCGAAATGGGCCGCCATGCCCACGATCGCGACTGGGCACGCCGCGGCGTCGGATGGCCTCTCTCCTCGTTCCGCGATCGGCCCGGGCACGGCCCACTCCTCGAGGAGGAGATGGGCATTGGTCCCGCCGAAGCCGAAGCCGCTGATCGCGGCACGACGGGGGATCGACGGTCCGCGCCGGGCCCACGGCTCCGACGACCTCAGGACCCGGAACGGGCTTTCCTCTAGGTTGTGCCTCGGGTTGGGAACCGACTGGTTCGCGGTCGGCGGTAGCACACCGTGCTTCAACGCCAGCAGTAACTTGATCAGACCCGCCGCGCCGGCCGCGGTCAGCATGTGGCCCACGTTCGACTTCACGGATCCGAGCACGCACCGACGCGAGCCGGGCGTCCGGTCCTCCCAGAGCGCTCGCAGGCTCTGGACCTCCACCGCGTCGCCCACGGGGGTTCCCGTCGCGTGACACTCGATCAGGTCGACGTCGGCGGGCGACCAGCCGGCCCGGTCGTAGGCCGATCGCATCGCGCGAAGCTGACCTTCGCTGCTCGGCGCCAGCAGGTCGCCGTGGACGTCGTTCGAGAGCCCGACGCCGCGGATCACGGCGTGGATCGTATCCCGGTCGCGGACGGCGTCCGCCAGCCGCTTGAGGACGAAGACGCCGACCCCCTCGCCGACAACCAGCCCGTCCCCCGCGGCGTCGAACGGGGCCGACTTGCCGCGCGAGGAAAGCGCCTTGAGCTGGGAGAAACCCATTTGCGTGTAGAGCGGGTCGGGCCGCGACACGCCCCCGGTGATCATCGCGTCGGCGTGCCCCGAAGCCAGGGCATCGGCCGCGAGCTTGATCGCGAACAGGGACGACGCACAGGCCGCGTCGAGCGTGTACGCCTCGCCGCCAAGTCCCAGCCCTCGCGCCAGCCAGGTTGCGGGTGCGGCGGCGGGGAACGCATTTCGAGGATCCGGGACCGCCTTCAACCGCGAGCCGCGATTCGTTTCAAGGCCGATGGCACGGTCGAGCTCCCCGCCGAGCACCTCGCGCGAGTAGGCCGAGGATCCCTCGGTGGGCAGGACGATGTGGCCGAGGATCACGCCGACGCGGCTTCGATCCAGGTCCTCGGTCCGCGCGGATCGCCATGCATCGCGGCCGGCTATCAGGGCCAGGCGAAGCCCCGGATCGAGCCGGTCGACGACACCGACATCGAGATCGAGCCCCTCGAGCGTACCCTCCACGGGCGGGACGAACCCTCCACGGGTGGAGTACACGCGATCCGGCCGGGCGATCCTGGGGTCGAAGACGTCGGCCGGGGGGGCCAACCAGCGCCCGGCCGGGACGTCCGACGTGGCGTCGACCCCAGCCTCGACCCGCCTCCAGAAGTCGTCGAGTGAGCCGCCGCCCGGGAGGAAGCCGGCGTAGGCGACGATGGCGATGGCCGTATCCGGGCCGCGTCTGACGTCGGCGGGGTCGGCAGGGCCTTGCGGGGGGGCGTTCAACTCGACGCCACCTCGAGCTGGGGGAGTCGATTGCGGCGGAAAGCCTGGTTCAGGGACGGGTCGACCACGCATTCGTAGCCGTCGATCCGTGCCACCAGTCGGCCGTCGTCGTCCAGGAACTCGATGTCCGCGACCGCCCGGTGGCTGCCGGCCTCGCGGACGATGGCCAGCACGCGGACCCCCTCCGCCGGGAAGCTCCGCCGGTACTGGCGATAGGAGCCGATGCCCGTCGGCAGAGAGTTGGCGCCCAGATGCTGACGCGTCCAGAGCACGACGACCTGGAACGCGGCATCGATCGCCAGGGGGTCGGTCAGCCAGGACTGGCGGAAGGGGCGCTCCATCCAGGCCGCCGGGACGGGCGCGGTCGCCACCCGGGCGGCCACGGCCCGGTCGCCTCCCCCTTCCAGATTCTCGATCGCCTGCATCGCCGGCCCGTGGAAGAGGAGCTTGTGGTAGACCTCATCCCGCCTGATTTCGAGCGGCCGGAGGGCCGGTTCCGCCAGTCGGCGTTCCCCCGACGGCTGGGCGTCGGCCAGCAGGACGGTCGCCCTCGCGTGGATCACCGGCCGCCCGCCCTCGAGCGAGCCGTGCACCTCGACGGGGACCGCCAGCAGCTCCCCATGCCTCTGCTTCTTCCCGACGCGGATCGAGAGGCCGGCCGTCCCGCGGTCCGGCAGGACGATCCCCTTGAACAGCTTGAGATGATCCACGCCCGCGACCGCGAGGCCGGGGTTGCGATGCAGGGCCCCTTCCGCCAGCCACTCGAGGATCAGGGCCATGGGCAGCACGGCATGGCCGTCGATGACGTGCGAACGGATGACGGGGAGCGATCGGACATCGATCTTCCGCTCGAAGACGACGTCGAGCTTGGCCTCGCCGTTGGATCTCCCGTTGCCGGCGGCGTGGGCCGCCGGTTGGCCGTGGCCGTGCTCGAGGGAATGACCGTTGGACTTGCCGTTCTGCCCCGTCCGGGTCGGCGCGGGTTGCCCCGTCGCCGCCAAGGGCCTGGCAAGGACCACGACTTCCGTCCAGGCTCGCCGGGCCGACTGGATCTCCTCGGCGAAGAGCCTCGCGCCGGCCCGGAGCGGGATCAGGCCCAGCCCTTCCTTCTCGAAGAGCGCCCGGAGCGAGTCGTCCACCATGCCTCCGGCCCAGGGCCCCCAGTTGAATGAAACGACGCGGCAGTCCTGGAAGTCCCGCGACGCGCGATGGCACCACTTGTTGAGCCACTCGTTGGACGCCGAATAGGCCACCTGCCCGAGCCTGCCGAACCGCGCCGTGGACGACGAGAAGACGGCGAGCAGCCGCAGCGCGGCGAGGTCCACGGCCTCCGTGAGCGCCATCAGCCCGCCGACCTTGGTGTCGAAGACGGCATCGAACTGGGCCTGGGTCTGGTCCTCGATCCGCCGATCCGCCAGCACACCCGCCCCGTGGATGAGCCCGCGGACCGGGCCGTGCGTGGCCTGAACCTGGGCGAGGACCCGCGCCACCGCGCCGCGATCTCGGACATCGACCCGGTGATACTCTACCTCGGATCCGGCGGCCCGGATCCTCGCCAGGGTCGCGGTCACCTCGCGATGGGCCAGGACCTTGCGGGCCGCGTCCGCGAGCTCCTGCGGCGAAAGGCTGGCTCCGGCATTCGACCGGATGGCCCGGCGGATGTCCGCCTCGGAGTGGGCGGCCGCCAGCCATGCCGGCTCCGTCTCCCTCTCCGGCTCGGCCGTCCGACCCAGGAGCACAATCCGGGGCTGCAGCGCCGTCGCAAGCTCCACGGCGATCTCCGCCGTGATGCCTCTCGCGCCGCCGCTGATCACCACGACGTCGCCGGGCCGGATCCCCGGCTCGCCGGCTCGACGCGAGGACGACGGGAGCGGCTGCATCTCCACGGTGGCCGTATGGCCGTCGGCCAGCCCCACCTCGATCGGTCCACGTCGGAGGACCTCCTCCGCCAGCCGATCCGCCAGCAGATCGAGCGGCGGCCGTCCCGTCCCGACGTCGATCGCCTTGCACGCGACCTCCGGCCATTCGGCCTGGGCCGTCTTGACCAGGCCGGCGAGCGCCCCCGAGCCCGGATCCTCCATCGGCTGCCGGAGGCTGAACCCCATCTCGCCGTCGAGCCGCGACACCGTGACGAGCACGGCCCCTCCGCGGGCGGCCGAGGCCCGAAGTCCCGGACCGCATCGCTTCAAGAGCTCGAAAGCACCCTTGAGCACGGCGGCATCGGTCCCGGAGGCCCTGGCCACGACGACGAGCCCGGCGAGGCGGTCGACGACCGCCGGCAGGTCGGCCGTGTCGGGACCGATGAGCCTGGCCGCAAGTCCCCGCCGGCAGAGGGCATCGACGACCGCGGCGCCCAGCGGTGATCCATCCTCGGTCACCCAGAATTCGCCCTGAACATCGAGGGGAGTCGTTTCCCGAGCGGTCCTCTCGTCGAGCGGGACCGAACGGGGAATCAGTTGCTCGAGAACCGGGTCCGGGACGTTCGCCGCGTCGCTGGCCATCCCGTGACGAGCGGCCTCCGGCAACGTGGCCTCCGGCAACGCGGCCGCGGTCGGCGCCGGCTCCGGCATTTTTGCCCGCTTCGAATCGCTCGCCAGGAAGTCGGCGATCTGGGCGAGGGTGCGGAGCTCGCCGAGGTGCTCGGGGCCGACGGCGGGCGAGCCCGGTAGCCGATCCTGGATGGCCGAGAGGATCTCGACCCGCTTGATCGAGTCGATGCCGAGGTCGGCGTCGAGCTGCATGCCCAGCTCGAGCATCTCGGCGGGATATCCGGTCTTCTCGGAGACCACCTCGAGCAGGACCGCGGCGACGTCCACCGAGGGGGCCGCCTCCGGCGCGGTCGCGGCGGGCGTGCTCGCGACGCCCTGGCGCAGGAAGTCGGCGATCTGGGCGAGGGTGCGGAGCTCGCCGAGGTGCTCTGGGCCGACGGCGGGCGAGCCCGGTAGCCGGTCCTGGATGGCCGAGAGGATCTCGACCCGCTTGATCGAGTCGATGCCGAGGTCGGCGTCGAGCTGCATGCCCAGCTCGAGCATCTCGGCGGGATATCCGGTCTTCTCGGAGACCACCTCGAGCAGGACCGCGGCGACGTCCACCGCGGGAATGGACGGTTCAGCGCGGGGGGGCGACGCGGGAGGCCTCTCCACCAGGCCGCTCATCTTGCCGTTGGCCCCATGGCCGTTCGTCGAGGCCGGCGCCGAGACCAACGAGACGGGCTCGTAAGCGGGAGCCGGATCAACCGGGACCGAAATCGGGTAAGGCATCGAGGGGAGGGTGGTAGCGGGGGCCGCAGCCGGGGGGGCCGCCGCGCCAACCGCCGCCAGGGTCAGCCGCTGCTGGTGCTCGAAGAGGGCCTGGAAGGATCGCTGCGATTCGACCTGGCCTTCCAGGAACTTGCGGTGCAGGTCCGCCGTCTGCTCGGCCAGTCGCTGGAGTCCGATCAGGCTCTCCTGAGCCTGCTGGAGGGCGCCGGCAAGAGCCGACCCGACGGCCTGCGTCGCGGCCGCGACCGGTGCGTGCGAGCCCTTCGAAACCGACGGCAGCGGTCTCGAAGTCGGGGCGGGTCGGGTGGCAGGGGGGGCGTGGCCGTTTGTCCCGGGGGCATGACTTGGTATCGCGGATGGCATGATCGGCTCGGGGGCTGTTGCCGCCGGGATGGGCTTCGGTTGCACACGCGGTGCGGACATCGGCGTTGGCGGGGGTGGAGGGGGGGTGGCGGGCATCGGGTTCGCGCCGCAGACCTTCACGGTCGGTCCCTTGCGAGCGGCCGGGGCCGGGGAGGGCTTCCCGCCGGCCGCGTCGTCCCACCGGTCGAGCGCCAGAGGATAGCCGATCGCCGCCAGGTTTGCGAGCGCCGCCGCCAGGTCGATGAGATTGCCGTGCGGCCCTTCGCCGCGAGAGCGGTCGATCGCGATGGCGGCGTGATCGGCGTCCTCGAGGATCGAGCGGACGAGTCCGCTCAGCTTCCCGTCGGGGCCGACCTCGAGGAACGTCCGCGCCCCGGCCTGATACATGGCCTCGATCTGGGCGACGAACTCGACCGGCTGGGCGAGCTGGCCGGCGAGCAGCTCTCGGGCCTCGTCGGGGTCGTCGGGGTAGGCCGATCCGGTCGCGTTGGCGAAGACGGGGATCGACCCCGCGGCGAGCTCGACGGCCCGCAACTCGTCGCGGAAGGCGTCCTCGGCGCCCGCCACGAGCCGGCTGTGGAAGGCCGCCGACACCGCCAGCCGCCGGGCCGTCAGCCTGGCCTCCTCGCAAAGATCCGCCGCGCGATCGACCTCGGACCTCGGGCCGGAGAGGACGCACTGCCTCGGGGCGTTGCGATTGGCGATGACCAGGTCCAGGCCGTGCCGGCGGATCAAGCCGGCCACGTCGTCCGCGGGGGCGAGCACCGCCAGCATCGAGCCGGGCTCGTCACCGTTGGCGCAATCGGCCATGAGGGCGCCCCGCCGCCTCGAGAGTTGGGCCAGGGTCCGCTCGTCGATCCGGCCGGCGGCGTGCAGGGCCGTCAGCTCGCCGAAGCTGTGGCCAGCCGCGAATCCGGCCTGGAGCCCGAAATCGCGCAGGATCCGGAGGAGCCCGGCGGAGACCGCACCGATCGCCGGCTGGGCCGCCCGGGTATCCCGGAGCGCCTCGTGCTGGGCGCGACGCACCTCGTCCCGGAATGCAGCGGGGGGATAGATCGTGTCGCCGAGTCGGGGCTCGCCCTCGCCGGCCAGGCTCTCCCAGAGCGAGAGAGCCGCTTGCATCCGCGGGAACCGGCAGGCGAGCTCCCGGAACATCCCGAGATATTGCGAGCCCTGGCCGGGGAAGACCAGCGCCAGCGGCCCGGGCGCCGGCCCGCGGCCGACGAAGACCTCGCGCGACGGCCCGCCGGCGGACGTCGGCGTGTCGCCGAGTCGGGCCGAGGCCATCTCGATCAACCGGGCGGGGGCCGTCCCGCCGCGGCTCGCCACCATCAAGACGCGGAGCGGGCGCCCCGGCCGGAAGGCCGCGCGGGAGCGGGCGCCTTCGGCCCGCACCTCGGACCAGGCGACCTCGCCGGTCCATTTCGGCAGCCCGGCCGACAGGGACGTCGGATCGTCGGCGGTGTAGGCCAGGATCTGGACGTCTCCGCACCAGTCAATGCCCGTCGGCGTCGGCGCATGCTCCTCCAGGACGCAGTGATAATTGCTGCCGCCGAACCCGAAGGCGCTCACCGCCGCCCGCCGCGGCGCTCCCCCCGGCGGAACGAGCCACGGGCGGGGCTCGGAATTGACGTAGAACGGCGAGGCCCCCGAGGCCAGCGGGCCGATCGGCTCCTTCACCTTGATCGTCGGCGGCAGCACCCTCCGATGGAGCGCCATCGCCGCCTTGATCAGCCCGGCCGCCCCGGCGGCGGCCTTGGTGTGGCCGAGCTGGGACTTCACCGAGCCCAGGGCACACCAGCCCGCCACGTCGCGGGCCCCCCGATAGACCCCCTCCAGGGCCTCCAGCTCGATCGCGTCCCCGACCTTGGTCCCGGTCCCGTGGGCCTCGACCAGCTCGATCGAGGCGGGCGTGATCCCGGCCCGCTCGTAGGCCTGCCGCAGCGCCTTCGCCTGGCCGGCGGCGCTGGGCGCGTAGACCGCCTGCCCCTTGCCGTCGCTCGACGTACCCATCGACCGGATCACCGCGTAGATCCGGTCGCCGTCCCGCTCCGCATCCGCCAGCCGCTTCAGCACCAGGACCCCCAGGCCCTCCCCCAGGATCGTCCCGTCGGACGACGCGTCGAAGGGCCGCGCGTCGCCCGTCGGCGACAGGGCCGGGGTCTTGCTGAAGCACATATACATGAAAATGTCATTGAACGTATCGAGCCCGCCGGAGAGGGCGACGTCGCAGCGGCCGGCGGCCAGCTCCAGGAGCGCGAGGTTCACCGCGCCCAGCGAGCTGGCGCAGGCGGCATCGACGACGCAATTGGTGCCGCCCAGGTCCAGCTTGTTGGCTATCCGGCCGGCCGCCACGTTGCCGAGGAGCCCCGGGAACGAGTTCTCCTGCCAGGCGGGATAGGATCCCGAGATCCGCCGGACGACGTCCTCGGCGGTCGCGCCATCGACGCCCGCCTCTCGGAGGGCCCGCCGCCAGATCGGGTGCCCGAGCCGGGCCCCCAGCGGGATCACGAGCTCGAGCGTCCCCGTCACGCCCAGGATCACGCTCACGCGGTCGCGGTCGAAGGTTCGCCCGGCGCCGTACCCGGCGTCCTCGAGTGCCGCGCGGGCCACCATCAGGCCCAGGAGCTGGGTCGTGTCGGTCGCCTCGAGCGCGTGCGGGTTCATGCCGAAGTCGAGGAGCGGGAAGTCGACCGGCGTCAGGAAGCCGCCCCGGCGGGCGTAGGTCCGGTCGGCCGCCTTCGGGTCCTCGTCCCAGTAGTCCGCCGGCCGCCAGTGCGAGGACGGCACATCCGTGATGGCATCCAGGCCGGCGAGGATATTGGACCAGTAGCGCCCGAGGTCCTCGGCCATGGGGAACTGGCAGCCCATTCCGATGATGGCCACCGGAACCGGTTGCGGGGATTCGGCCTGAGTCAATTCACTTACCCTTTCCAACGGCGCGGGCGAGCAAATGCGGGCGGAGCCAGGTAGCGTCGGCGATCCGCGGAAGAACCCCCATGGTAAGCGGTTCGGCCCCGCTACTCAATGTCACCGCGGTCCCGAGGGGCAAGCCTCGGCACTCCGGCCGGCAGGCGGACCCCCTGCGACTCGAGCATCCGCGAGCGGGCCAGGACGGCCGCGCCGTGGAGGATATTCAACGCCACGGTCACCGCACGGCGATTCTCGGGGGCCTCGAGGAAGGTCCCGCGCACCCAGTCGTTGAAGGCCGCCATGGCGGGCCCGCACCAGACCTGGTAGTCCACGACGCGGGATGGCTCGCCGACGTTCGCCCACCGGGAGGACTGGCCGAGATACCACCGGAAGACCAGCGCCATCCGGTGCTTCGGCTCGCGCTCGCCGCGTTCCGCCTGGGCCGGGTCGCGACGGCGGAAGAACTCCCGGGTCTGGTCCCAGATCTCGTCGAGGGGGAGCCGGAAGATCGTCTTCTCCAGGTTCGCCCGCTCGGCGGCGGGGATCTCGTCGAGGCTGCCGTGGTTCCGATAGACCTCGTAGAGCTTGGCCGCCCGCATGGCGAACATGGTCCCACGCTTGAGGACCTGGACCTTCACCCCCATCTCGAACATGTCCGCCGCGGGGGCCATGGCGATGTCGGCCTGCTGGGCGTCCGCCAGCATCTTGCGCACGGCGTCCGAGGTCCCCGCCTCCTGGCAGGCCTGGTTCACCGAGCCGGTCACGAGGTAAGACGCCCCCATCGCCAGCGCCGCCGCCGCGGACCAGGGGGTGGAAATACCCCCGGCGGCGCCCACGCGAGGCGTCCGGTCATAACCGTGCTCCCGGGCGATCCGGTCCCGGAGCGCGAGCATCGTCGGGATCAGGACGATCGCCGGGCGATTGTCGGTGTGACCACCCGAATCGGCCTCGGCGGTCAGGTCGTCCGCGAGCGGGATCCGGGACGCCAGGATCGCCTGCTCGTGGGTGATCTCTGCCCGGTTCACCAGCTCGCCGAGCATCCGCTCGGGGGGCGGGGACAGGAACCTCGTGGCGACCTCGACCCGGGAGACCTTGGCGATGATCCGGTTGGGCGTGACGATCCGCCCGGAAGCGGGGTCGACATGAATCCCCGCGACCCGGTAGCGGACGACCGGCAGCGTCAGCCCCAGGAACGCCGAGGCTTCCACCAGGCGGATACCCCGCCGCAGGTAGAGGTCGACGATCGCCTCCTCCAGGGCGGGTTCGTGCGGGCTGTGGATCAGGTTGACGCCGAAAGGGAGCGTGCCCGCCAGGCTGCCGACCAGCCGATCGATGGCCGCGTCGACATTCTCGATGGTCAGCCCGGCCGCCCCGAAGATCCCGAGCATCCCCCCGCGGGCCATGGCCTCGACCAGCTCGACCGAGGCGATGCCGTTGGCCATCGCGCCGGCCATGCAGGCGTAGCGGGTGCCGTGGGCTTCCCGAAACGTCGGATCCCCCAAGCCCTCCAGCGGCATGGCGGGGACGAACGCCCGGACCCGCCCCCGGTCCGGTCCGATGTCGGTCGGGTCGAAGGGCGTACCGGACCGAACACAATCCGGGCCGGCTTCCTGGCCCTCCTTCGGCTCGAGGACCAGGAAAGGCTCCGCGACCGCGTCGAGCGCGTGCTCGATCGCGTCGCGGGAGCCGTCGTCAGACGACCACTTCACGACGAAACTCCATACCAGGGCAGATCCTCCGCCCGCCATCGTTCGGGCGCAAGGATGCCAGATATACCAGGCGAGGCGTCCGGCCGACAGGGGCATGTCTCGCCCGAGCGGATCCCGAGGCACCGGCCGGTCGTCGTGATCTCCGAGGCCACGGCCGTCGAGCCCGCTCCGGACGCCCCGCCGGATGAGGCTCAGCCAGGGGCTCGCCTGAGGGTCTTCGCCGTGATCAGGTGCATCCAGATGGTTGGCTGGACGTTGAGCGCGAACTGCTCGATGAACGGGTTCTGGGTCGTGGCGATGACCTGTGCGGTGAGCTTCAGGGCGCCGGTATGCCCCATGATCATCTGGCTCAGATAGGTCCGATCGTAGACCGCGGTGTTTCTCGGCCGGACCTTGTGCAGAGCTGTGACGATCGTCTGCGCCATCGGTGCAAGGGCCGATGGGATCGAGGCCGGCAGATAGGTGCCGGTGCTGGCGGCGTAGGCCCCGAGGGCGAGTGCACCCTGCTCGTGGTCGCCGATGAGCTTCGCGGAATAGAGCGCGATGGGGACGCTCCTCGTGGTCAGCAGCGTGATCTGTCCGAGGAACCGCTCCATGACGTTGATCCCGTAATAGGTCGCAACCGTCTGGAGGTCGTTGTCACCAAGAGTCGTGCTGCTGGGAGTGGTCGCCACCGGCGCAAGGGTCCCGGTTCCCATGGCGGCGGAGACGTCGGACTGGATCGTCGGCAGGAGGCCCGTGGCAAAGCTGCGGATCGATGCGTCCTGGGCGCTCGTCGACAGGGCGGAAACCTGGTTGAGCAGGTTCGTCTCGGCCTGGACAATCAGGGTCGAGAACGTCTGATCCACGTTCTTCGAGCGAACGCCTGCGATCATCTGCTGGGCGATCACCTGACTCGAGCCCGCGACGTTCCCGGGCAGCGCCACCGCGTGGCCACCCGCGAAGCCATTGAGAGCCAGGTCGATGTCGCGGGCGTCGTTCAGGAGCGAGAGCGCGAGCGACTGGGTGGTTGGGTTGGAGCCCGAGAGAGCCTCGAACTGGCTCAGGAAGACGACCAGATTGTTTTCGCTGGCGACCGCCTGCAAGGCCGTGACGTCGGAGTTGCCGGGGGCGGTCGGGACGTTCACGAGCGAGCCCCCCGTGGACGCGGCCGCGACTGCGCCCACACCCATGGTCCTCATCTGGGCCGCCGGGGCCGCGGCACGCGCCATGCGGGACATGGCGAGGTGGGCGGAGACGGCCGTGACGTGGTGTCCCGTCGCTCCCGAGAGGAGCGCCCTTGTCTCGAGCTGATCGCATTCCAGTCGACGCTTGCGTGAGCGATTCAGAATCATCGGTGGCAAACTCCTGCGCAGCCTGACTCTTCGGTGAGTTGAGAGGCGGCCCAGGACAACACGCCCGCGCCGACCCAACTGGGGTTGGAGCCGGGCGGATTCCAGGTGGATCGTTCGAGGCCCCTCCGCCCTTGGTGGGTAATC
>NZ_JAALJH010000052.1 GCF_011064615.1 Aquisphaera insulae | reverse complement strand
CTTAGTCGAGGTGCGAAGAGAAAAGCTCGCGAGGTCCAAATAAATGCATGGACTAATTCAGAAGCCGTCACCCATGGTATCAGCCTTAGACTTCGAGGCCGTGACTCAACGAGTTGCGATGCTAGAAACTCTGCTGCTTACACTCGAAGAGGGCAGCCATACCAGGGAGCTTCTCATAGCAAGGCTCTGCTTCGGTGGCATGAGGCTGAAGGATGCCGTCGAGGTTCCCGTCAAGGAATTGCTTGCTTCATCCTCGGAAGGGGACTTGGAGGCAAGTTTGCCGCGTTATCGGAGAACTGACCAGTATTTCCCGAGACTTCAACCGATGTGCTTGGTGGCTAAGCGACATTGTGTCGAGCTCAGAAGGAGAGCGACTGCGACGACGACCGTTCAAACGGGCTCTCAGCCGGCTTTCCCGTCTCGTAAGAAGGGGTTCCCGGTGACCACGCGTACCGCGGAGAGATGCCTTTCGGTCGTTATTTCGACGGGGACCGAGGCTTCAACGTGTGATTATCGCCTATTCCAGCGGGTCGGAAGAGCGGCACGAGGGTACGCGTCGAGATTCGCCGAACTTTCCGAAGAGCGGCATCGGGCGAAGCAAAAGAAGTCGAAGGAAGGCACGGAGCGCTTGGAACAACTCCGCGATGCCGTACGTCCCTTCTTACGGAAGCAATTGCACGAGTCCGCGGACGTAGACGACGCGGTCCAGGAAACCTTGATTCGACTAAATGCAAAAATTTACAGGCTCGGAGATGCCGTAAGTATTGATGACTCTATTAAATTCGCGATTGGGATAGCTAAGAATGTCATGCTGGAGTTTCGACGAAGAACGCGAGACCAGGAGGTGACTAACGTCAACGATTTCTTCTTGAAAGCCACGACACGGGAAGACTTGGGGCTGGAAAAGTCCCGAGCCTACGAAGACACGCGACACGTAACTGAATCAATAAACTCGTTGATGGGATGCTTGAACGACCGTCAACGCAATGTGATTTCCCGGATATTCTCGCAATCTCCCTCAACTTGTCGTGAGATTGCGGAGTCAATGGGTATGGTGACACGGTCCGTCCAACGCATCAAAGCTCAGGCTTTGAAAAAACTGAGAAAGGAAATTGAGAAGGGACCTTATGGAAAGTTGATTTCAATTCTTGCCGCTATGTCATTTCACTGAACTCAATGGAGGCCTCCTGTCTGCTAACCCGGATATTTCATACGCCGGCCGCCTGACGACGAATAAGCAAGTGTTCATTTAATCTCGGCGGATCTGGGGCACCGCCCGGCTCGCGGGGCACACCCTCCCCCTGACCCCCACGCCGGGGGCGGCTCGATCACCCCGATTTCGCCCCGATCAGGTCCCGTCGACGGCCGCCGTCGGCGGGCGGCCGATCAACCGCTCGTGCACCTCCTGGAAGATCTTCCGGTAGGGATAACTGCTCGCCAGGTGGAACATCACCCGGCGGGCGCTGACCACCACCCGCGACGCCACCTTCAGCAATCGGAGCCGGATCGTCCCCACCTGCGCCTGAGCCAGATCCGTCTCCGCCAGCGCCGTCCGCCGCAGCGCCTGCATCAGCACGTAGGCCGCCGAGCTGAGCAGCAGGCGGAACTGATTGGCCAGGAACCGGTGGCAGCTCGTCCGATCGGCGAAGAGTCTACTGATGGCCAGGCACTCAAGGAGAGTAGATCGGGCAAAGCGGAGAAGATGGCGAGTACGATTGAAGGCCAAGCCCCCAAGGAGCGTACATGGCCACTGAGTCCGCGCGATGGTCGCCTTCTGTCCGCCATGCAGTCGAAATCGACGAGCCGCTCAGGCAGAGCATTCCCCCGCTCCCCTGGCTTCTCTATCTTGAGTGCGCGTCCTCTGATTTCTCGCTCGTCCTCTGATTTCTCGCTGACTTCTCGTCCTGAAGATCTCGCGTCCCGCCGACATGATTGTCCGAGCGGCCGGTCGGTCAAAGCGGAAAAAATCCTCCGTGGAGCCTGATGTCAAGATCCTTCGACGAAAGTTGCGCGGCGCTCGACTTACGTCAAAAGCAGCGGGCGGAGGTTCTTCCGAGGGGAGCGGATCGCGAGACGTGGGACATTGATGGGGGCGGGACGGAGGCGAACGACGTGAGTGCGGTCGGACGGGAGGGGCCGACGGCGGAGCTTTCGGCCGTTGCGGCCGGCCGACGCTGGCCGAATCGCCGCGGGCCAAGGTCACGGTAAAGCCCGGCGATGAGATCCCGAGAAATCGCGGCCGAGAAGTGCGAGGCGCCAGATGGAATTTGATTATTACAGGCTGCTCTCCAGATCGGCGGCCGAACAACTCCTGCAGTCCGGCCCGGAATTCCGGGAGTTCCTCGACCGATTCCTCGCCCACGGCGGACCGGTGCGCCGCTTCCCGAATGGGGCGGTCGAGATCGATGGAGCCAGGGTCGGGGGCGACGAGTTGGGCGACGCATTCAGGTCATGCGCCGCCCCGGGTTGTGGGATCGATGGCGCGTATGTATTCCAAACCCTCGGCCCCTTCACCCCGAAGCGTTATTACTGCATCCAATACCCAGTGGCATACCAGGAGAAGCTCAGGACGGAAGACAGCTTCATGGTCGGCCAGGGCACGATCCGTCCACCCGCTCCCGGCGAGTTCGAGCTTGCCCACCTGGAGGCCACCGTGGCATTCCGGACCAGGGTCAGCAAGGCGGTCCGCGAGGCGTTCGTCGGCGCCATCTCCACCTGGGCGAGGACGGCAGCCGAGCGCGGCGCCTTCGACGACGGCCCCGTCTCGCTCGCCTCGCCGGGCATCGAGTTCAGCGGCACCAGGGCTCGGTTCCTCCTCGACGCCAGCCGGTCGGGGCAAGACACGCTCAACTGGCTAGCCCTCGCCATCCTCGATTTCGGCGAGGATGTCCACGTGGTCACTGGCGTCTTCTTCGGGGCGTCGTCGGAGTTCCTCGACGCGATGATCGGCCCGGCTCGCGGCGAGCCGGTGCTGGTCGGGTTCCCCCGGGATCGGTCCCATGGCGACTCGAAACGCCCCGCACCGGCGGGGCCGGTCGGGTACGTCCCGCCCGGCGCGGCGTCCTATCCCGGGTTCGAATCGCGGAGATTCCCCGTGCTCGCTCTGCCCGTCGACGAGTGGGACTCGTTCGTCGCGACGATCTACTTCGGACGGACGCTCGGCGAGGAGGAGCAGGAGCAATTGGCCGCCTTGGTTGATGCCTGGTTATTGCTCGGGTCATACGGCGGCCTTGGTGGTGTCGGTACTCACTCCGCCGATAAGGTTAAGTTCGACGGGGCCACCGATTCCGCTCTCATCCGGGCCGACATGGGCGACAGCGCCCCTGAGATCGCCTTACGAGTCCTGATCGGAGCCTTGGAGGGATACGAGTCAACCGGCCCCCCGATCGATGCCCTGGTGCTCGGCCGCCCCGGATGGACGGAAACTGACGACTCCGCTCAGTAGAAAACTCATGAAGAGCCGCCCATCGAGGCGGGCCGCCGGCAAAATCAAAGATAATCAGCCGGAGATGTTCGGAACGCAGGGTCGAAGTGCGTGGATGCCTGCTGGGGATAAGGCGGAGGGTATACGAGATTTGACTTCCTCTGCTTGCTGAATGGGATGCCAGGTCATGAGCGACAAGCTCGCAGTATTGGGGTCGCAGGCAGGGCGCATATGGGTGCGAGTGCTGGTCGTGGTGTGCTGCATTGGCATTGTTGGGTTGATGAGGATGCCTTTTCCTGGGGGACGACGCAGCATGCAGCCGGTATCCTTGAGCGAGCTGGAGAAGGCAACGTTGAATGAGCCTTTCCTCCTGTACCGAGGACAACAAGCGGGGTTTCACCGCATCCAGGCGGCTAGTGGCCGCATCTTCATGGTTGCCGCTTCTGACCTGGCGATTCCAGGCGCCCCCACGGCCGCGTCCCGGTTTGCACTGTTCGTCAAATTTGAGAGCGGACGAATGAGGCCGCTCACTCCGCATGAAGCCTCATGGATCACCCCCGGTCGAATTCATGGCCTTGCGGGCGTCAAGAACTGGGATGCCGCATCGAAGGATGTCGAAACGGAGGATGAGACTCTTATGCCTGTCCTCAGGAAGCATGGCAAAGGTGATCCGCGAGTTCTCTTGCTGGATTCGGATGGAGACTGGTTTGGTGATAGCCTTGAATTGCTAGACGGGACTCTCGAGCAATGGGTTCGAGATGTCTTGCCTCGTATCGAACCACAGTGGTGTGAATCCGACACTGAGCGGCCTCGCCTGGTATATCATGAGGCTGCATCGGCTGCCGACGGAAAGACGATCGTTGTACGTGCTGAAGGTTTCCAGGATCGATGGTGTGAATCCCTGGCTGGTTGGCTGAAATCTCGATATCCTTTCCTTGGCCAGCTAGAAACAGAGGTCGACGATTTGGAAGCCCCACCGTCGGGAGATCTTTGAGTGACCAGGCCAGGAACACGCACCCATGCATGCGAGACGGGAATATTGGTGCAAGCGGGCCATTTTTAGCCAATCGGCTTGTTGATCCCCCGATGCTCGTTGGTCATCGATCTCCCCCACCTTACTCCTCTTAAGTTCCTGGCCACCGCCCCCCTTGGCCACCGCCCCCCTTGACCACCGCCCCCCTAGCCACCGACACTCCTTGGCCACCGACACTCCTCTGACCCCGAAGTCTAGAGGTCAAGCGCCATGGCCGTTCTACCCGACCTGCCCGAATCCCAGCCCGCTGTGGACGAGGTCAACCGCCTCTGGCAGCACGGGATGCACGAGGAGCGGCTGTTCCACGACCGCATGAACTTCTTCTCCGCGATGCAGGTCGGGCTGCTCGGCGTCTTCGCCATCCTCTACAACAAGGAGCCGGCTCTCGCGGTCCTTGTCCCGCTCATCCTCGTCGCATTGGCGTTCACCCTGCTGTGGCTCGTGGTCCAGCTCAGGCATTGGCGGTACTGCGTCCACGTCCACGCCCTTATCCGACAGGCCGTCCCGGAGTATGGCCGGACGGTCGCCAGTTTCGCGGGCCCCGGACGGACGGACGGGCTGTCGATAGCCCGCCCCCTGGCGTTCGCGGTTCCCGTGCTGTTCGCGGTGATCTGGGTGGCGTTACTCGCCTGGGCAATCGGCAGGTCCAGGGGGTAAGAGCGAAGTCCTGGTCCCTTGGCCGGTGCAATTGCCCGATGGAAAGGGAGTGACCTCCGACCAAATGGCGGGCATTCGAACCCTTTGGTTCACACGGGATCTACATGGGATCTGCAGCCAGGGATCTGCAGCCACGCACGCAAGACAGGAAAGTTGAGGCGAGCAGGCCATTTCCAGCCAATCGGCTTGTTGATCCCACGACACCCGCTGGCTATCGATCTCCCCCACCTTACTCCCCTTAAGTGCCTGGCCGCCGAACCCTCGGCCGCCGAACCCTCCCTTAAGTGCCTGGCCGCCGAACCCTCCTTAAGTGCCTGGCCGCCGAACCCTCCTGGCCGCCGAACCCTCCAGTGCCTGGCCGCCGAACCCTCCAGTGCCTGGCCGCCGAACCCTCCGTCCCTGGGGATTCAGGCAGCGATACGTGCCGCCGCGACCGGACCAGAGAGTTGTCGTCCCAGGAGCCGATGCCCCGCGAGCGGATGGGTGGCCGAAGAGGAGCGGAGCGATCCCACGGCCGGCGGGCCGTTGCTCCGCCCATGCCGGATCATCGAATCACGGCAAGACGGCCTCGGTCTCCAATCGCAGCAATCCCGCCACGTCGCGTTCGCCAGTTGGTCCTGGGGTGCGGAGAACCGCACGCGGAATCTGCGAGAAGGTGTCCGTCATGATAACCCGCACCTTCACGGTGACGATCCCGGACGCCGGCACAGCGGCCAATCGAGCCTTTTCTACCGCTATGTCCCCATCGGGCTCCCTGCGAAACCGGGAATGAACGACCCATTCGATCTACCTGCGAGGTGATCTGCGTCCATCCGCGACCAGCGTGAGTCTCGGGATCGAGATCCGATCGGCCTGCAACGAAATATAATCGATCCTAGAAAAAATATCACAGATCTCGTTGACTAGATAACGATAGACGCCTAGGATATAACAAAGAAACCGTAGAGGAGAACGCAATGTCCCCGGAATACCTATTCTGCATCAGCAAGATCGTCGAGGCGGCCACCGAAGGTGACGCCGAGATGGCGGCCGCCTACACGGAGCAGCTGGCTTTAATGCTGGAGAAGGACGGCCAAGCCGAGTATGCGAAACGCCTGAGAAGGACCGCCAAGAGTTCCAAATCGGCGAAGTTGCAGCCAGCTCGATTTGCGCCAAAGTCAATCGCTCGCGAGGCGCTCCCGGTGGACTCGGAATCGGGCCTTTCGACTGCGGAGGTAACCGAATGGCCGAAGGGTTCGGTCAAGATGTTCCTCTCGTCCAAGGCCACGCGATCGGTGGACCGTTTCCTGGCTTATTATCGAGCCACAGACAGGCTCTCGATGGACGGAGTCGCGGTGTCACCGACCATGCTGATCTTCGGGCCGCCCGGCTGCGGGAAGACCCAATTGGCCAGCTTCATCGCTTCCGAGGTCGAACTCCCGCTCGTCACAGCCCGAGTCGATGGCCTCATCTCGTCATATCTTGGGAGCACAGCCAAGAACTTGAGGGGGTTGTTCGATTACGTAAAGTCTCACGATTGCGTGCTTTTCTTGGACGAATTCGACTCGCTGGCGAAGATGAGGGATGATGCCGGGGAACTCGGTGAATTGAAACGTGTCGTTATCTCCCTACTTCAAAACATGGACACCATGCCGAAGGATCGCATCATCCTAGCTGCCACGAATCACGAGCATCTCTTGGATCCGGCCATCTGGAGGCGATTCACGACTAAGCTCGAGCTCTCAGAGCCAGATGACGAGGCACGAGCCGCAATGATCGTGGAATTTCTCGGAGGCTTCTTTACATCCGACCTGAAGGACGTGCTGCACACGATGACGACCGGCTTTACGGGAGCCCAGATAAAGCTCATCATCGGAGAATGCAGGCGTAACGCGATTCTGGCCCAGCGGAAGGAAATCGGTTTGGGGGAAGCCGTAGAGTCTGCGTTGGCGTTGAAGCCTGAGACAGCTGAGATGAAGGAAGGCATCAAAGATCGTGTAAAGACCCTCAAGGCAATTGCCCCCAAGACCTTCACGCAGGTTAGGCTCGCCAAGATTTTCGGAGTGTCTCAGCCCTACATTTCTACCCTCTTGAAAAGGCGATAATAGCCGTGGCACGCGAGGCCGACGCGCTCCCCATCAAGGTCGTAGCTCCCTGGAACTCGGACTATCGCCCGCCGGCGCCTCCGAAAAAGCGCAAGAGGGAGATCGTCCCAGTGACCGAGGAGTTGCGAGAGCAGCTCTCGAATCGCCTTACTCAGGTCAAAGAGTATTTTCGCGACGATTTCAGTTCGGCGGAGAGGTTCCCGCTGGTTGCTAAGGTCGAACTCAGACGGGACGCATTGGCGAAGACGCACCGCCCGACTGACCTCCTCAACCAGGAGACCTGCCCGATCATCGGCGGCGAGAGCTTAGGGCAGTTGCTCGTCAGTATTAGCCCGCTCGGCATCGAGCGACTGCAAAGGACCATCGACTCCGGGGATACCAAGCCGATCAGGGCTGCCATCTCAACAATCGAAACCATCCTGCCTTACACCGTGGAAGATGTGCTCGGCGGTAACTCCCTACACGCGATCGAGACGGCGGCAGAAGCGGAACAGCGGCCTCTCAAAGCTCGTTTATTCCGCCATCATTCCCCGGCCGACGACGTCGCCGCCGATCGCCGGTTCCACCGAGTCTTGAGCGCTGCGGGGATCAACGGTGTCGATCCCCTGGACTACGCGCCTAACATGAGAATATATAAAATAAGAAACCTAAAACAGCACGCCGTAAGGCAGATCCTTGGACTTCGCGGCATCCTTCGCACCCTGACTCCTTTCCCGGAATTTTATCCAGTAAAGACCGCTTCGAGAAAGCTGGAGGCCCTGACGTCCAGCCATTTCCCTGCACCGGTGAAGGGGGTCGACTATCCGATCCTGGGGATCATAGACTCTGGCACCGACCCGAACAACTCATACTTACAGGCTTGGGTTCACGAACGCTACGACGAGCTAGTCAGGCCCGAGTTTCAGGACCATGGACACGGTTCGTTCGTCGCCGGCCTCATAATCCACGGCCATCGGCTTAACCATCAGCACCCCGGTTTCCCGGATGGGCCATGCAAGATTGTCGACGTGGTCGCGATGGACCGCCGGGGCATCTCAGAATTCCAGCTGATCACGGCAATCGACGTTGCGCTCGAAAAATTCCCCTATGTGAAAGTGTGGAACCTATCGCTGAGCGGTGGCACTCCTTGCGAGGACGCCGCGTTCTCCGATCTCGCCGCCGCGCTCGACGAGCGGTCAAGAAAACACTCGGTGCTTTTTGTTGTTGCCGCTGGGAACTACGAAACCGCACCACTACGCGGCTGGCCACCTGAGCTCGGGATTGGAGAGGCCGATCGCATCTGCCCTCCAGCTGACTCGACGCATGCCATCACCGTCGGCTCGCTGGCACATATCGCGACGAACAGCACGCGAGTACGCCCCGAAGAACCTTCACCGTTCTCGCGGCGCGGTCCGGGTCCGGCCTACCTGATCAAGCCAGAGGTGTCTCTCTACGGAGGCAACTGTGACTCCGAAGCCAAATCTATCCAAACTGGGATAATCTCGGTGGACGGTTCGGGGAGCATCGCTGAAGACATAGGGACGAGCTTTGCCTGTCCGCTGGTTTCCATGCTCACTGCCAATGTGCTCTCGGAGCTGCAGACCGATCCCACGTCCCATGCCAGCCTGCTCACCAAGGGGCTCCTCATCCACTCCGCATTCATCGGGAATCAGTTACCCGATTCGCAGAGGTTGAAGTACGCCGGGCTCGGCCGCCCCTCTGACCTCGGCTCCGTCATGAATTCCGTTCAGTCGGCTGCTACCATTGTCTTCGAGGTGCCGGTCAAGTCGGGGCTCAACTTTATCAAGGAACGTTTCCCGATGCCGGTGTGCTTGGCTGGGGACCGGAAGTTGATGAGCGGCGAGGTCTTCATGACGCTCCTTTACCATCCGCCGGTAGACCAGGAGCAGGGCTTTGAGTATTGCCGATGCAACGTCAAAGCCTCGCTTGGTACGCTGATGGACACACCGGACGAACCGGAAGACTTCGACAGGCAGGTCCATAGGGAGGTCCATCCTTTCCCGGAAGGTCCCAGTGAGGGTCTCGAGGAGAGCCTCGTCAAGCAAGGATACAAGTGGTCGCCCCTGAAACTCTACTATCGGAGGTTCCGCCGATTGCCGGCCGAGAAGGTCTGGCGACTAAGGCTCGACATGCTGGCCAGGTCCGGCGAGTCGATCGCCGAGCAGGATGTCGTGCTCATCATCACGATTCGAGACCCACACGGGAAGGCACCGGTGTACAACGAGATGGTACGGAGGATGCAGACGCTGAACTGGAATGTGAGAGACTTGCAGATTAAGTCCCGGGTGCGTCAGCGACCGAAGCGCCCGATATAGTCTCTCACCGGGGGAACGGTCCCACCCGGCTTTCTTGATACTTGGGATTGCCCCAAGTGAGTTCTGGCGAAGCAATAGGATTAATGGCCAGGCACCCAAGGAAGGCAATGAACCCAAGGAAGCCAAGCAGCAGGGACCTGCGTCAACGCACGTACAATAGGAAGGCTGAGGCAAGCGAGCCATTGGCAGCCGATCGGCTTGTTGATCCCGCAATGCCCGCTGGCCATCGATCTCCCCCAGCTCACCCCTGTTAAGTACCTGCCCACCAACCTCTCCGACCTCCTAGGTGGGACTTGCACCCGCTGAAGATCCGCGACGTCTCGCGGCGCACGATCAGAATGCCCCTGGCGACCCGATCGAGGCCGTTGATCTTGAACGAGGCGAGACGGAAACTGGGCGATCGGTTGGGTTGAGCACATTTTCCCACGAGATGGCGGCATCCCGTTCCAGAAACGGAGCGGCGATCGACCGGCAATCGGGCGAAATCCGGGGAGGGGTCACGATGGGCCTGTCCGATCCGTGCTTCCACATGGACGAGGTCTTGCAGCGGTTCAGCCGCGAGATCGAGGCCGAGTACCACCCGGGCGACGGGCCGTATCGGCGGACGATCCGAATCGGCGACCGCTGGGTCCACTCCTACGGCACCGTTCACGCCCGGGCCGGCCCCTGGATCGTCAGCATCGGTGGCTATACCCGTGAGCATGAGAGGACGTTTACTCAGCTTTACGCACCCTATTCGAACCCGGGCGGGTTCCGGTTCTCGGTCCACTCCACCGACTTCCTCACGCGCCTGGCCAGGAAGCTCGGCCTGTGGCGGCCGGTCGACGTGGGCTTCCCCGAATGCACCGAGGCGTTCGTCATCACCGGGAACGACGACGACCGGTTGCGAACCCTCTTCGCCGAACCGAGGTTCCGTGAGTTGATCGGGGCGCGGCGAAGGTTCTCCATGGAGGTCCAGGACAAGCCGTGGCGGTTCGCCATCGGTGCCGAACCCGACTTCCCCCCGGACGTGGACATGCTCGTCCTCGAAGTGCGCGAGGGGGTCACGGACGTCGGGCAGCTCAAGTCGCTGGCCGATGGGTTCGCGGCCACGCTGGAGCAGTTGTGCCGGACCGGCTCGGCGCGGAGCGAGCCGCCCGGAGTGAAGCCTGCGGGGCTCATCGGCTTCAAAGCCGCCATCCGGGGCAAGCTCGTGGACTGCGTGTGAGGGCGCCGGATGCCACGGGTTCGACGCCCACCGGCGATCCGCCCTGTGGCCTCCGGCCTCCGGCCACCGACATCGGGCCGCCGCCATCCGAATCGAACATGTCCTTCGTCCCGGGGTGAAGACCTCGGCCGTGTCGGAGTGCGGCGACGTCGCGGAGGCGAGGGCCGGTCCTCGAGCCATCGGGGCTGTGGCCCCGGCATGAGACATCGCGAGATCGCAGGCGGCCGGGTGGCCGTGGTAGAGCCGAAGGCGATGCCACGGGATCGGATCGGCACGCGATCGAACCGTCCCGCCGGCCAGCCCTCCATGGTGTCGCTGCGCTTCCACCACGGCCACCCATCGTTCGCGTCCAGATCGAGTGCGGACAACGCTCGCTTCGGCACGTCCGATTCCATGGGGCGCGCGCTTCAAACGGATGAGCCAAACAAGTTCCGCCCCAGGGGCCTTGATCCTCACCGCGACTCCCGGCACGATCAGACTGGGCCGAAACAGCCCGGAGCCGAGTCATCGGAGTCCCACCATGTTCCCAGGCCGAATCATCCCTTGCTTCGCCATCGTGACGGCGGTCGCGCTGATCGCCAGCCTCTCGGGACGCGTCCAGGCCGGGGAGCCGCCGAAGCGGGTGGCCGCGACCGGGACGGTGACGATCATCCCGGGTGCCGTCTGGCCCGACGATCGCGGAGAGCACGTCCAGGCGCACGGCGGCGGGATCCTCCGGCTCGACGGCACCTATTACTGGTTCGGCGAGTATCGCGGCCGCGACCTGGACCCGAACCTCCGCGCCGTATCCTGCTACGCGTCGCGGGACCTGGGGCACTGGAGCTTCCGGGGGCTGGCCTTCCAGATGGCCGCCACCGGGACGCCCACCCCGCCGATCGCGTCACGACCGAGCGACTATCCGGGCCGGGCGCTGATCGTCGAGCGGCCCAAGGTCTTTCACAACGCCCGGACCGGCAAGTTCGTCATGTACGTCCACCTCGACGGCCCGGTCTCCGACAAGCCCGGCTCGAACGACTACGCGCAGGCCCGGGTCGGCGTGGCGGTGTCGGACGTCGTCGAGGGGCCGTATCGTTTCGTCAAGCACTTCCGCCCGCTCGGGCACGAGTCCCGCGACATCGGCCAGTTCATCGACGACGACGGATCCGCCTATCTCATCTTCGAGGACCGTCCCAACGGCTTCCACATCGCCCGTCTCTCGGACGATTACCTGGACGTCCAGGAGGACGTGATCCTGATCCGTGCCCCCCTGGAGGGGGGTGCCCTCGTCCATTACCAGGGCCTCTATTACGCCATCGGCTCGGCCCTGACCGGCTGGGATCCGAACTGCAATGTCTACGCGACGGCGAAATCGCTCAGCGGGCCGTGGTCGGAGTTCCGCTATTTCGCGCCCCTCGAGACGAACACCTACAACGCGCAGTCCACGATGATGCTCAAGGTCGTCGGCTCGAAGACGACGAGCGTGATCTTCATGGCCGACATGTGGAAGCCGCGTAGCCAGTGGGATTCGCGGTATCTCTGGATGCCCCTCGAGATCGGCGACGGCAAGCTCCGGCTCCCGGAGCCCCGGGAATGGACGCTGGACGTCGCCACGGGCGAGGCCCGCATCAACAAGGACGCCCCGGCCATGCCGTTCCAGGTCGGCAAGCCGAGGCTGGTCCCGGGGGTCGCTCGTTGAGGATCGCGGTCGTGATGAGGCTCACCCCCTGCCGCGACCCTCGCGCGGAACGATCCCGCTGGCCAGCGTAACGTGAACCGCCTCAGTACGGGGCCTCGATCGGCTGGAACTTCATGCCGTTGAAATCGTGCAGCTCGACCTCGTCGATCCCGTGTGCGCCCACCCTCCCCGCGAACAGCTTCCCGCCTGCGACCCAGACCAACCGGTCGCCATCCACCTCCGCCCATTCCCACTCCGGGCGGGCGAGCGTCCCGTTCGGGCCGTCGAGCTGGTGCTCGTCCCAGTAGCAACCCTTGCCGGGCGGGGAGCCGGCCTCCTCATGGGCGATCTTCCGGAGCGTCCAGCCTCCGGGTGCCGGCTTCTCGAACACGGTCTGCGCTTTCCGCCTGGCGAGCGTCTCGTGCCGGATCAGCGTCCAGCCATCCCGCTGCAGCCGCGGATAGTAAACGCCGGTGCATTCGCCGCCGTAGTAGGTGCTCGGCCGTAACTTGAGGTCGCGGCGTAGCTCGCGCGAGTCGCGGAACGGCGTGTGGCCGCTCCCGTCGTTGAGCCAGTATCCCTTGCCGGTGAACAGGCCGCCGCCGTGCCAGCAATCCCCCTTGGCCAGCAGCGTCACGGCCTTGAGGTAGGGGGCCCTCGAGATCGCCGTCCACGAGCCCTTCGCCTCCCCGTTCCAGTCCCCGTTCATGGCGAAGTAGATCAGGTGCTTCCCATCCCGGGACAGGTCGCTGCGCCGCTCATAGATACGCCCGTGCAACCACTGGCCGAGTTGGAACTCGTCGGTCGTCCGGTCCCAGAGCAGCGTGCAGACCCGCTTCGACGGCCCGCGCCGGATGACGACGCCGAGCGGTGCGTCCCCGGCGAGCAGGACGTGAACTCGGGGGTGGATCTCGGTCGGCGTCATCTCGACGTCCATTCCAGCTCGATCTTGCGTAGGGAATTGACGCCTGGGTTGCTTGCAGGTGACCTGAGGAGTAGCGGGTTCCGCGTCATCATCCCTTGATCACCCCCACCGGCCTCAGCCTGGCGACCTTCTTCGAGATCCCCACCTGATCCACGACGTCCACGACCAGGTCGACGTCCTTGTAGGCGGCCGGTTGTTCCTCGGCCAGGCCCTTGTGGCCGCGGGCGCGAGCGATGATGCCGAGGGCGTCGAGCTCGCGGTCGATCCGCCGCCCCTCGGCGAGCCGGACGGCGGCGGTCCGGCTCATCATCCGCCCCGCGCCGTGGCAGCTCGTGCCGAACGAGTGGATCATCGATCCGGGCTGGCCGGCCAGGACCCAGCTCGCCGTCCCCATGCTGCCGGGGATGATCACCGGCTGGCCGACCTCCTGGTAGGGCGCGGGGACCTCGGGATGGCCCGGCGGGAAGGCCCGGGTCGCCCCCTTGCGGTGGACGCAGACCTCCTTCCGCACGCCGTCGCCGACGTCGTGGTCCTCGAACTTGGCGATGTTGTGCGCCACGTCATACACGAGCTCCATCCCGAGCGCCTCCCACGGCTTGCCGAGGACCGCCGCGAAGACCTCTCGGGCCTGGTGGGTCAGGAGCTGGCGATTGCACCACGCGTAGTTGGCCGCGGCCCGCATCGCCCCCAGGTAGTCCTGCCCTTCCGGGCTCCGGACCGGGGCGCACGCGAGCTGCCAGTCCGGGAGGCTGAAGCCATACTTCCTCGGGGCGTTCTTGAAGACCTTCAGGTAGTCGTCGCAGACCTGGTAGCCGAGTCCGCGGGAGCCCGAGTGGATCAACACGGTAACCTGTCCCTCGCGCAGGCCCATCACCTCTGCGGCGTGGGCGTCGAGCACGCGATCGACGACCTGGATTTCCAGGAAGTGGTTGCCGGAGCCGAGCGTCCCGCACTGCTCCGCGCCCCGGGCGATGGCGCGATCGCTGACGCGGCCCGGGTCGGCCCCGTCGAGCCGTCCGCCCGCCTCCGCGAACTCGATGTCCCGCGCCTCGCCGTAGCCCTTCTTGACGACGAACGAGACCCCCTGCTCCATCAGGCGGACGAGCTCGCCCTTGTTGAAGACGAACCGCCCGCGCTGGCCCATCCCGGTGGGGATGTCGTCGAAGAGCCTGTCCACGAGCGGGCGGATGCGGTCCTTGATGTCGGCCCATTCGAGGTTGGTGCGGAGCAGCCGGACGCCGCAGTTGATGTCGTAGCCGACGCCCCCCGGCGAGATCACGCCCCCCTGCTCCGGGTCGGTGGCCGCCACGCCGCCGATGCAGAAGCCGTAGCCCCAGTGGATGTCCGGCATCGCCAGCGACGCCTTCTGGATCCCCGGCAAGGTCGCCACGTTCACGACCTGTTCCGGCCCCTGGTCCTTCTTGATCTGCTCGATGAGCGTGTCGTCGGCGAAGATCAGGCCGTCGACGCGCATGTCCTCGCGGTAGGACCTCGGGATCCTCCAGGCACAGGTCCCCGCCCGCTCGAGCGGCCCGCCGTATCCTCCACCCTGGCCCATGGCTGTTTTGCCCTTTGCTTACGACGATGGGATCGGCCCCGCCGGGGCGTGCCGCACTCCGCCCGCGATCGTACGGGCTTGCGGGATTCCCTCTCGATATCGCAGAGACTTCGGACCTCGCACAGGTTCGTACGGGCGTCTCATTCAACCGTCGGACGGGGGCTGACCACCTGATCCGCCACGACGTGATCTCACCGCGGTCGGCGCCGGAAGGATCTCCCGTATCGGACACGCGAAACCCGGGAGGATGTCCTCGCCCGCGAGGCTATTGGTTTCGAGCAGCCGGGCCAACGTTCCGTCCCGCCGATGCACCAGGACCGAACGTGAGTCGGGATAGATCACCCAGACCAGCGGGATGCCCGCCAAACGATAGTCCGCGAGTTTGTCCTCCAACTCGGAGGCTCGATCGTTTGGAGAGACGACCTCGACGGCCAGGTCGGGCGGGATGGTGATCCAGCCGGTGGGGACCGTGCTTTGGGGCAAGCGATCCTTCCTGATGAAGGAGAGGTCGGGCTTCCGGACCATGGTCGGGTCGTGAGGAAAACACTGGTAACCCGTCTCGGCCGGAAAGAGCCATCCGGAGTCATGCTCCTCGACGAACCGATCCAGGCGCCCGAACAACCTGCCACCGACCCAGGAGGATTCGGCGCCCATTGTATGCTCCAGCAGCCGACCTCGTACCAACTCGATTCCCTTGCCGTCGGGCATGGAGAGAAGGTCATCAGGTGTGTACAGATCATTCGTCACAACGGACGTGCTCATGGTCCGGCTCTCCGGGATGCCGTCTGCTCACGTTGCTTCCAACTCGCGTTGTGATGGAGGACCGCGAACTGGCACCTTCCACGTCCATCACTTTACCATGAGACAGTGGCTTTCGCGATTCGACACGACCCGCAGTCTCGGTCGTTCGAGAGGGCCTTCGGCACGTCCGCATCGTCATTCCACCAGGTTAGGAGCCTTATCCGAGCGTCCCGGCCAGGATCTCGCCCGTCGGCGATCCCGACCGGCTCACGCCTTCGGGCGTCCCCTCGGCGACGACCCGGCCCCCCTCCTCGCCGGCCCCGGGGCCCAGGTCGATGATCCAGTCCGCGCACGCCATGAACTCCGGGCTGTGCTCGATCACGATCACCGAATGGCCCAGGTCCACCAGGGCGTTCAGGGCGTCGATCAGCTTGAGCATGTCGAACGGGTGCAGGCCCGCGGTCGGCTCGTCCAGGAGGTAGATCGCCGGCGCGATGTTCGCCGCCCGGTTGAGCGCGGCCTTCGATCCGCCCAGGAAGCCCGCGAGCTTCAGCCGCTGGGCCTCGCCGCCGGAGAGCGTGGCGGCCGGCTGGCCGAGCTTCAGGTAGTCCAGGCCGAGGTCGAGGAGAGGCCGCAGCTTCGCCTGGATCTTGCGGCGATGCCGGAAGAAAAGGAAGGCCTCGCGGGCGGTCAGGTCGAGGACCTCCGCGATGTTCCGGCCCCGGTAGGCGATCTCCAGGACCTCCGGCCGATATCGCGTGCCGCGGCAGTCCGGGCAGCGCATCAGGACGTCGGGCAGGAACTGCATGTCGATCGCCAGGTAGCCGTCTCCCTTGCAGGTCCCGCACCGGCCCCCCTCGACGTTGAAGCTGAACATACCGGCGCCGTAGTTCCGGAGCTTCGCCTCGTGGGTCGCGGCGAACGTCCGGCGGATCTCGTCGAACGCCTTGAGATAGGTGACCGGGTTGGACCGGCCCGACCGGCCGATCGGCGACTGGTCCAGGAGGACCGCCTCCTCGGGGGGCCGGGCGGCCCGGACCTCGAGGCCGTCGTACGGCTCCGCCGGCAGCGACTCGCGATGGAGCCGCGCCCGCAGGGCCGGGTAGAGCGTCTGCTCGACGAGGGTGCTCTTGCCCGCCCCGCTGACCCCCGTCACCACGCAGAAGACGCCCAGCGGGAACGAGACGCGGAGATCCTTGAGGTTGTTCCCGCGCGCCCCGTCCAGGACCAGGAACCCCTTCGCGTCCGACGGACTGCGCCGCTTCGCGGGGACCTCGACACGCTTGCGGCCGAACAGGAAGTCGCTGGTGACCGAGCCGGCCGCCGCCTCGAACGGGCCGAGGGGCCCTTCGTAGAGGAGGTTGCCGCCGGCCTCGCCGGCCCCCGGGCCCAGGTCGATCACGTGGTCGGAGGCCCGGATCACGGAGTGTTCATGCTCCACGGCCACCAGCGTGTTGCCGGCGTCGCGGAGCCGCCGGAGGACGGCGACGAGCCGGCCGACCTCGTGGGGATGGAGGCCGATCGTCGGCTCGTCGAGGACGTAGAGCGTGTTCACCAGGCCGGTCCCGAGGGTCCGGGTCATCGACGCCCGCCGGAGCTCGCCGCCGGAGAGGGAACGGGCCGAACGATCGAGCGTGAGATAATCCAGGCCGATCTCGCCGAGATACTCCAGCCGCGTCCGGACCTGGCGGAGGATCCGCCCGGCGATCTCGTTGGCCTCGAGCTCGTGCCAACCCTCGATCCGCGCCCGCGCGTCGCGGACCGACAGGGCCGACAGCTCGGCGATGCTCAGCCCTTCCACCTTCACGGCCAGGGCCTCCGGGCGGAGCCTGGCGCCGCGGCAATCCGGGCAGGGGCTGCGACTCGTCCAGCGCCCCAGGAAGGCCCGGATCGACGGCTTCCCCGACGCCTTCTCCAGCCGGGCGAAGAAGGCCCGCAGGCCGGGGAATCCGGCCGCCGAGTCGCCGTCCAGGATGGTCGCGATCTGGGCCAGCGAGAGGTCCTCGAACGGGACGTCGAGCGGCAGGCCGAGCCGCGGCGCGGCCGCGATCAGTTGTTCCAGGTTGGCCCGGTGCGCGGCGCCGGCCCACGGGGCAATCGCACCCTGGCGGAGGCTCTTCCGCGGGTCCGGGACCACGCGGCCGAGGTCCGTCTCGGTGACCTCGCCCAGGCCCTCGCAGCGGCGGCAGGCGCCCAGGGAGCTCGTGTACCGGAAGAGCTCCGGCCGGGGCTCGACGTGATCGGTCCCGCACGCGGCGCAGCGCCAGCCGCGGACGAACGTAAGCGCGTCCCCCGAGGCCGAATCGACCGGCAGGATCCGGCACCGGCCCAGGCCCCGCGCGAAGGCGGTCTCGATCGAGTCGAGCCGTCGCCCGGGCGCATCCTTGCCCCGCTGGAGCCGGTCCACGATCACGTCCAGGGCCACGGCCGGCGCCCCGGCCGCCGGCGGTTCGGGCCGCTCGGCGGTCAGGTCCAGGAGCCGGCCCGCCAGGCGGGCACGCGTCAGGCCGTCCTCGACGAGGGAGCGGGCGATGGCCGCCGGGTCGCTCGTCGCCAGGATCTCGACCGGGAAGGCGATCTCGTAGCGGGTCCCCTCCGGCAGCTCATCGATCGCGTCGGCCACCCCGGCCGGCGTGGCGGGGCTGACCGGACGGCCGCAATTCAGGCATCGGACGGCACCGATCCGGGCGAAGAGGAGCGCCAGGTGCTCGTGGACCTCGGCGATGGTGCCGACCGTGCTCCGGGGGGACGGCAGCGACTCGCGGCCGGCGACGGCCACCGCGGGGGGGATGTTCTCGATCCGCTCCGCGTCGGGCTTCTCGAGCGGCTCGAGGAACTGGCGGGCGTAGGCCGAGAAGGTCTCGACGTACCGCCGCTGCCCCTCGGCATAGAGGGTGTCGAACGCCAGCGAGCTTTTCCCCGCGCCGCTCACGCCGGTGACGACGATCAGCGCCCCCGCCGGCAGATCGAGGTCGATCCCCTTGAGGTTGTGCGTCCGGACCCGGCGAAGCCGGATGACGCGACCGGAAGGCGCTGGGGACGGGTTGTCCGCCAAGAGGTGGACTCCGGGAGGACAGGCGGCGGGGAGCCCGATCTCGGTGGGCTCGCCGCCAGGGAGGGCGAACCGCCGCCGGCGTCCGAGGGCGCCGGCGGCGAGCTGGACAGATCGCTCAGGGGTTGGTGCGACGGAGCGTGAACCCGGTGGACATGAAGCCGTCGTCGTCGCTGACGCTGTAGCTGCCGCCCAGGGTCAGGTACTTGGCGAAGACGTTGAAGTCCGGGAGCTTGGCCGGGTCGATGATCTGGGGGATCTCCGGCGGGGCCTGGCCGGCGCGGGAGGCGCTGGCGGCCATGCCGGCGCGGAGGGCCTTCTCGAACTGGCCGCTCTTGATCATGTCGTAGGAGAGGCGGGCCTGCTCGTCGGGCCGGACGAAGGTGATGCCGCTGGCCTTGGCCGGGATCTCCTTGGCGATGGTCTGGTACTGGGGGCTCTCCGCGAGCGGGACGACGCCGGGCCGGAGGATCTGCTCCAGCAGGCTGGCGTCCGTGGTCAAGAAGAGCGTCTCCTTGGCGATCGCCACGCTGATCGGCCCCCGCAGGTTGGCCTGGACCTGGGCCCCCTCGGGCTGGCCGGGGATGGTCGGCACGGGCATGTCGAAGTCATAGATCGTGGTCCCCTGGAAGTCCCGCTTCTTGGGGGTGGCGCCGGCCAGCTCGATGAGCCGGGAGAGGGTGCCGGAGAAGGCCTTGGAATCCTCCAGGGCCACGCCCACCAGGACGCGCTGGCTGTCTTCCTTGATCGGCTTCTTGAAGTCGCTGATCATGGTGATCCGGTCGCCGAGCGGCCCGAAGAGGTCCTTCTGGAAGCTCAGGGGCGCGCCCCCCTCGGGGCCGGCGAGCTGCTGCTCGAGGACGTTCAGCATGCCCTGCTGGAACTTGTTGGCGAGGTCGTTGATGGCGGTGTAGGCGGCGTCCAGGTCCCAGCTAAAGGTCTGGTAGCTGGCGACGCCGGCGGGGACCCACGATTCGGGGTGGAGGCTGACCGCCGGCATGGTGAAGACCTTGAGCAGCCCCTGCACGGGCTGGGGGGCCAGGAAGAAGGTCTTGGTGATGCTGTTGTAGTTGCCGGAGTTGAGGGCCAGGGTGCCGCCCACCGACTTGAGCCCGTTGATGCCCAGCTCGTTGATCAGGAATTCGACCTGCTGCGCCTGGGCCTCGCCCCCGCCGGCATTCGCCTTGTTGACGAGCTTGAGGACCTTGGCGATGTCCAGGAACCAGAACGCCTGGGAGTCGGCGGCGCCGGTCTTGGCCTGGGTCTTCGCGAACGACTCGACGGAGGCGAGCGAGCCGGTGCTGCGGCCCTCGCCGTGGCTGGCCAGGTCCTTGATCACGTTCGTGCTGCTGCCGATGAGGAACGTGGTCCCGGCCGACGTCCAGACGAGCGGCGGCTGGGGCCGCGCCGGCTTGCCCTCCTCGCCGTTCTTCGGCGGCGGGGTCTGGATGACATGGAGCTTCCCTCCCGGAATGTCCTCGGTCGAGACCCTGGCGCCGGCACCCTCGAGTTGCTTGGTGCTCCGCTCCAGGACCTCGGTCATCCGGGCGGCGTTGGACCCGGCGTCGGCGATGATCGCCAGGGCGATCGGCAGCTCGGGCGTGTCCTGGGCCACGGCGGCGATGCCGACGGCCCCCTGGGGGATGTCGAGCAGCTCCTTGAGGGTGACGCCGATCTTCTCCTTGAGGGTGTTGCTGGCGTTCTTGAGCTTGTCCTTGATGTCGTCGCGGAGGGCCCCCATGGCGGGGTCGTTCCAGAGCTGGCCGTACTGGCTCTGCTTGAAAGCCTCGCGGAACTTGCTGACGTCGCTGACCTTCGCGAAGAAGACGGTGGAGTCGGGGAGGACCTGCTCCGGGGGAGCCGCGGCCCGGGCGTCGCCGGCCATCGGTCCGGAGAGACCGCTCAGAGTCAGACCCATCCAGCCCGCGAGGGACAGGCGAAGAATCGCCCGCTTCGCCGTTTGCATCACTTGAAACTCCAATCCATTCCGGGCACCCCGCGGCTCACCGGCCCCGGGAAACTCGACACGAAACCGGTCTTTCCGGCCGGGAACATCGGACGCCCGCCAGGCTCCGAGCCTGGGCTGTCGCCGACGGTGACCGGCGAATGCGTCTCGATCCGTGAGGTCATTACTACCCTTGCATCCTTGGTCCGAGGGGCTCGACGCGTGGTCGCGGGGCGGACCCTACCGGCGCTCGGCCGTCGAGGCGCTGGCGGGCTTCGCCGCCGCCGGCTGGGTCGCGGAGTTTTCACGAGGACGGGCCAGGCCCTTGGGGGCGTCGGCCCGCTGGCGGCGGGGCGGGTCCAGGTAGCGATAGCCGCTATTCGGGTTCGACTTGTCGAAGGAGAACGCCTCTCGATGCCGGAGGAAATCCTTCACGTAGGAGACCGGGATGGCGAAGCCCAGGTTGTCCGCCATGTCCGCCCTGGCCCCCCGGCTCGTCACCCCGATGACCTCGCCACGCGCGTTGAACAGGGGCCCGCCGGAGTTGCCCGGGTTGATGGCGGTGTCCGTCTGGAGGTAGAGCTGGCCCTGGAGGTTCCGGCTCCGGCTGCTGACGATCCCCTGGGTCACGGACCGCTCCAGGCCGAGCGGATTGCCGACGGCGAAGACCGAGTCCCCCGTGTTCACGTCCTCTCCATTACCCAGCACCAGGTAATTCAGTTTCAGGTCCGGCGGGAGGGGCACCTTGATCAGGGCCAGGTCGAAGAACGGGTTGATCGCCACGATCTCCACGTCCTCCAGCCGGCGGCGGGCCAGGCCCCCCGCCGCGTTCTGGTAGAGGATCGCCACGATCCGGGTCTCCCCCTGGATCACGTGCGAGTTCGTGATGGCATATCCATCCTTGTTGATGATGAAGCCCGAGCCCTTCCCGGACGGGGTCTCGATCGAGATCACGGCCTCGCCGAACCGGGCCACCAGCTCCTTCATCGGCGTGGCGCGGAGCATGCCCGTGGAGAAGAGGCCGGACGGATCCGGCTCCACGCCCCCGGCCGTCGCGGGCGCGATCCGGTCGGCCTCCGCCGCGCTCGCCCGACGGACCACCTGATCCTTCGGGATCCGGAGCAGGTCGTACCCGAGGTCCACGTACAGGGCGTTCTGCTTCTCCGCCACGACCTCGCCGGTGATCCGCTGCCCGTCCTTGAGGACCAGCGTCTCGAACCCCGCCCGCGCCCCGGGCGCAAGGGCCACCATCAGGCATGTCGCCGCGATCCCTCTCAACCAGACCATGGAATCGCTATCCTCTCCGTGGAGCCGAGATTTCTTACGGGTCTTGGCCCTAGAGTAGCACCACCCTAAAATTCGTTGCAACCCCTTCGGATCGCTGAGACAAGGCTTTCCCGAGAGATCCCGGGCCGTCAATGTATGCCAAAATTGCATGATTTGCCCGGGTTTGCTAGATTACCTACGACGGAACCCGACTTGACGGCTCGGGCGGATTCGGGCACGTTCTTCGCGGCCCGGCGCGTTCCGTCACCTCTCGGTCTCCCCTGCCCGGTCATGCATTCATCTGGAACCCCCTGGACTTCCCTCTCGGTCGAGGAGACTGTCCCGTGTCCACGTTATTGAAGCGGACGAGCCTGGTCTGGCTGCCCATGATGGGCCTCGCATGGGCCTCCCTCGGCCAGCCGGCCCGCGGCCAGGACAAGACGGCCGAGGCACCCGCCCAGGCACCGGCCGCCGCCGGCAAACCCGAAGAGGCGCTCCCCTCCCCCGATCCGATCCCTCCGGCGGAGCTGGTGCCGAAGGCGAAGACGATCCCCGTGACGAAAGATAGCAAGCGGAGCTATAACCTCGAGTGGGTGGACTCGTCCGTCCTGCCGAGGGACAAGGAAGGGATCTGGATCCTCAACTTCGCCTACAAGCCCGTGCGGATCCAGACCGTGGAGATCCCGGGCAAGGGGCGGCAGCTCGTCTATTACCTCTACTACAAGGTCGTGAACCGGACCGGCAAGCCGCGGATGTTCGTCCCCCAGTTCACCATGGTGGACGAGGAAGGCAAGCGCTACGACGACCAGGTCATCCCCGAGGCGATCCCGATCATCCGGGCGCACAACGATGCCTCGATCGACGTCCAGGGCGCGGTGAACATCATGGGCATGATCCCGCCCAGCACCAAGCAGGGCGTCGACGAGGCCCTGTTCGGGGTCGCGACCTGGGAGACCTGGAATCGGAAGTCCGATCGGTTCAGCATCTACGTGCGGGGGCTGTCGGACGGCTACAAGGAGGTCCAGGACCCCAGCACCGGCAAGCCGGTCGTCAAGTACAAGACCCTCCGGCTGGATTTCATCCGCCGCGGCGACGAGTTCAACGTCAAGAGCAGCGAGATCGAGGTCGGCTCGCCCCCGTTCGAGTGGGTCTACTGGTGAGGATGGGGGACCGTCTCCACCGGCCAGCTAAAAAGAGAAGCCCCGGCATCCCGGCCGGGGCTTCTCTTTTTTTCGTCACCGCGGAGTCTGCACTCCGCGGGGCGATGAGGAACGGCAAGGGCGTCACTTCGCAGAGTGAGCCCCACCGGGCTTGGACGCAGGCTCTTCCTTGTGCTGGTGCATGGCCTTCTCGAGAATGCCGACGACAAGGAGGTTGAGCGACAGCTTCTCCTCCTTCGCCCAGGACGCCAGCTTCTCATGCTGCTGAGGAGGCATTCGGATCTGAAAATGGACCACGGACTCGGGCATTGACGATCTCCTGAGAAGACCTCATTGCATTGACCATGGCAGCATGCTAACCACTTGCGGCGAAAAAAGAAAGAGCCTTGCACCTATTCCGGCGACGACCCCGGAAAAGGGCCCCGCCGCGGCTCCAATTCGGCCGTCCGGCGGGGTTCAGTGCTTTCCCGCGTAGCGGGCGGGGTCGACCACGCCCAGGCGGCCGAAAGCATCCAGGCGAATGCGGCAGGAATCGCAGCGGCCGCAGGCCAGGCCCTCCGGGCTGGGGTCGTAGCAACTGTGGGTCAGGCTGTAGTCGACGCCGAGCCCCAGGCCGCGAGCGATGATCTCCTCCTTCGTCATCTTGATCAGCGGGGCATGGACTCGAAACCGCCCCGCCCCCTCGACGCCCGCCCGGGTTGCCAGCCGGGCCAGCTCCTCGAACGCCCGAAGGTACTCGGGGCGGCAATCCGGGTAACCCGAGTAATCCACGCAGTTGACGCCGACAAAAAGATCGAAGGCGCCCAGGGTTTCGGCCCAGGCCAGGGCCAGGGACAGGAAGACGGTGTTCCTGGCGGGGACGTAGGTGATGGGGATGCCATGGGCCATCTCATCCGCCGGGCGGTCCTTGGGGACGTCGATGTCCGCGGTCAGGGCGCTGCCGCCGAAGGCTCGCAGGTCGATCTCGAGCTCGATGTGGCGTGCGACCCCGATGGACCGGGCGACGTTGCGGGCGGCCTGGATTTCCACCGCGTGTCGCTGGCCGTAGGAGATGGTGAGCGCGGAGGGCGTGAAGCCCGCCGCCTTCGACTCGGCGAGCGCCGTGGCGGAATCGAGCCCGCCGCTCAGGAGGACGACGGCCTTCGGTTGCGGGTCCACGTGAGACGATCCTCCGGGGCTCGATTCCTGGCCATCACATGCCGCCCCGCGGCGTTCCGGGGTTGCCCGGTGCGGGCCGGGGCGTATATGATGATCGATTCAACGCCGCCTGGCGGCGTGCCGGCGTTTGCGCGTCGATCGCGCCGGCCCATGGTAGCATTCGAAGGCGCGCAGGTCCAAAGCGAGATCGAGGACGTATCAGTCATGGCTCATAAAAAGGGTCAGGGGTCGAGCCGCAACGGCCGCGATTCGAACCCCCAGATGCTGGGAATCAAGCTCTTCGGCGGCCAGGTGGCCAGGCCGGGGGCGATCATCTGCCGCCAGAAGGGGACGAAGTGGCGGGCCGGCCGGAATGTCGGCATCGGCCGCGACTGGACCATCTATTCCCTCATCGAGGGCAAGGTGACGTTCGACCAGGAAGGCCGACGGATCAACGTCTTCCCCGTCGAGGCCGTCCCCGCCGCCGCCAAGGCCTGATCGATCCGGACGCAGCCGCCCCACCCGAGAAGAGCCCCGCATCATGTTCGTGGACCGCGTGACCCTCTTCGTGCGAGGTGGGGAGGGAGGCAACGGCTGCCTCAGCTTTCGCCATGAGAAGTACGCCCCCCGCGGGGGCCCCAACGGGGGCGACGGCGGACACGGCGGCGACGTCGTGCTCCGCGCCTCCGAGGGCAACACCAACCTCGCCCATCTCTCGCACCAGCGCCACTGGCGAGCCCCCCGCGGCGAGCACGGGCAGGGCTCCAACTGCTTCGGCAAGAACGGCAAGGACCTGGTGATCGAGGTCCCTCCCGGCACGATCGTCCGCGATCGGGACCGGGGGAACGTGATCCGCGACCTGAAGGCGGCCGGCGAGAGCGTCGTGGTCGCCAAGGGGGGTCGCGGGGGGCACGGCAACACGTTCTTCAAGTCCGCGACCAACCGGGCCCCGCGGCAGCACGAGGCCGGCCTGCCGGGCGAGGAGCGGTGGATCACGCTCGAGCTCAAGGTGATCGCCGACGTCGGCCTCATCGGCCTGCCCAACGCCGGCAAGTCCACGCTCCTCTCGCGAATCTCCCGCGCCCATCCGGAGATCGCCGACTATCCCTTCACGACCAAGTATCCGAACCTCGGGACGGTGGGGGTGGACGACACCGCCTTCGTCGTCGCCGACATCCCGGGCCTGATCGAGGGGGCCCACGCCGGCCTCGGCCTCGGCCACGAGTTCCTCCGCCACGTCGAGCGGACCGGCGTCCTGGTCCACCTGGTCGAGGCCGTCCCCGTGGACGGCTCGGACCCGCTCGAGAACCACCGGATGATCCGCCGCGAGCTCCGCGAATACAGCCCCTCGCTGGCGGAACGGCCCGAGATCGTCGTCCTCACCAAGCTCGACCTCACCGGCGCGGAGGCCGCCCGCGACCGGATCGCCCGCGAGCTCGGCCGCGAGGTCCTGTCCATCTCCGCCGTGACCGGCAAGGGCATCCCGGTGCTCTTGCGGACCATCCAGGACGCCTTGCACTCGCGCGCCGAGGAAGAATCCCAGGCTCCTTCCGTCGGGTCGCATCAGCGCCCGCCGGTCGCCGAGGACGGCCCCAGCTCGATCCTCAAGAGCGAGACGGCCTAATCCTAATAGGTTGCGTTAAGAAGATCGCGGCGGTAGTCTCGCAGGCATGGACTTCGAGCTCTTCGGCGATCTCTCCGACGTCGAGACGATCGCGGTCAACCTCTCGATTCGAGAGAACGCCGACCTGAAAGCTCGCTACGGCGGCCGTCGGTGGCGGAAGCTCAAGGGCATCGCCACGGTTCGCCTGGCCAGCGGAAGTGTCCGCCGAGCCGAGGTCCATTGGTATGAGGCGCACGGCGTCGGCAGGCGGAAGATGAAGATCAAGCGGCTTCTGGACTAGCACAATGGCGGCTCAACACGTCAGGCCGGTGTTCGCCGTGTGCGTCGCCAACGAAGGGTGCGACGACCTGTCGGCCGGCATGCTCTACCGAGTACTCCCCGACGCGGCGGCGGCAACCGAAGGCCTCCTGCGGATCATCGACGACTCGGGGGAGGATTATCTCTACCCGGCCCAGCGCTTCGTGGTCGTAGCGGTGCCGCAGGACGAAGAGTCGAGGCTCCTCGCTGTCGCGTCAACACACGTCGCCTAACCTCGCGCCTCGGAGGCCTCGCCGCGCCGCGGAGTGATTCCATCCCGAATCCATGCTCGGCGTCGCGGGTCCGCTGAGCGTCGGTGCGAGGCGGCGAGAATGAGCGTTGACGCGGACGCTGACGAGAAGCCCCGTTGGTTCGTCCTCGGTGATCAGTTGATGTGGCCGCTCGTCGGAGTTGGCCCCCATATGCTATTCGAGCTCGGCAATGACTTGGGCCAGGACACCTATCATCAGCATGGAGCTGACGACGCTTCGCGCCGCCACTGATACTGGGCGTTAGGCCGCCGCCACGAATTCGCACATATTAAAGCCCGTGTCCACCTTCGCAGGACAGGGAACTCGTGGCCCCGGGAGAACTTCGAGTCGGGCTGATGTGGCGGGCAGTCCCCACCCCCTTCCAGCGCACCGGCTCAACCCTTGCCCGACGCCGAAGGCGGCCCCAGCTCGATCCTCAAGAGCGAGACGGCCTGACGGGGCAGGCTCAGGCGCAGCTTCAGCGCCCGGCGGGAGTAGGCCCGTCGCGTGGGTGATTCCGCCAGGGCCAGGGCCGAGGCTCGCTCGAGCGCCGCGGTTTGATCGGCCGTGAGTGGGGCCGGGGAGCCCATCCGCTTCCACGCCTCATAGGCGTTCCCGTGATCCGCGTCGATGCGATAGTGGTGGATCAGGGCGGCGCCCTCGCCTCGCGGCAATCCCGTCAGGTCGACCGTGATGTCGGCCTCGGGCCCGGGGACGTCGTCATCGTGGTAGTGCCAGAGGAGCACGGCCAGCGTCTCGCCGTCGAGCGCGGCGATCGCGGAGACGTCGGGCTCGCCCGAAACGCCCCGGGCCAGGATCTCGTCCAGGCCCACCGCGTGCGAGCTCTCCAGGGTGAGTCGCCGCCCACCCATGAGGCTGAACATCCGGAAGACGTTCAGGACCGGCAGGTCAATCCCCGCGGAGGCCAGCGCCCGGAAGCCGGCGAAGGGGGGCTGGCCCTCGAACTCGAAGGCCCAGGTGAGGGCCCCTTCGAGGTTGACACCGGTCCTCTCCGCCAGGTCGAGCTTGCGGGCGAAGCTCGCCGCCGTGTAGCTCGAGTACATCGTTCCGTTGCGATAGCCGAGCCGCGGGCCCTGGCAGGCGGCACACCCCTCGGGGTCGGATTCGCCGATGACGATCGGCTTGCCCTTCAGCTCGGGGAACGAGGCGACGAGCTTGAATCCGTCCTCCACCGTCCTCAGGTGGGTCGCGATCCCCATCCGGACGTGCCCGTCGACGACGTTCGGCGAGCCCTTGGCGTGGAACGAGATGAAGTCGAGCGGCGTCCCCACCTTGCCGGTCGCCTGGTTGGTGCCGCGGAGGCAATGTTCGAGGAAGTCCCGGGCCCACTTGCCGCCGGAGCCGGCGCAGTCCGGCCCGCCGACCCGGGCCGTCGGCAGGGCGCGGCGGACGGCGTCGATCGCGAAGTCGTGGAGCTTCTGGAACTCCTCGGGCGTCCCACGCCAGTAGCCGATATTCGGTTCATTCCAGGTCTCCCAGTACCAGGACTCCACCTCGTCCCGGCCGTAGGCCTCCACGCAATGCCGGACCCACCGGTAGACCAGCTCGGCCCACTCGCCGTAATCCTTCGGCGGATACGCCCAGCCGGTGTAAATCTCGTCGTACTTCGCCGTGGGCGTCCAGCGATGCTGATAGGGCTCGGGCCTGGTCGAGAGGTCCTTCGGCATGAAGCCGATCTGGACGTAGGGCCGGACGCCCCGGTCCAGGTAGGTCGTGAAGATCCGGTCCAGGATGGTCCAGTCGTAGACGGCTGAACCCTGGGCGTCCTCGCGATAGACGCCCGTCGAACCCCACTTGAGCGCGGGCGTGCCGTCGCCGGACGTCAGCAGGTTGTGGGCGCGGAAGTAGACGGCGCCGGGGCGAAGTCCGCCGAGCTCGCCGATCAGCTTCCGACCGTCCTTCATGGTGGCATAATTCGGCTCGTCCGCGCCGAAGAATCGCCAGATCGGCGGCAGCGGCCCGCGCGGCCTCGCGGCATCGACCACGACCCGGACCGGGAACGAGACCGGCTGGGCGGACGCCTCGTTCGCGAGCTTGATCGGGAGACCCAGCAAGAGGACCGCGGCGGAGAGCCATCGGGCGAGGCGGCGTGGATCGAGGCTCATCGGGCGAACCCTCGGGGATGGGAGGAACCGACGGAGCTGGGATTGTACCCACCTCCCGGGCCCCCTGGCAGTCAGTCGCGGATCCGGTCCATAATGATCCCGCGCGGCGACGATCCACGGATCGGCGAGCGATGATACGAGAGATGAGGACCCCGAGGCCGAGCACGCCATGATCCGGATCGCCGCCGACCTTGGCAATTCCCGGATGAAGTGGGCCCTGGTGGGCGAGTCCGGGACGGTGTCCCCCTCGACGGCCCTGCCGCCCGACGACCCGCTCGCCTGGGACGCCATCTGGCAGCTATGGAGCAAGAATCTCGGGGCCGGAGCGGACGACTCGATTCGGCCACGCTGGGCGGTGGCCTCGGTGAACCCGCCGGCGGCGGCGAAGCTGCGGGCCTTCCTCGCGGCCCGAGGGATCGAGGAGGTTTCCTGGTACGAGACGGCCTCGGACGTCCCCCTGCCGATGGACGTGGAGGATGCGAATCAAGGGGGAGCGGACCGGGCGCTCGCGGTCCTCGCCGCCGCGGCGAGAAAGCCGGCGGGGAGGACCGGCCTGGTCGTCTCATGCGGGACGGCCATCACGATCGAGCGCATCGGCGCCGAGGGCGTCTGGCTCGGCGGCGTCATCGCGCCCGGACTCTTCCTCTGCGCCCGCGCCCTCCACATGCTCACCGCCCAGTTGCCGCTGATCCATCCGAGTGCCGCCGCCCCCTCGTGGGGGCGCGGGACGATCGACTCCATGGAGGCCGGCCTCTTCTGGGGCACGGTCGGCGCGATCAAGGAGCTGATCGCCCGCCAGGCCTTCGATCCTCCCGGTGAGCCGTGGATTGTCTGGACGGGCGGGGATGCGGATCGACTGGCCCGGGCGACCAGCGGCGAGGCGGCCCGGATCGTCCCCGACCTGGTCCTCGAGGGGCTCGTCCTGGCCGCGTTCGGTCCCGCCCGGGGCCAGGGAACGCGCGGCCTCTCCCCTTGATTCCGCGCAAGTCCACACCTTACCTTCGAGGAAATCGATCCCGCTCGAAGACCTCGCCAACTCGCCGCAATTTGTTGCGCCCGAACGCCGGCGGCCCAGAGCTTACCCGGAGAAAGCTCCGATCCATGAAATACGCACTCCTTGCAACCAGCCTGTTCCTCCTGGCGTCACCGATTGTCCCGGCCGACGATATCCCGCTCCTCAAGCTGCACGCGGTCCCCTTCACCGACGTCGAGATCCGAGACGGCTTCTGGAGCCCCCGCCAGGAGGTCAATCGGAAGGTCTCGATCCCGATCAACTTCGCCATGCTGGAGAAGTCCGGCAACATCAAGAACCTGGAGCTCGCCGCGGCCCGCGCCACCGCAGGCTTCGAGGGCCCGGTCTTCATGGATTCGGACATCTACAAGGCTCTGGAGGCCGCCTCCTACTCCCTGGCGACCCACCCCGATCCGGCGCTCGACAAGCAACTGGATGAGATCATCGCCAAGATCGCCGGGGCCCAGCTCGAGGACGGATACCTCGATACCTACTACGTCGTGAAGGAGCCCGGCCGACGCTGGACGAACCTCCGCGACAACCACGAGCTCTACTGCGCGGGCCACATGATCGAGGCGGCCGTCGCCCACTACCGGGCCACCGGCAAGAAGAACTTCCTGGCCGTCGCGACGAAGACGGCCGACCACATCGACTCGACCTTCGGCAAGGACAAGCGGCTGGGCTACTGTGGGCACCCGGAGGTTGAGCTGGCCCTCATCAAGCTCTGGCAGGCGACCGGCGAGAAGCGCTACTTCGAGCTGGCCCGTTTCTTCATCGAGAACCGCGGCCGCAAGTTCTTCGCCGCCGAGCACCACACCCCCGAGAGCGAGTACGACGGGACCTACTGGCAGGACGACGTCCCGATCTGCGACCACAAGAACATCAAGGGTCATGCCGTCCGCGCCGCGTATCTCCTCAGCGGGGCGACGGACGTCGCCGCCGAAACCCAGGACCCCGCGCTGCTGAAGATGATCCGCCGCGTCTGGCGGAACACGGTCGAGCGGAACATGTACCTGACGGGCGGGATCGGCCCGAGCGCCTCGAACGAAGGGTTCACGCACGACTACGACCTGCCCAACCTGACGGCCTACCAGGAGACCTGCGCCTCGGTGGCCCTGGCCCAATGGAACCACCGGCTTGCTCTCCTCTACGGCGACTCGAAGTACGCCGATGTCGTCGAGCGGGCCCTCTACAACGGCGTCCTCGCCGGCGTCTCCCTGGACGGCAAGCGGTTCTTCTACGTCAACCCGCTCGAGAGCACGGGCCGCCACCACCGCTCCGAGTGGTTCGGCTGCGCCTGCTGCCCGCCCAACGTCGCCCGGACGCTCGCCTCGCTGGGCGGCTACGCCTACGCGGTCGGTGATAAGTCGCTCTGGGTGAACCTGTATATCCAGGGGTCGACGAAGGTGGACGTGGACGGTCACAAGGTCAAGCTCGACGTCACGACGGAGTATCCCTGGGACGGAGACGTCCGATTCAAATTCACGCTCGACCAGCCGGCGAAGTTCGATCTCCGTCTCCGGTTGCCGTCATGGTGTTCCGACGCGAAGGTCTCGATCGGGGAGAACGGGGCGACGACGCTCGATCCGGGGACCGATCGCGGCTACCTCGTCGTCTCTCGAGAATGGAAGACGGGAGACACGGTTCGACTCAACATGAAGATGCCCGTGGTCCAGGTCGCCGCGAATCCGAACGTCGAGGCGGACACCGGCAGGCTGGCCTTCCAGCGCGGGCCGCTCGTCTACTGCGTCGAGGCCGCGGACAACGAGTCGGGCCTGGATTCCCTGTTCGTCCCCCGGGGAACCGAGCTGAAGGCCGAGAAGGCCGCGGACGTCCTCGGCGGGGTTGTGGTCCTCAGGGGCTCCGCGGAAACCGCCCCAGAGATGGACTGGCACGCACGCCTTTATCAGGCCGTCCCCGTTTCCAGGCAGGTTCCCCTGACCGCGATCCCCTACTACGCCTGGGACAACCGCAAGCCCGGGCCGATGAAGGTCTGGCTCCCCACGGCTCCGCGCACGCCCGGCCCCGGCGGCCCGGAGACGCAGGCGGCCGTCAAATTGTCCTTCCGTAGCGGGAACGCCCAGCCCTGGGGCGTGAACGACGGCGTCGAGCCGAAGACCAGCGGCGAGCAGCCCCAGGCGCTCTGCCACTTCTGGCCCCACTCCGGGACCCGCGAGTACGTGGAGTATGACTGGAAAACGCCGAGGATCGTCGGCAGCTCGAAGGCCTACTGGTTCGACGACACCGGCCGGGGCGCCTGCCGCTATCCCGCGTCCTGGTCCATCGAGTACCGGGACGGCGACGCCTGGAAGCCGGTCGTCGCCAGGGGCTCCTATCCGATCGTCAAGGACGGCTGGAGCGAGGTGACATTCGCCCCCGTGAAGACGACGGGCCTCCGCCTGGTCGTCCAGCTCCAGCCCCGCTGGGCGGCCGGGGTCCATGAGTGGAAAGTGGAGGAGGCGGAGGAGGATTGACCTGGAACCTCCCTCCGCGATGATTCGCACTGGGGACCGGGCAGGCAGGATTGCCCGTCCCCCGGGATCCGCCCTGCCCTCCGGGCTACAAACCCGGGGGGCAGGGATTCCTGCCTGCCTTGCAGCCCCATTCCTTAGCGCCGGCAAGGCACTATCGATCCTCGCCGACCACTGCCTCCCTCGTCACCTCGTGTGTCTTGCCCTTCCAGTCGATCCGAGGATCGCCGAAGCCGTGGAAGATCCGCACCTTTCCGGGTTTCACGCGGAGTGAACCGCCCTCGGATCGGATCGTGAACAGGGCACCGCCGGGATAGTCACGGCCGCCCCAGTGCGTGGCGAGGAAGCCCGCGAACTGCGGACCATCGATCGTGAAGCCGTAGGCGGGAAGGACCACCGGGCCGCCCAGCTCGGACGTGATGCGGGCCTCCTCACCGCCGAGATTGGCGACGACCACCGTGGCCTCGCCGCCTTCTCCGTAGGTCGCCTTGCAGAGGGTCCTCGTCGAATTCAGGAACTCGAGCCTCGTCAACCGCTGGTGGCCCGTGACGCGGTTCAGAGGGCCGAGGATCTCGTGCGTGTTCTTGAGGAAGACGTCGATGGGGTGCAGCCCCTCCGCCCAGCCGCGATCGCTGCGGGTGTAGCTGGCCAGGGCATCCTTCGGATGGACCGACTCATGCCGCGCCGAGGTCGTCTCCCAGTAGAGGTGGTCCGGCATCGAGTGGTAGTTGAGCGGCCGCGCGTCGAGGACGTGGCGGGCCACGTAGGCACCGGCCCTTGCCGCGTCGTAGCCGTACTTGCCGTAGCAGGCCTCGCAATCGTGATAGACCATCTCCCAGAAGGGAATGACCGTCGCGCCCAGGGTCCTCGGGTCGAGGTTGTGAAAGTCCTTGCCGGCGACGCCCGTCAGTCCCTCGAAGAAGTCGCTGTGCGGGATCGCCCATTCCCGGCCGCACTCGCTGCCGAAGAGGCCGAAGGTCGCGCGGGCCGCGTCGCTCAGCTTGCTCTTCCAGGCGACGTCGCCGTCGCGGTCGAGCGGATGCTTCGGGTCGAAGCACTGCTGCGGGCCGACCGCGTAGGTGGTGTCGATGAAGTAGCTCCAGGGTCCGAACCGGCGGCGGATCTCCGGCAGGTTCTGGGGCCGGGCCGCCAGCGCGACCTGATTCGTGGCGCAGACCATGTAGGCCCGGCCGCCGTTCCAGCGGCCTCCCGCGTCGACCGAGCCATCCGGCCTCTTCTGGAGCAGGTCGGGATTCCAGCTTTTCGCGTCTTTGTACATATCCTGATAATTATCGTGGAGGCTGGCGACGTAGCCGAGCTTCTGGATCCGCGCCACGGCGTCGGCCAGGGCGGCATCGCCGCCGCATTCGGGGTTGGCCGGCAGGGCGTCGGGATGGCGGACGTCGTAGCCCCCCTCGGTCCAGCCGCCGATCGTGAAGAGGCAACGATCGATCTCGAGGTCATGGCGCAAGTGCTCGGCCACGCGGGCCGTCTCCTCGAACGTCCAGTTGACCGCCTGCTTCTCGACCTTCGTGCTGTCCTCGCTCATCTGCCGCATCAGGCAGAACCAGAGCTTGACGTTCGAGGCCCCCAGCAGGAGCTCGGCATGAGGATCGCGCCGGGCCTTCTCCGCCATGGTCACCGCCAGGCCCTTCGCCTCGGCGATCTTCCGGTACGCGGCCGCCAGCGTGTTCCAGTCCCCCTTTCCCAGCGGGGTCAGCCGGATGGCCTTCGCCCCCTTGCGGAGCGAGAAGGTCGTCCGGATCTCCTGTCCATGGGCGTCTCCCGCCTTCAGCTCGCTCTGGATCTCCGGGAATACGGACACGCCGTCCCACGTCGCCAGCAGCGCCGAGCCTCGCTTGAGGAAGCCGACCATGTTCATGTGGCAACCTTCGTACTCGGAGGCGCCGAACGTCGACTTGAACGCGACCTTGCTGTCGGCCGGGATGAACAGGCCCTCCCGGCTCGGGACGATCACCGCCGCCTGCTCTCGATCACCGAGCGCGAGGGCGTCGCCCAGGATCCGGAGCTCGCCCGCAGAGCCGTCCGCCGGGCGGATCTCGACCGAGCGGTTGCCATCGACGAGCGAGAGTTTCAGGCCCTTCCCATTGGCCTGGCCCTCCGAGGGCCAGCGGACGCCGGAGGCCGGATCCAGGAGCGACCAGCGTCCGTCCCGGGAGTCGACCTGGACGACGAAGCCGTCGCCCTGAAGGCGAGTCGGCTCCGCCTGAGCCTGGGCCGCGGCGGCGAGGGCGGCAAGGAAGAGAGGCGCCAGCATCGGCGAGTTCCTTTCTGGAAGATGATCACCGGGCGATCCGCCCCAGCGTCAGCTCTTCGACGCGGCGGGCGGGATGGTCCCCTCGGGGGCGATCGGCATCGAGCGGATTCGGACGCCCGTCGCGGCGAAAACGGCGTTGGCGATGGCGGGGGCGATCGCGACGATCGGGATCTCCCCCGCGCCCGCGGCGGGGAGGTCCTTTCGATCCCGGAGGACGACGTCGATCTTCGGGACGTCCCCGAAACGCGGGACCTGGTAGCGGGAGAATCGCGGGTTGAGGATCTTGCCGTCCTCGAAGCGGACCGCCTCGAAGAGGGCGCCCCCCAGGCCCATGATCAGGCAACCTTCCACCTGGTTGCGAAGCTGGTCGGGATTGACGATCGCGCCGCATTCGAACGCGGCGACGGCGCGAACCACGCGGACGGCCCGGGTCGTCGGATCGACAGCCACCTCGACGCAGGTGGCGACGTATCCCCCCTTCTCCGCCCCGCCCGCGAAGCCGTAGCCGTGGCCCTCCGGCGGCTTCGTCTTGCCCCAGCCGAATCGCTCCGCGGCGTCGCGGTAGATGTCGCGGACGCGGGCGTCCTCGAGATTCCGGAGGCGGAACTCGAGCGGGTCGAGCTTCAGCGCGAGGGCCAGCTCATCCATCAACGACTCGCGGGCGAAATGGTTCGCGGTCGCGGCCAGGGCCCGATAGGATCCCTGCCGCAGGGGCGAAGCCGTGGCGTGGAAGGCCACGTCCTTGGTCTTGGAGGCGTAGGGCGAGTTCAGGCCGGATGCGCCGGAGTTGTAGTTGTGGAAGTCCCAGGCCACGAGCTTCCCGTCCCGATCGGCCCCGGCCGCCGCCTCGATGAGACCCGACGGGCGAAAATAGGCCCAGTTGAATTCCTCTTCACGCGTCCAGACGAGCTTCACCGGCTTGCCCGCCGCGCGGGCCAGCCGCGCGGCCTCGACGAGCGACTCGCCCGTGTGCTTGCCGCCGTACCCGCTGCCGGTATCCGGGACGATCACGCGGACGTGATCCTCGGGCATCCGGAAGGCCTCAGCGAGCTCGGATCGGCCGCCGAACGGCCGCTGCGTGCCGGCCCAGACCGTCAGCCGGTCGCCGTTCCACTCGGCGAGGGCCGCGCGCGGTTCGAGCGGGGCGTGGGCGATGTAAGCGATCGTGTAGCTGGCGGAGACCCTGGCGTGGGCGGAGGCGAGCTCCCTGGCCACCGGCCCGGCCTCGCTCGCGGCCTGGCGATCCCGACTCCGCGGGCCGCCCTCGGGATGTGCCTTGAGGTATTCATAGAGAGTCTTGTCGTTGCACCTCGGCGGCTCGGGCGTCGTCCAGTCGGGGCGGAGTGCGGCGAGTGCCTGGGCGGCCGCGTGCTCCGTGGGCGCGACGACGCCCACGAAATCGCCGTCGCGGACGACCTTCACGCCGGGCATCGCCTCGGCCTTCGACGCATCCAGCGACGCGAGCTTCGCCCCGGGAGCGGGGGGCCGCAGGATCTTGCCCCGGAGCATCCCCGGACGGGTCATGTCGCTCGTGTAGCGGTGCTCGCCGGTGACGAAGCTCCGGGCGTTGACCTTGGGGGCCGACTTGCCCGCGACCTTCCACTCGCCGGGAGGCATCGTCCGCACGTCGTCGGCGATCGTCTCCACGAGCTGCCGCCCGCGAGTCAGCTCGCCGAGGGGGATCGACCGGCCGCTCGCGGCGTGGATCGCCTTGCCGTCGCGGATCTCGACGGAGCCGCGATCGACGCCCCATTTCTCCGCGGCGAGACCGGCGAGCAGCCCCCGCGCGGCGGCCGAGGCGCGGCGGATCAGCGGCACCATCCGTGGCGTCGTCAAACTGCCGAAGGTGCCGATGTCGAACGGGACGTGGTCCGTGTCCCCCATCACGAGCCGGACCGAGGCGAGCGGGATCGCCAGCTCGTCGGCCACGGCCATCGTCAGCGAGGTCCGCGCGTTCTGGCCGACCTCCACCTTCCCCGTGGAGGCCGTCACGGTGCCGTCGTCGCCGATGTGCAGCCAGGCGTCGATCTCTCGAGGGAGCTGCCCTCCCCGCCCCCCGCCGCCCCGGGCTCGCCCACTCCGGCCGGACTCCTGGGCGACCGCCTCGGATTCCCCGCGCGTCCCCAGGCAGACGATCAGCAGGCCGCCGCCGAGGGTCCGCAGGAAGTCGCGTCGATCCAGGGTGAAGTTCCAGTCGGGCGTCTCGCGAAGCTCGTAACGCTCCGGTTCCAGGTCCGGCTCCGTCGAGAGTCCCCGCCGGTCGTCGTGATCGGGCCTCATCGGCGCTCCTCCTTCATCGACACGGCGGCCTTGCGGATGGCGGCCACGATCCGGGGATGTGTCCCGCACCGGCAGATGTTCCCCTGCATCGCGTCGACGATCTCCGCCTCGCCGGGATCGGGCTTCGCGGCGAGCAATCCCGCCGCCGCCATGATCATTCCCGACGTGCAGTAGGCACACTGGAACGCCTCCAGGTCCAGGAACGCCTGCTGGACCGGATGGAGCGTCCCCGACGGTCCGGCCAGGCCCTCGATGGTCGTGATCGAGCGGCCCGAGGCCACGCCGACGCGGACCCGGCAGGAATGCGCGGGCTGGCCGTCGATCAGGACGGTGCAGGCCCCGCACTTCCCCTCGCCGCAGCCGTATTTCGTCCCCGTCAGGTCGAGCTCGTCCCGGAGGACGTTCAGGAGGCTGGCCTCGGGGTCCGCGTCGATGGCGCGGGTCGTCCCGTTGACCTTCAATTCGGTCACGCGTCTCGCCGAGGCCATGATCGGTCCTCCGGGTTCTCGATTCAGAGCGTCCAGCCGGCGCGGTAGTCGCGACGGATGTAGGGATCGTCGAGCGGGCCGTTGGCGACGCGCATGTTCGCCGCGTCCCACTCGATCCTGCGGCCCGCGCGGAGTGCGACATTCCCCAGGAGGACGATCTCGGTGAGCGGCCCGGCGTAGCCGAAATGCGTCCCGGTGGGCCGGGCGGGATTCCGGCACGCTTCGAGCCATTCCTCGTGATGACCGGGCGACCGCGGCAGGGTCGCCGGCGGCAGCTTCCTGTCGGCGAAGTCCTTCTCGGGCAGGAGACGAGGACCGCCCTTGCCGGTGCCGACGACGAGTCGCCCCTTCTCGCCGACGAAGAGGCAGCCGTTGGCCCCCTTGCCCGGCGGGTTGCCGTCGAAGAGTTCGGCCGACGGTAGCTTGCCCCCATCGTACCAGGTCAGCTTGACGGCCGCGCGGTCCCCCTTCGCCGGGAACTGGTAGCGGACGATCGACCAGGCGGGGGCCGTGTCGGGATGATCCTTGATCGGCGGACTCTCCGCCTCGATGCTCGACGGGGCCCCCAGGTCGAGGGCCCAGAAGGACGCGTCGATGATGTGGCAGCCCATGTCGCCCAGCGCCCCGGTGCCGAAATCCCACCAGCCGCGCCACTTGAAGGGGTGATAGGCGGGATTGTAGGCCCGCGCCGGCGCGGGGCCGAGCCAGGCGTCCCAGTCCAGGAAGCCCGGGACCGGCGGCATATCCGCGGGCCGATCCACGCCCTGCGGCCAGATCGGCCTGTCGCTCCAGGCGTGGACCTCTCGGACCGGCCCGATCACGCCGGCGCGGACGATCTCGACGACCCGGCGGGTGGCCTCGCTCGAGTGCCCGCCGTTCCCCATCTGCGTCGCCACCTTCTTCCGCGCGGCCGTCTCCGCGAGGACGCGGGCCTCGTGGATCGAGTGGGTCAGCGGCTTTTCGCAATAGACGTGCTTGCCCAGCTCCATCGCCGCGTGCGCGATCATGGCATGGGTGTGATCGGGCGTGCTGACGACGACGGCGTCGACCTGGTTGTGGATCTCGTCGAACATCCTCCGGAAGTCGCGGAACGTCCTCGCGTGCGACGCCCGCTTGGCCGCATTCTCGAGCGCGATCCCGTCGACGTCGCAGAGCCCGACGACCTCCTGCTTGAGCACGCTCCCGAGATTGTCCGCTCCCCGCCCGCCCACGCCCACCAGCGCGATCTTCACGAGATCGTCGGGGCGCCGCCCCAGCACGATCCCGGGCATCGCGAACCCGCCCAGGAATCCCGCCGCGATCGTGCCGGAGAACCGACGTCGAGTCATGCCCATCGGAGGAACCTCCTGCCCGCAGGACAGGTCGCGGATTGTCCGGCGACCCTGACCCCAGGATGCTCCGCATCGGAAGCCCTTGCAAGGGGCCAGCACGCTTCATGCCGAGTGGCCCTCGCCTCCTCGGCGGTGGATGGCCCCGCAGACGCACCCATTCTCGCTCGGAGCAATCCGCGGACACGATCGGCAGGCCGACGAACGGCGGGACGACCGGCCCGGCGAGGGCCGAGCCGGTCCGCTCGGTCGCCGTCACGGTCTTTCAGCCAAGCCCCAGCAGGCTGCGATTCCGGGCCGCGTCGGTCTTCGCACCCGCGAAGTCGTCGAAGGCCACGGTCGTGGCGTCGATCAGGTGCTTGTTGATGAACGGCGCCCCCTCGCGGGCCCCCTGCTCCGGGCTCTTGACGCAGCACTCCCACTCCAGGACGGCCCAGCCGCGGAAGCCCGCCTCGGTCAGCATGGTGAAGACCCGGACGAAGTCCACCTGGCCGTCGCCCGGCGACCGGAATCGCCCCGCGCGCTTCGTCCACGGCTGGTAGCCGCCGTAGACCCCGGTCCGGCCGTCGGGGCGGAACTCCGCGTCCTTGACGTGGAAGGCCGCGATCCGATCGCCGTACCGCGCGATGAAGTCCAGGTAATCGAGCTGCTGGAGCACGAAATGGCTGGGGTCGTAGTTGATCCGCGCGGCCGGATGGCCGCCGACGCGGTCCAGGAACATCTCGAACGTCGCGCCGTCGTACAGGTCGTTGCCCGGATGGAGCTCGTAGGCGAAGCTCAGCCCGACGTCGGCCGCGGCGTCGAAGAGCGGCGTCCAGCGGCGGGCGAGCTCGGCGAACGCCTCGTCGATGATCCCGGCCGGGCGCTGGGGCCACGGATAGGCCATCTGCCAGGCGAAGCCGCCGGAGAACGCGGGGATCGTCTTCGCCCCGAGCTTCGCCGAGGCGGCGATCACCTCGCGGAGCCGCTCGTCCGCCCATTTCGTCAGGGCGGCCCCCTTCAGCCCGGCGGGATAGAACGCGTCGAACATCTGCTCGTAGGCCGGATGGAGGGCCAGCACCTGCCCCTGGAGCGCCGCGTTCAACTCGGTGACGCAGAGCCCATGGTCGGCGAGCCCCGCCCGGTAGTCGTCGCAGTATGCCTGCGAGGTGGCCGCCGTGGCCAGGTCGAAGACGTGCCTGTCCCAGGATGGGATCTGCAGGCCCTTGTAGCCGAGCCCGGCGGCCCAGCGGGCCAGCGACTTCAGCTCGTGATAGGGCGGCTCGTCGCGGATGAACTGCGCGAGCAGAATCCCCGGCCCAAGAATCCCATTCATGAATGCCTCCTCCTCGATCGATAGCGCCTCGCACCTGGTCACGGCCGGAACGCGGCCGTCGCACGTCATGGCGAATCAGCATACCGCGTCCGGGCCCGCGGGGAACTCCCCCGACGGCCGGCGGCGCGGGTCATCGCGCGCGAGGATCGGCCGGGCGATTCAGCCAGAGATCCAGCCGCGGGGTCTCCCAGTTGTAGGGCTTGCTGAGGATGTCGAGCCGGCCGTCGCCGTCCAGGTCCGCGAGGCGGGCCTCGTGGAAGCCCATGCCCGTCTGGAAGACCGTCCTGCGGAAGTGCCCCGCGCCGTCGCCGTAGAACAGGAGGGCCTGGGCGCGGGGATTGTCCGGTTCCTTCCGGCTCTCGGTCCACTTGGCCATCTCCGCGACGAAGATGTCGAGATGGCCGTCGCCGTCGACGTCGCCGAGCTGCAAGGAATGCGGGTGGACCATCGCCCGGCCGACCAGGTCGTGCCCCTTCCAGCTCCGGGCATCGAACGGATCGCCGCCGCATTCGTACCAGCGGACCGGACCCGTCCCGTCGCCCGGCGCGATGACGACCTGCGGGACCTTCGAACCATCGAGGAGCCGGCCGGCGAAGATCAGCCCCCCGACCTCGCCAATCTGGGTCACGCGCCATTTCCCCGGGCCCGCGTACGAGAAAGCCGAGTTCCCCGCGAGGATCTCCGGCCGGCCGTCGCCGTCCAGGTCGCAGCGAGACATCCCCTCCGCATACTTGCCCGGTCCCTCCCCGGCATGCCCGGAGAAGACCTCCTCGCGCGGCCATTCCTCCGCCTCGCGAGGCCTCGCCGGGATCTCCGCGACGTAGAGCGTGCTCGCCCCCTGGTTCCAGAACGCGAGCTGCGGCCGGCCCGTGCCCTTGAAGTCGCCGATGCACTGGTCGTGGTGCTGGGTCTTGCCCGAATTCTTGATCGTGTGCCGCTCCCAGCGCCCGGCCGTTCCCAAGTCCTTCCCGGGGTTCCGCCACCACCAGACCGCGTTGCTCTGCCAGTCGCCCCCGAAGATCAGATCCGGCCAGCCGTCGCCGTCCACGTCGTGCCACGCCCCGCCGGCCTCGACGGTCAGGAAGTCCGGCTCGATGACGATGCGCCGCCACCCGTCACCGGAAGGCCGATACCAGACCAGCGCCGGGGCGACGGCGCGGAATCCCAGGACGAAGCCGTTCCGCCCGCTCCGATCCAGGTCCGCCACCAGGCAGGCCGTCTGCTGGGTCGACGTGCCGGGGACGGGGAGCTCTCCCGCCCTGCTCGATCGATGCCGCCACGCCGGTTCGGCGGCGAGCACCGTCCCGGTCCCGCCCACCGCCACCAGCAGGACTCCCAGCCAGCCCAGGCCGACCGACTTCATGATGCTCCCCTTTCCGCGCGGTTGTTAAACAAGCGAGAAACAAATCGTAGACACGCGGGCGTTGGATGACTAGGATGCATCCTGTCCTCGGTGATAGGTTTCGTCGCTCGCCCATCCGCGGCACGGTCCCGACTCACTCCTACCGAAATCCAGGAGTCCCACCCATGAGCAAGCAACGGACGTTGCTGCGCGCGTCACGGCGGCCCGTCGCCGCCGGCTTCACGCTGATCGAGTTGCTGGTCGTGATCGCCATCATCGCGGTCCTGATCGCCCTCCTGCTCCCGGCGGTCCAGTCCGCGAGGGAGGCGGCGAGGCGGGCCCGGTGTGTCAACAATCTGAAGCAGATCGGGCTGGCCCTGGCGAACTATGAGAGCGCCACGGGCGCCTTGCCGCCGGCCGGGAAGTCGACCTATCGCAACGGCACCACGGTCGGCAACCAGTACGTGGATGGCATGGGGCTGTTCCCCCGGATCCTACCGTACCTCGAGGCGTCTCCGACCTTTGACGCCCTCAATTTCTCGCTCGACTACAACAACATCACGGGCGCCAATTTCACGGCGTGCAGCCAGGTCCTCTCGGTCCTGCTCTGCCCGTCGGCCACGCGCGTCCCGGACGACGGCAGGGATTCGCCGGAGCCCGCCGACCCGGCGTCGAGCGCGGCGGGGATCGGCTATGGCGTCAGCGACTACAGCGGCCTGGCCGCGACCACGATCGACCCGCTGGGCCGCACGGGCATGCCCGGGAGCAACCCGATCGCGGTCTATCGCAATCCCGCCTTCCGCACCGACGGGATGTTCAAGCAGGGTTGCCGGCGTTACTCCTCGGTCACCGACGGCCTGAGCCAGACCTTCGCCGTCGTAGAGAGCGCCGGCCGCGACGCCCGGTTCCTCAGCGGCGTCACCGAAGACTACTACACCCCGGTGACGTCCAAGGTCCGTCCGGTGCCCGCCGGCCATCGCCGCTTCTGGAGATGGGCGGAGGCCGACAGCGCCCTGATCTCCTCCACCGTAATCAACAACAAGGCCACGCCCAGCCACGAGGACACGCAGTATCCCCAATCCGGCTCGACCATGGACAACGGCGCCGGCGCCAACGATGAAATCTACGGGTTCCATCCCGGCGGCGTGAATGCCCTGATGGGGGACGGCTCGGTCAAGTTCGTCCGGGACAGCCTCAACATCCTGGTCCAGCGGTCGCTGATCACGCCCGATGGCTCCGAGGTCGTCTCCAGCAGCGATTATTGATCCGAGGCGTGGATTCCCGAACCGGCCCCCGTGGACGGGGCGTCAGGACGATCGAGTGAGGTGTCGTTCATGAACCGTGGCCTGATCCCGATCCTCGCGATCGCAGCCTGCCTCCCCGCCCGGGCCGCCGAGCCGATCCGCGGCTTCGCCGTCCCCCGGGGCCCCGACCTGATCCTGAACGGCCGCGAGTACCGCGCGGTCGGGGTCAACGTGCCCCACCTGCATCAGATCTTCCTCGGGACCTGGTTCCATCTCGAGTCGATCTACGGCACGCCCGAGAAGGCCAGGGCCGCGGCCGTGGAGGCGATCGAGGACGCCTCGCGGAGCGGCATGGCCTTCATCCGCTTCTTCGCCGGGCCGGGCTACCCGATCGAGGCCCACCGCCTCCACGGCCGCGATCCGGCCGCCTACTGGCGGGGCATGGATGACCTCTTCGCCGCCTGTCGCGGCAAGGGGATCCGGCTGGTCCCGTGCCTGAACGTGACGACCTTCCACGCGATGGCCGGCGAGCCCCGGTCCGCGATCCTCGACCCGGCCTCGAAGACCTGGGAGGCATGCCACCGCTATGTCCGGGAGTTCGTCTCCCGCTACAAGGACGATCCGACGGTCCTGCTCTGGGAGCTCGAGAACGAGCTGATGCTGGCGGCCGACGTGGACATGAAGGGCTCCTCGCTCCTCCCCGGAGGGCTCTATCCCGAGGGCGCGAAGGTCCGCGAGACGGCGACCCGGGAGGACTCCCTCACCTGGGAGATGACGCAGAAAATCTACCGGGAGCAGGCCGCCTTCATCAGGTCGATCGACCCGAATCATGCGGTCACCAGCGGCGACGCGGGCGTCCGGCCCGAGGCCACCAGCCGCCGCGAGACCTTCCCCGACTTCCGGTATCGCGACGACACCTGGCGCGAGCACGTGGCCAACGAGCTGGCCGCACAGCCCGAGCCCCTGGGGGTCTACAGCCTCCATCACTACGGGCCGGCCGACCCCGGCCCGAAGGGCGCCGGCCTCGACGCCCTGGAGCGTGCCCGCCTGGCCGCGCGGGCGATCCGCGCGGCACGCGTGCCGCTCTTCATCGGGGAGCTTGGGCAGGACACGCCGACCTTCCGGTCCGATCCGGACGCGCGCTGGACCCGGGCCTATCTCGACATGGCGGAGGAGGAGGGCATCTCGCTGATCGCCCTCTGGGTCTGGCATTTCCCCTGGCAGTCGGAGCTGACGCTCGACGGCCGCTCGCATCCCGCCCTCATCGACCGCGTCCGCGCGTTCAACGCCAGGCACGCCGGGGCCGGTCGGTGACGATCGGGCCGCGGCGTCCCGGCGCCGCGGCCGCCGACACGGATCGCCGCGTTTCCACCGCTCAGGGGAGCTCGGTGATCTCGATGTCCTTGAAGCGGACCTCCATGGCAGGGCCGACATGGACCTGCAGGGCGATGATGCCCTCGTCGTCGAACTTCTCGTCGTCGCGGTCGATCACGCGGGTGCCGTTCAGGTCGACGGTGATATGCTTGCCCTTGAAGGTGATGACGAACTCGTTCCAGTCGTCGGCCTTCACCACGCCCTTGGCCTTCTCGATGCCGTCTTCCTGGAGCTTCCCCCGCCCCCGTTCCTCGTAGAGGAGCCCCCAGTAATCGGCGGCGATGTCGGCCTGGGGCCCGGAGACGATGCCCTCCGCGGTTCGCTTGCTGCGGATCTGGATGCCCGAGTTGCCGTTCTTGAACTTCACCTTGGCCTTGAGGATGAAGTTGCGGTAGGGCTTCTCGGTCGCGAGGAACTGGTTGATCTTGAGGTCGCCCTTGGTGCGGCCGACGATCTGGCCGTCCTCGACCGTGAAGAGGTCCTTGTCCGCCGGTGTCACCCAGCCGGCCAGGTCCTTGCCGTTGAACAGCGAGACGGGCTTGGCCGCGTCCTGGGCGAGCGAGCGTGCGCCCGGCCCGGTCAGGGTGGCCAGGATCGTGAGGCCGGCGGCGGCGATCATTCGAGTCGTCATGGTGTCGTTCCGTCCTTGAGGGAGGGTCCGGCGGCCCGGCTGGCCGCCCAGGCCGCCGATTGTCACCCGGCCCGGCCCCTCGGTCAACGCGCGAGTCCCCCGGCTGGCACGTCTCCCGCACGGCCATTAGAATCGTCCTCTTGCCGGCCGGGGGGGCCGGTCGGCGAGGGAACGTGCACACCATGTCTTTCCAGGACGACCTGAGGCGATACGGGCCCGAGTCCTCGACGCCCGCGACCAGGGACGAGGCCCTGGCCTACTGCGCGCGGCTGGCCGCGACGCACTACGAGAACTTCAGCGTCATCACCTGGCTCACGCCGCGCGAGCATCGCCCGGCGTTCGCCAGCATCTACGGTTTCTGCCGCTGGGCCGATGACCTCGGCGACGAGGTCGGCGACCCCGCGGAGTCGCTCCGGCTGCTGGACTGGTGGCGCGGCGAGCTGAGGCGGATGTACGACGGCGAGGCCCGCCATCCGGTCATGATCGCCCTGGCGGAGACGGTCTCCCGGCACGAGATCCCGATCGCGCCGTTCGAGGCCCTCATCGACGCCTTCGAGCAGGACCAGCGCGTCACGGAATACCAGACCTTCGCGCAGCTCCTGGATTACTGCGTGCGGTCGGCGAATCCCGTGGGCCACCTGGTCCTCCACGTCGCCGGGGCCTATAGCGCCGAGAACGCGGCGCTCTCCGACGAGACCTGCTCTGCCCTCCAACTCGCCAACTTCTGGCAGGACGTGGCCCGCGACCTGGCCATCGGCCGGATCTACCTGCCGAAGGAGGATCGCGACCGGTTCGGCTACCCGGATTCGGACCTGAGGTCGCTGCGGTTCACGCCGGAGTTCGCGGCCCTGCTCCGGTTCGAGGTCGAGCGGGCGCGGGGGATGCTCGAGCGCGGGCGGGCCCTGGTCGCGCGGATCCGCGGCCCGCTCGCGGTGGACGTGGACCTCTTCTCCCGCGGCGGGTTGGCGATCCTGGACCGGATCGAGGCGAGGGGCTACGACGTGCTGTCCTCGCGCCCCGCGCTCGGCAAGTGGACCAAGGTCGCGCTCCTCGCCCGGGCCGCGGTCGGGCTGTCCCTGTCGCGATGGAGGGGGGCGGCACCGGCCGCCGCCCCGGCGGTCCTCGAACGGTCCGCGGCGGGTGCACCGCGGGAGGCACGGCCGTGACCGATCGCGCGACCCTCTCCGCCAGCTACGCGTACTGCGACGAGCTCGCGCGGCGGGAGGCGAAGAACTTCTACCTGGCCTTTCGGCTGCTGCCGGCCGACCGCCGACCGGCGATGAGCGCCCTCTACGCGTTCATGCGTCACACCGACGACCTGGCCGACGAGCCGGGGACCGAGGGGGAGAAGGCGACGGCCCTGGACGCCTGGAGCCGCGCCCTCGACGAATCGCTGGGCGCCGGAGGGGAGGGAGGCTGGCCCGGCCTGCCCGCCCTGGTGGACTCCGTGGCCCGGCACGGGATCCCGGCCCACCTCCTGCACGACGTCATCCGGGGCGTCTCCATGGACATCCGGCCGCGGGCCTTCGCCAGCTTCGAGGACCTGTCGGACTACTGCTACCTGGTGGCGTCCGTGGTCGGCCTCTGCTGCATTCATATCTGGGGATATCGCTCGGACGGCGGCCGGGCGGAGCGGCTCGCCGAGTCCTGCGGGATGGCCCTCCAGCTCACGAACATCCTCCGCGACGTCCGCGAGGACGCGCGGAACGGCCGCGTCTACCTGCCCGAGATCGACATGCAGAGGTTCGGCGTCGAGGCCGCGGACCTGCAGGCCGACCATCCGAGCCCCCGCCTCCGCGAGCTGCTCGCCTTCGAGGCGGGGCGGGCCTATTCGTACTACGAGCAGGCCCGCGAGCTCGTGCCGCTCGTCGACGCGCCGGCCCGGCCCGTGCTGGTGACGATCGTCGGGATCTATCGGGCCCTCCTCGACGAGATCGTCCGCCGCGACTACGACGTCCTGGACCGACGCGTCTCGGTCCCGTCCTGGCGCAAGGCCGCGATCGCGCTGCGATCGATCCCCGCGCGGTTCCGGAACCGCGCGACGCCCCGGATCCAGACCCCCGTGCCATGACGAATTCGCCGACCCCGCCCGCCCCCGCGCCCGACATCCCGGCAGACGTCCCCCCGCGTCCGGCCCCGCCCCACGTCGCCATCGTCGGCGGCGGGCTCGCCGGGCTGGCGGCCGCCGCCGCCCTCGTCGACCACGGCCTCCGCCTGACCGTCTTCGAGAGCCGGCCTCGCCTCGGCGGGCGTGCCAGCTCGTTCGTCGACCCGGCGACCGGAGAGCAGGTCGACAACTGTCAACACGTCAGCATGCGTTGCTGCACGAACCTCGCGGATTTCTGCCGCCGCGTCGGCATCGAGGACCTCTTCCGCCGCGAGCCGGCGATCACGTTCGTCGGGCCCGGCCGTCGGGTCTCCCGCCTCGGGGCCGGCGTGCTGCCGGCCCCGTTCCACCTGGCCGGCAGCTTCCTGCGGGCGCGGTATCTCCGATGGGGCGACAAGCTCCGCGTGGGCTACGGGCTGGCCCGCCTGGCCCTCGGGCGGGACGACCCGAGTGCCGCGGCGGACGAGTCGTTCGCGGACTGGCTCCGACGGCATCGCCAGACGCCCCGGACGATGGACCTCTTCTGGTCCACGGTCCTCGTCTCCGCGCTCAACGAGCGGCTCGACCGGATGGACGTGGGCCACGCCCGCAAGGTGTTCGTCGACGGCTTCCTGACCACCCGGCACGGATTCGAGATCGAGATCCCGGTCGTCCCCCTGGGCGACCTCTACGGGTCGAGGCTGGAGGCGTGGCTCCGGGGTCGAGGCGTCGACGTCCGGCTGACCACCGGGGCGGGGGGCCTCGACGTGGACGACGAGGGGGGGCTCCGTGGACTCCGGCTCCGCTCCGGCGAGCCGGTCGCCGCGGACTTCGTCATCCTGGCGGTCCCCTTCGACCGGGCTCGCGGCTTCCTGGCCCCCGTCGCCGGGGAGGCCGACGCCCTCGACCGGATCGGCCGCCTCGAATCCTCGCCGATCACGGGCGTCCATCTCTGGTTCGATCGAGCCGTCTGCCCCCATGACCACGCCGCCCTGCCGGGCCGGCTGGCGCAGTGGGTCTTCAACCACACGGCCATCCAGGGGCGGTCGACGGCGGGGCACGAGTCGGGACAGTACTTGCAGGTCGTGATCAGCGCCTCGTACGACCTGGTGGGGAAGGGCCGGGATGAGATCCGGGAGGCGGTCCTCGCCGACCTGGCGGAGGTCTGGCCGGGGCTGAAAGAGGCTCGCCTGGTCCGTTCCTGGGTCGTCACGGAGCATGGTGCGACGTTCGCGGTCCGCCCGGGCGTGGAGGCGCTCCGGCCCTCGCAACGGACGACGATGGACGGCCTCTTCCTGGCCGGCGACTGGACCGACACCGGCTGGCCGGCCACGATGGAAGGGGCCGTCCGGAGCGGCTACGCGGCGGCCCAGGGGATCCTGGCCGACCTCCAGAGGCCCGAGCGGATCCTCCGCCGCGATCTCGAACCCGAACGCCTCGCCGCGTGGCTGCTCCGCAGGCCGGAGACTCCCCGCCATCCCTGGCCCGAGATTCCCGAGCCGGTCCAGGATCTCGATATTCCCCAGATTGAAGAGACTCAGTAGCATGCAGCGAGAGGAGAACGCGAGCCGGTCAACGCCAATAAGTTCAAGGCGTCTCTCGTCGGAGGACGAAACGTTTCCCAAAGAGCCAGCAATTGTCGGCTTCCGACCGGATCATGAACCTTCGGGACGAACGATGCCTGCCTCCACGGACGGACGGATCGCGGTCAAGACGGTACGGAGCCGGCCGAGCTGGCTGCGCGCCCTCGGCGAGGAGAGCCCCCCCGAGCAATTGCAGATTGCGGGGGCGCGACACACCTTGTCCGAGGTTTACAAGCACGACTCGTGGGCGGCAACGGCCCTCTACAGGGGGCCCGATGGCACGCCGCGGATCGTGAAGATCCACCGCAAGGCGCCCCTCCTCTTCATCCCGATGCGTTGGCTGGGGCGACGGACCGCCCGCAACGAGCGCCGGCTCCTCGAGACGCTGGCCGGCCTGGACGGGATCCCGGCCCTTGCCGGCGAGGTCGATCAGGGGGGGCCGGCGATGGACAACGCGGTGGCCCGCGAGTTCGTCCCCGGCCATCCGCTCGGCGCCCGCGAGGCCGTCCCGGATTCCTTCTTCCCCGCGCTCCAGTCCCTCCTCGACGCGATGCACGCCCGCAGGACCGTCTACGTGGACCTGCACAAGCGAGAGAACGTGATCGTCGGGGATGGTTCGCAGCCCTGCCTGATCGACTTCCAGATCAGCCTCCTCTGGCCGTCCTGGCTGCCGCGCGGAGCCCTGTTCCGGATCTTCTCGAGGAGCGACGACTACCACCTGATGAAGCACTGGGCGCGGTGCCGGCCGGACCAGTGCGGGGTGGATACCGCGGCCCTCCAGCGGCGGATTCCCTGGTGGATCCGGGCCCACCGCCTGGTGGCCCGCCCCTTCCGCGAGCTTCGCCGCCGGATCCTGGTGCTGGTGGGGGTCCGGTCGGGCAAGGGGAGGGTGGAGACGGAAGCCTTCGCAGAACATGCCCTTCGTGATATAACCCAGCCCCGAAGCGGGGCCGCCTGAGGCTCCCCGCCCGCCGCGGATCGTCCGCGGCACCCGGAAACGTCGTCGCCCCGAAGGACTGGCAGGCATGACGGGACACCTCGCGCAGGGATGGCGCGTCCGATACTGGCCCTGGCTCGTGCTCGCGCTGGCGGTCATCCCGGCCCCCTGGTACGTGCTCGATTTCGAGTCGGACATCGACCCCGAGTTCCCCCGCGTCGTCCGGCCGACGTACAACGCCCTCCCGCCCCCCGCCTATCGATTCGCCGAGGCCGGGGATACGATCGACCACTCCGCGGTCTACATCGCCTCCGCGGCCCTGGTCCTGTCGGCCTGGGGAGTCCTCCGCGGCAGGTCGCGAAGGGCCTGGCTCGCCGCGCTGGCCCTGTCGATCGCGGGCTTCTGGCATGCGGCGACTCCCGGCCCCCTCGTCGACGGCTGGCACGGCCTGGGCTGGCGGACCCTGCTGAACCCCGCGGCTCCCGCGGAGCTTCGGCTCGTCCTGGGACTGGCCGCGGTCGCGCTCCTGGCCCTGTTCTCGTATGGACTCCTCGGCATCGACCTGCGCCGGGGCTGGTCGGCGGCGAAAGTGCGAGGGATCGGCGGGCTGCTCGTCGTCGCGGCCGCGCTCGTGATCCTCCGTCAGGTCCCCTGGATCGATCGAGAGCCGATCGGATTCTGGCCGCGATGGGCCTTCGTCTGGGGCCTGCTGGCCTGGGCGCTGGCCCTGGTCCGGGTCGTCCCGGCGGCCCCTCCCGGCTGGTCGAGGACCGGGATCGTCACGATCATGATCGCCGCTTCGCTGGCTCTCGATTTCGCCGGCCGCGGGCTCTTCTGGTATCAACGGCCCCTGGCGCGGCTCCGCGAGGTGGTCCCGGGCCGGATCTACATCAGCGCGATGCCGACCTACCGGGGCCTGGAGCTGGCCCAGCAGCGGCATCATTTCCGGACGATCATCAACCTCTTCCCGGAGCACACGGCGGAACGCAGCCCGCGGCTGCCGGAGGAGCTGCAATTCGTCCGCGATCACGGCCTGGCCTACGTGAGCAACGAGCCGACCGACGACCCGACCGGCGAGGACTTCATCGCCAAGACGCTGGAGATCGCCCAGGACCCGTCCGCCTGGCCGATCCTGGTCCACTGCCACGCGAGCATGGACCGGTCGCCGGCCTGGATGGGGCTCTATCGCTTCCACGTCCAGGGATGGCCGCTGGCGGACGCGATCCGCGAGATCGAGGTCCACCGCGGCCTGCGGCCCAAGGCCTCGGTGACGCTCCTCTACAATCGCATGGTCCCGCGGCTGGAGCCCGGGCGCTCGGCCACCGATCCCACCGCCGCCCGACTCCGCGAATGCGCGGTGGGTGTCGTGGATCCGGTCACGGTCCTTGCGGCGAGGAACCGGGTCGCGAAGGGGCTGCCCGACTCCTCGCAGACGCCGGCTCCCGCCCGCCGTTGAGGACGGAGTCGGACGGACCTCGGGATCAATCGTCGTGGGGGTCCTCGTCGGCGGACTCGGCGTCCCTCTCGGGGGCCCGGCCTTCAAGCCGGGCCTTCAGCCGGGCCGCGGCCCGCCGCGGGCGATCGGCCCGGACGACGGCGGCGCTGACCGCGATCCTCGAGGCGCCCGCCTCGAGGACCCGGCCGAGATTCTCTTCCCCGATCCCCCCGATCGCGAACCAGGGCAGCGAGGTCATCTCGGCCGCGGCCCGGACGTGGGCGAGCCCGGCCAGCTCCGGCTCGGCGAAGTCCTTGGTGGCGCTCGGGAAGACCGGGCCGACGCCCAGGTAGTTGGCCCCGGCGAGGATCGCCGCGTCGAGCTGCGGCCGATCGTGGGTGGAGACGCCGATCAGCATGTTCGGGCCGACGATCCGCCGCGCATCCCGGACCGAGACGTCATCCTGGCCCAGGTGGACGCCATCGGCCGAGGCCAGCTTCGCCAGGTCGGGCCGATCGTTCAGGATGAATCGGGCCTTCGCCTGGGCCGTGAGGATCCGGACCTCGCGGGCGCGGCTGAGGAGCTCGCGATCCGGGAGCCCCTTCTCGCGAAGCTGGATCACGTCGGCCCCCCCCTCGAGCGCCTCGCCGACGACCCACGTCAGGTCACCCATCGTCTTCAGGCCGCCGACCAGCACCATCAGCCTGGCCTCGCCGAGGCCGCGATACGCGTGGACCGCGGTGAGCGTCAGCTTCTCGAGGGTGTAGACGTCGTAGCGGAGGATCTCGAACCGGCCGCCGAGCCAGACGTCGACGAGCTTGCCATATTCCTCGAGCGTCCTCAGGGCCTCGGCGGCCCGCTTGAAATTCGCCGTGAGCACGGCCCGGGGGTTCTCGCGGACCCCCTCGGAATGGGTCATGATGTGCGTCCCGACGTCTTCCCGGGTCTCTCGCGAGCCGATCAGCAGGTCGGCGTCGAATCCGCGGAGGGCGTCGGCGAGTCGATGGCGGACTTCCTTGAGGCGGCGAGTCAGGCCCGGGTCGTCGAGGACGAAGCGGACGTAGTCTTCCGCCACCCGCAGGCCCTCCCTCGCGCGGTTCGCGGAGGCGTCGAGGATCCGGCCGATCTCGACCGACCGGGCGGCGTCGGAGAGGTCGAGCGGGGCCATCCCCTCGGGCGGAGCGATCGGCTCGGCGACGGGGTCGAACGTGTGCTCGAGGTGCTCGCGGAGGCGAACGAGATCGAGGCCCGGCGCGAGCCGCTCCTCGATCAAGGGCGAGGGGACGGCGAGCACCCCGGCCAGCAGGTGCTCGGTCCCGACGTCCGCGCCGCGGTCGACCGCCCGGGCCCTCGAGGCCGCATGGCTGAGGGCCGACATGACCTCATTCGACAGCGGTAGCGCCTGGACCTGGGGGGGCGGCTCCGGCCAGGCCGGCTCGCCGACTTCCAGCCCGAGGGCCTTCAGCAGGTCGGCCGGCGCCATCCCGAACTGCGTCAAGAGCGTGGCCGCCTGGCTGTCCTCGTCGTCGGCCAGGCCGGCGAGCAGATCGAGCGGCTCCACGGCGGGGCTCTGCCTCCCCCGGGCCCTGGCCCGGGCATGGGTCAAGGCCCTCTCCGCTCCGGGTGTGAATGCCATGAACATGGTAGGCGCCCCCGCGTCGATCCGACCCGACCGCGGTCGATGCCGGCCGGAACACTTGAAATTCCGAGAATCGCTCTGCAAGATGAACTTCAGGCCGATACGGTTTGCCGCACTCACGCGGCGACATCTCCTGCCTTCCGTCCGCCCGCCGCACCGATTGGCTCGACGTGCCGACACCCCGCCCGGATCCCCTCGTCATGGCCCCATAGGACTCGTCATCGTGCTTGACCGCATCGCCTCCCTGGTCGCGCCGGCCGCCGCGGCCGCACTCCTGACCGCGGCCCTGCCCTCATTCAGCAGCCTCGCCCAAACCCCCTCAAAGGAGCCCGCATCGGTCCTCGGCTTCACCGTCAAGGACATCGATGGCAAGGACGTCCCCCTGTCCAAATTCAAGGGCAAGGTCTGCCTGATCGTCAACACCGCCAGCCAGTGCGGATACACCCCGCAGTACGCCCAGCTCGAAGCGATCTATGAGAAGTACAAGGATCAGGGGTTCGAGGTCCTGGCCTTCCCGGCCAACGAGTTCGGAACCCAGGAGCCGGGGACGAACGAGCAGATCAAGCAGTTCTGCTCCGCGAAGTACAAGGTCAGCTTCCCGCTCTTCTCGAAGATCGTCGTCAAGGGGAAGGAGATCCATCCCCTCTACGCGTTCCTGACGGGCCACGCCACGGACCCGAAGTTCTCCGGCGACATCCCCTGGAATTTCACAAAGTTCCTGGTCGACCGCAAGGGCGAGGTCATCGGCCGGTTCTTGCCCAAGGACAAGCCCGACTCTCCCGAGTTGACGGCCGCGATCGAGAAGTCCCTGAGCGAGAAATGACCCGCCCGGGACGATGATGACGCCTCCTGCATGCCTCCCGGAGTGCCATCCGGGAGGCTTTCTTCTTTGCTCTTCGCTCATCCTCGCGGCACGCCCGGCGTTCTTCATTTCCAGCCGAGGCGCAATGAAAACCCCGGCCTGATGCAGGCCGGGGACAGTTTGGAAGGATACCAGGACCGGGACAGCCGTCGCTCAGGCCTTCTTGACGCTGAACGAGGCGGGCTTGGGGATCGGCGGAGCGGGCGAAGGCACGGCCGGAGGGGCGATGCTCGGGACCGCCGGGGCGGCAGGCGCCGCGGGGATGCTCGGGACCGGAGGAGCAGCCGGGGCGGGAGCCGGAGGAGCCTCGGTCGTTACCGGAGCCGAGGCAGCCGGGGCGGCCTTGCCGGGAAGCACCGGGGCGGACTGAAGCACCGGGGCGACCTTCGTCGGAACGGCCGGGGCCTGAGCGACCGGGGCGACCTTCGTCGGGACCGCAGGGGCCACCGCGACCGGCGCGACCTTCGTCGGCACGGCCGGGGCCTGGGCGACCGGCGCGACGGCAACCGGGGCGACCTTCGTCGGCACGGCCGGCGACTGCGTGGCCGGGGCCACCGCGATCGGCGCGACCTTCGTCGGGACCGCAGGAGCGACGGCGATGGGCGCGACCTTCGTCGGCACGGCCGGCGACTGCGTGGCGGGCGCCACCGCGATCGGCGCGACCTTCGTCGGCACGGCCGGCGACTGCGTGGCCGGGGCCACCGCGATCGGCGCGACCTTGGTCGGAACGGCCGGGGCCTGGGCGACCGGCGCGACGGCGACCGGCGCGACCTTGGTCGGAACGGCCGGGGCCTGGGCGACCGGCGCGACCTTCGTCGGAACGGCCGGGGCCTGAGCGACCGGCGCGACGGCGACCGGCGCGACCTTGGCCGGGGCCTGCGGCGCCGGCAACTGCTTGGATGGGGCTTGTGCGAACGCCGAGCCGGCGACCAGCGCCGCGGCAGCCGCACCGAGTACCCGAGAGGCCATCATGGGAGCTTTCTCCATTGTTGCAACGAAGTCTCACAACTGACTCGGTGCCGCCACACGAGGGCGGACCGTTTGTGGTATATTCCGGGCCACCGGCCCAGACAACCACAAAGACTGGGGACTTTGCGGGTTTTTAGTAGAATAAATCGAGCCGAAGTTCAAGTCCAGCGTGAACTCAGGTCTGAGGAGGGAAAAAAGGCGGGCGGGTGGAACCTGGGTGGTTTCGCAGACATTAGCGATTTTACCGAGATTGCGAGCGAACTGTCAGGGGGAAGCCCGGCTTGGAACGCAATTCCGCGACGCGGCCTTGCGAGGCTGCGATACGGGGTTCGAAATCGAGCCGAGTCGGCGAGTCTTCACGCGGCCCTGTCGTCCCTCCTCTTGAGGATTCGGAGCATCCGAGGCTATAAGGGAGTGGGCCCGAGACCGAGGGTCTCGGTCGGATCCGATGTACCCCCGGAAAATGGAGCAAGGGGGGCACATTCTCTCAATTCTTCCTGCCATCCGGTACGAAATCGAGAGGAAGGAGCGTCGGCGAGAGCCCAGCAAGGAGGGAGAGTCCGACCTTGATGCGGTCCCCTGCTTCGAGATCCGAATCCGCCGTCGAGCTCGACCGATCGCCGCATCGACCGTCGGCGAGGGACCGCGGACATCGCAACCTGCTGCTGATGTTCGTGGCGACGCTCGGCCTGGTGGCGATTCCCGCCCTGGCCCAGGAGTCTCAGCCGAGGTCCGCCAGCCCGTCGGGCCGGCCGATCCCGGAAGAGCTGGCGTTCGCTCATGGGCTCTTCCGGCAGCGCAAGTTCGACCTTGCGGCCGAGGAATATCAGAAATTCCTCGATTCGAAGCCCATCCGCTCGGACGCGGATGACGCGCGGTTCGGGCTGGCCAGCGCCCGGCTCTTCCAGGGGCGGTACAAGGAAGCCCGCCAGGGATTCCGGCAATTCCTCGACGCGGCGCCGGATCACCCCCGGGCGCGGACGGCCTGGTATCGGCTGGGCGAGCTCGGTTACATGCTCGGCGACCTCCCAGGGGCCCGTTCCGCGCTCGAGACCTTCGTGGCCGATCCGAACAAGCATACCAACCTGGAGACCGCCTGGACCTACCTGGGAGACGTCCGGCTTGCACTCGGAGACCTCAAGCCGGCCCGCGAGGCCTACGAGCGGTCCCTCGCCCTCTTCCCCGGCGGGTCGCTCGCCGATCGCGCCCGCTATGGCCTGGGCCGTGCCCTCGCCGGGCTCGGCGAGACCGATGCCGCGGTGAAGACGTTCACCGCCCTGGCCGGACAGGGGAGGGCGGACTGGACCGACCGGGCCTACTTCCAGATGGCCAGGGCCCAGGCGGCCGCGGGGAGGCATGCCGACGCCGTGAAGTCGCTGGAGCGGCTCGCCCTCGCCGCGCCGAAGAGCGTCCTGAAGCCCGAGGCAGACCTGCTCCGCGCCGAGGAGCTCGTGGAGTCGGACCGGGCCGACGAGGCCGATGCGCTGCTTCGCCCCCTCGTCCGGGACGCGGGCGAGCCGCTGGCGCCCCGCGCGGCCCTCGCCCTGGCCACCTCGCTCCTGAAGCGAAATCAGGCGACCGACGCCATCCCGATCCTGGACTCCGCGATCGAGAAGTTCCCGCAGTCGACGCTCGCTCCCGCGCTCCTCTTCCGGTCGGGCGAGGCGCTCGTCGCGTTGAAGCGCACCGAGGAGGCGAGGCGTCGCTTCCTGAAGGTCGGAGAGCTCGAACCTGCCGACACCTGGTCGGACGACGCCCTCGCGCGCGCCGCCCGCCTCGCCGAGGACGCCGGAGATCATGCCGAGGCGATCCGCCTGGCTCGGTCCTTCGACGGGCGATTCAAGGACAGCCCGATGCGTCGGGAGGTCCGCCTCATCGAGGCCAGGGCCCAGCTCAATTCCAACCGCCCGGACGAGGCGATCCGGATCCTCGAGCCGATCGTCGAGGCCGGCGATGACGGCAAGACGCCCCGGGGCCCCGTCGCCTCCGCCCGGTTCGACCTGGCGCGAGCCTATCGCGAGTCGAAGCGGCCCGAGAAGGCGGCCGCCCTGCTCGCCGGCCTGGCCGAGGCCCCCGCGACGCCGCTCGCGGCCGAGGCCCAGTTCCTGATCGGCCAGGAGCACATCGAGAATCGGAGGCCCGAGCAGGCCATCGGCCCGCTCCAGGCTTACCTGAAGGCGAAGCCGGACGGAGACGTCGCCGACGCGGCCCTCGCGCATCTCGCCGCCGCATGGGCCTCGACCGGTAAGCTGGACGAGGCGGAGAAGACGCTGGGCGTCCTGGCGGCACGGTTCCCGCGCAGCAAGAGCCTCCTGCCGACCCGGCTCCGGCTGGCCGAGGCCGAATTCGACGCGGGCCACGAGGCCCGCGCCGCGGAGATCTTCCGGCAGGTCCTCGACGACGAGCCGACGAAGTCCGGGGCGCAGGCTGTTGGGGAGCTCGATCCGGCGATCCGGGGGAGGGCGCGGCTGGGTCTCGCCCGCAGCCTCTGGAAGCTCGGCAAGCCGGCCGAGGCGGCTCCGGCCTTCGCCGCCTACCTCAAGGACTCGGCGCAGGACCCGGCCGCACCGGCCGCGGCCCTCGACCTGGCGGCGACCCTCGCCGCCTCGGGCCAGGCCGATCCGGCGATCGCCGCCTATCGGTCGCTGGCGGAGCAGTATCCGAAATCGCCGGAACGGTCTCGCGCGGACCTCGGTCGGGCCAGGCTGCTGGCCTCGTCGGCGCACCCGCAAGAGGCGGCGGACCTGTACGTGGCCATCCTCGCGGCCAGGCCGGACGGGCCGAAGGTCGAGGCGACCGGCGAGGCGACGGACAACCTCCTCGCCGAGCTCGGCTGGGCACTCGTGGACGCCCACAAGCTGCCCCAGGCGGACGCGGCCTTCGAACGCCTGCTGAAGGAGCACCCGAAGAGCCCGCGGGCGCTGGAGGCCCGGTTCAACCTCGCCGAGTCGGCGAGCGAGGCCGGGCAGCCTCGCCGGGTGCTCGAGATCCTCGAGCCGGCGATGGCCGCGACCGAGCCGACGGCCACATCCTCGACGCCGGCGACGCCCGCCGCGGCCCGCTTCCTCCCCCTGATGCTCTACCGCAAGGCGCGGACGCAGGCCGAGCTCGACGACTGGGCCGGGGTCTCGGCGACGGCGGGGCGGTTCGTCCGCGACTATTCGAACCACCCGCGGGCCCGAGAGGCCAGGCTGCTCGGCGCCGAGGCGGACCTGAGGCTGGGTCGTGCCGAGGCCGCGGAGGCCGCGCTCGATGCACTCGAGCGGTCGCCCGCCGCGCCCGCCGCCGCCGCCGAGGGATTCACCCGGCTCGTCCGCGAGCGGCACGTCCAGGCGCTCGTGGGCGTCAAGCGATGGAACGAGGCCCTCACCCGCGCCGAGGCCCTGAGGAAGGAGCTGCCGGCCGACGACCCGGCCGTCGCGGAGCTCGACCTGGCTCGTGGCCGCGCCCTCCTGGGCATGGGCCGGCCGGACGATGCCCGTGCCGCCTTCCAGTCCGTCATCGCCGGCCGCAAGGGGAGCGACCTCGCCGCCCAGGCCCTGCTGCTCCGCGGCGAGACCTACTTCCACCAGGACCGCTTCCGGGAGGCACTCTCGGAGTTCCTCAAGGTCGACGCGCTCTACGACGCCCCGCGCTGGGAGGCCGCCGCGCTCCTCGAGGCCGGGAAGGTCCACGAGCGACTCTCCCAGTGGGCGGACGCGGCCGAGACCTATGACCGGCTCTGCACCTCGCCGCGGTTCAAGGACGATCCCCACCTCCCCGAGGCGAGGACTCGGCTGGAGGTCATGCGCCGGCAGCACGGCGCGCCCGGCCCGAAACCCGCGGCCCGGGTCCCCTGAGCCGAGGCCATTCCCGTTCACGGAACGATCCCCCCTGGGAAGGAACCCGACCATGCGATCACAGGCCGCCTCGAATCGATGCCTCCGAATGGTCGCGGTGCTCGCCGGCTTGCTCGCCTCCGCGGCCGTGGGAGCCGCCGCCAGGGCGGACGAGGCGGACACGCCGCGGGCGGCGTCGGAGCTGCTCGACACATCGGCCCTGACCCGGCTGGCGGCCCGGACGTTCATCGACGCGGCGACCTGGTATCGCCGCACGCCCCCCGGCGAGCGGATGACGTGGGGGGGCCTCGCGGCCGCGGCGGTGCTCGGCGTCTGGGTCCTCGCGGAGGGGCTCTTCCGACTCCGGCGGCGGCGGGTCATCCCGGCCGATTTCGCGGCCCGGTTCCTGGACAGGCTCCACGAGGGGAAGCTCGACGGCGGCAAGGCGCTCGATTATTGCGAGATGAACCCGAGCCCCGCCGCGCGGGTCGCCCTCGCCGCGGTCCGGCGGTGGGGACGCCCCGCCGCCGATCTCGAGCGCGCGGTGGTCATCGCGCATCGGGTCGAGGCGGACCGCCTGAGGCGGAACGTAGGCACCCTCCGACGGATCGCCGCGCTGGCGCCGCTGCTCGGGCTGCTGGGCTCGCTCATGGCGATCGGGCGAGTCCTGGCGAGCCGGCCGATCGACGGCTCGTCCGGCTCGCTGGGCACGGCGCTCGCCTCGGCCCTGACGCCGCTGACCCTGGGCGTGGCCGTGGCGACGCTCGCCCTGGTCGCCTACGATGCCCTGGTCGGCCGGATCGAACGGCTCGCCGGCGCCCTCGACCGGCTCGGGGCGGAGACGATCGACGCGATCGCGATGGCCAAGCCCGCGGTCTCCCCGCTCCTGACGGTCGAGCCGTCGGGGACCCGGTCGTTCGGGGCCCACTCCGGTCACGCCGGCCCGTCGCCGGGCGCACATCCTCCCCACCAGGCTCCCGCGGAGCGTCGCCGGCCGGCGGAGCCCTCGCGGCGACCGGGCGCGGACCACGAGATCGGATTCTGATCGCCGCCCCGCCGGTCGACTCGCGGCCGGTCGGTGGGACGGGCTATGATGGGTCGCCGGGGCGACACCCCGGCGATCATCCGAAGGAGTGTCATGGGCGGAATGGACGGCGGACTGGACCTGGAAACCTTCTTGCTCCTGTCCCGGACCGACCTGGGCGTATGGGCCCTCCTCGGGGCCGGCACGCTGGTGCTCGGCCTCCTCGTCTGGTCCTGCTGGGGATCCCGTCGCGCCCTCCGGAAGTGCGTGGCCCTCTCCATCGCCGCCCATGCGGGGCTGGCCTTCTACGGCAGCGGCGTGCCGTCGATCTCCCGGGCACTCGGCTCGAAGGCTCGCGACGGGGCGGACGCCGATCGCCACATCCGTCGGATCCGCGTCGCCCCCGTGGCCGACGGGAACGCCGGCGTCGCCGCGCCGCGGCCCGGCGCGGACGGGGCCCCCAGGGGGACTTCCGGCGTCGCCGCACGCTCGCCCGACCTCGCCCTCGAGCCGCTGGCGCTGGCGACCGCCCTGCCCCAGCCCGGGCGCGCGGACGGACTCCTCCAGAGGGAGCCGCCGGCGCCCCTCCTGGCGCCGAGCACGCCGGCGCCCCGATCGCCGATCGCGATGGCCCGGGCCGCCCCTTCCGTCGCGATCCCTCCGACGGGGTCGCTCCCCGAGGCCCGATCCCTGCCCGCCCGATCGGAGCCCGGTCCCGCGTCGGCGGCTCCGGCCGCGGCGACCGAAGGGGACCTCGGCCAGTACGCCCCGGCGGTCGAGAAGCTGAAGGCCGGCCCCACGCCGGGCCGGTCCGCGGTCCCCTCGTCGGCCCTGTCGGCCCTGCCTCGCGCCGACCTCCGCGGCGAACGGGGCCGCGAGGCCCCCCCGGCGGGCCCTCCGACGCGGACGACGACCACGCCGGCGACGGTCGCGCCGATCCCCATCGTTCGGGCCATGCCGGGCTCCTCGACGCCTCACGAGTCCCCTCCGCTGGCGGACCTCACGGGCCCCCCCGGGGCGAGGAGCCTGACGGCGGTCCCCGAGATCTACCGGTCGCGACTGGACGCCAATCGATCCGCCCTGGCCGAGCGGGCCGGCGCGAGCCCGGCCAGCGAACAGGCCGTCGAGCGCGCGCTCGACTGGCTCGCCCGCCACCAGGACAGCGACGGCCGCTGGGACGGCGGCACGGCCCGCTACGACGACGGGGCCGCCGTCGCCGGCGACGACGACTTCACGGCCCACTGCCCCGCCGGCGAGACCTGCTTCGGGGAATGCGCCTACTGGGAGGCCGACACGGCGCTCACCGGCCTGGCGCTGCTCACCTACCTGGGAGCCGGCTACACGCACCGGGACGGGAAGCATGCCACCACCATCGGCAAGGGGATCGACTTCCTGATCTCCGCCCAGAAGCCCGACGGGGACCTCCGGGGCTCGAGCAAGGCGGTCGGGATGTACTGCCATGCGATGGCGACGCTGGCGCTCTGCGAGGCCTACGCCCTGAGCCTCGACGAGCGGCTGCGTGGCCCCGCGGAGCGGGCCGTCGGGTTCCTCGTCCGGGCCCGGGCGCAGGACGGGCTGGCGTGGCGGTATGCGCCCGGGGCGCCGGTCGGTGACACGAGCATCCTGGGGTGGGTCGTGATGGCCCTGAAGTCGGCCCGGGAGATCGGCCTGGCGGTCCCCGACCTGCCCGACATCGATCGGGGCGTGATCGCCTGGCTGGACCGAATCGCGACCGGCAACGACCGCGGCCTGGGCCGCTATCAGCCCTGGGAGCCCGTGACCTCCACCATGACGGCCGAGGCGTGGGTCTGCCGCCAGTTCCTCGGGGTCGGCGGCCCGGGCCCCGCCAGCGACGAGGCCGCATCCCACCTCCTCTCCCACCCCTCGGACCGGGGCGACTCCAATTACTACTACTGGTACTACGGCACGCTGGCGATGTATCAGCATGGCGGGCCGTCCTGGACCCGCTGGAACGCCCGGATCCGCGACCGGATCGTCAAGCTCCAGCGGGCCTCGGGCCATCCCGCCGGGAGCTGGGATCCCGACGAGAGCCTGTACGGGCCGCGCGGCGGCCGGATCTACGCGACGACGCTGGCCGCGCTCACGCTCGAGGTCTATTATCGCTACTTGCGGCTCTACGGCCGGCCGAGCCCGCCGGCGGGCGGCGCCGTGGCGGGCGAGGACAGCCCGCCGCTCGAGGGCCCGCTCCAGCGCCGCTGAGGCAGGTCGCGACGCTCATTCATGCCGCAGGGCGTCGATCGGATTGAGGAGCGCGGCCTTCATGGCCGGGACCAGGCCGAAGACCACCCCCGTCCCGGCCGAGATCCCGAAGCCGAGCGCGACCGCCCACCACGGGACGACCACGTCCACCATCTTGGGGTGCAGGCTCGCGAGGGCGCAGAGCCCGTAGCCCAGCGCGATGCCGGACGACCCGCCGAGCGCGCTGAGGCTGATGGCCTCGGTGAGGAACTGGACCAGGATGTCCCGCCGGCGGGCGCCGACCGCCTTCCGCAGGCCGATCTCGCGGGTCCGCTCGGTCACGCTCACGAGCATCACGTTCATGATCCCGATCCCGCCCACCAGGAGCGAGATCCCGACGATGCCGGCGAGCACCGCCGTCGCCACCAGGCTGAGGCTGTTGAACGTCTCGAGGATCTCGTCCTGGGTGAGGACCCGGAAGTCGTTCGGCTGGTAGGCGGACAGGCCGTGCCGCCGGCGGAGCAGGTTGATGATCTGCGCCCGGGCCTCCGGGACGGAGGCCTCGGCCACGGCCTGGGCGGTGACCGCCAGCCGGCGGCGGACCGTCGGATACATCTTCAGCGCCATCGTGTAGGGGATGAGCACGATGTCGTCCTGGCTGTTCCCCAGGAAGCTCCCCTTCTCGCCGAGGATCCCGATCACGCGGAACCGCCGCTCCGCGATCAGGATCGACTCGCCGAGGATCCCCTCGTCCAGGTTCAGCTTGCGGAGCACGTCGCGGCCGACGACGCAGACGTGATGGCCCTGCTCGATGTCCACCACGCTGAACGGCCGGCCCGCGTCCACCTCGTAGTTGCGGATCGCGTGGTAGGGCGCGGAGACGCCCTCGATCGGCACCGTCGCCTGGTCGCGGCCCGACTGCACCAGCAGGTTCGGCGGCCTCACCAGGGCCGAGACGCGGAGGACGGCCGGGCAGCCGATCTCGATCGCGGCGATGTCGCGCTCGTCGAGCTCGATCCGCCCCAGCCGCTTGCCCGCCTCGCCCGCCGGCCGCTCGGGCCAGACCCACATGGCGTTGGTCCCCAGCCCCTGGAGGAAATCCGCGACGTAGCGCGTGAATCCCTGGATCACGCCCACGACCGTGATCGTGGAGGTGACCGCGATCACGATCCCCAGGACCGTGAGCAGGGACCGCAGCCGGTGCGCCCAGAGCTGCTCCAGGGCGTTGGCGACGTTGGCGGCCGCGATCATGGGAGCCTCTCCTCGTCGCTCTCCACGCGGCCGTCCCGGATCCGGACGATCCGCCCGCAGCGGGCCGCGACGTCGGGCTCGTGGGTGACGATCACGATGGTCTGGCCCTCGCGATGGAGGTCGGCGAAGAGGTCGAGGATCTCCTCCCCGGTCCGCGTGTCGAGGTTCCCCGTCGGCTCGTCCGCGAGCAGGATGGCCGGCCCCTGGACGAGCGCCCGGGCGATCGCCACCCGCTGGCGCTGGCCGCCCGACATCTGGCTGGGCCGATGCCCCGAGCGATCGGACAGGCCGACCCGCGCCAGGACTTCCGCCCCGCGGCGGCGGCGATCGGCCCGGGACACGCCCGCGTAGATCAAGGGGAGCTCGACGTTCCGCGCCGCCGTCTGCCGCGGGAGCAGCTCGAACGTCTGGAAGACGAAGCCGATCCGGCGTCCCCGCACGCCGGCGAGCGTCGACTGGGAGAGCCGGGCGACATCCCGCCCGTCCAGCCGGTAGACGCCGGAGGTCGGGACATCCAGGCAACCGAGAATGTTCATCAACGTGGACTTCCCCGACCCCGACGGCCCCATGATCGCGACCAGCTCATTCTCCCGGATGATCAGGTCGACGCCCCGGAGGGCGTGGACCACCTCCGTACCCATGGGATAGGACTTGGTGATCCCCGAGAGCTCGATGATCGCGGGGGCCGGCGTCTCGGCATGGGCAGGGCGTTCCGGATCCATGACTCGTCCACCTCGACTCCGACTCGAACGATCGACCGGCGGCGGGGTCAATTCGCCGCGTCGAGCTCCGCCGCCGACGCGACCGGCTGGACCGTCGAACCGTCCTTGAGCTCGTCCAGGGCCCGGAAGGGGCCGACGATGACGCGCTCGTCCGGGCCGAGGCCCGACACGATCTCGACCCGCCGCTCGTCGCTCAGGCCGGTGTCCACGGGCCGGGCCCTCGCGACGTCGCCGTCGACGACGAACACGAGCTTGACGTAGCGGAGCTCGGCGTCGCGGGCCTTCTCCCCCGGCGACCGGGCGTTCCGGCCCGCCCACTCGCGGACGGCCGGGGTGTCAGGCAGGTCCTTCCGCCGGCGGTGCACCACCGCCTGGGCCGGGACGCTGACCGCCTCCTCCGAGCGCCGGACTTCCACCTCCACGGTGGCGCTCATCCCCGGCCTGAGCCTGTTGCCGTCCCCGCCGGCCGACTCCTGCGGCTGCGCGTCGATGCCGATGAGCGTCTCGAAGCTGATGACGTCGTCCTTCCGGGTCTTGCCCTGGGGCGCCACCGTCTGCACCCGGCCCGGCAGCGGCCGGAGCTGGTCGGCCACCAGGTAGACCTGGGCCGGCTGCCCCCGCCTCACCTGGAGGACGTCGGTCTCGTCCACGTCCGCGCGCATCCGCATGCGACCCATGCCGCTCACCTTCATCAGGACGGACCCCGGCAGGTTGGTCGTCCCGGCGATGACGATCTCCCCCTCGTCCACGTTCAGGTTCGAGACCACGCCGTCCATCGGGGCCGCGATCCGGGTGCGCTTCAGCTCCTCGTCGCTGCTCCGCCTCATCGCCTCGGCCTCCATGAGCTCGTTGCGGCTCATCAGGAGCGCCGCCCTGGCCTTCTCCAGGACGGTGAGCGAGTCGGCCCGCTCCGTGGGCGAGGCGAAGCCCCGGACCCGGAGCTTGGAATACTGCTCGACGTCGCGCTCGGCCTTGGCCAGCTCGGATTCGGACTGCTTGATCGCGGCCGTCAGCTTGGCGATCCGGGCGCACGCCGAGTCGAGGCGGGCCTTCGCCTCGGTCGCGTCCAGCTCCACCAGGGGGTCGTCGCGGAGGACGATGTCCCCCTCCTCGACGTGGACCGCGACCACTCGGCCGACGATCTGGGAGGCGATCTCGGCCTCCTCGATCGCCTCGATCTTCCCGGGCGCGGTGATCGTCTGGACGATCGGCCCGCGGGCGGCCGGCTCGGCCAGGACCTTTCGAGCGGGCTCTCGGGCCACCCGCCAGTCCAGCTCCATCCCCCCCGGCTCGCGGCTCCGGTTGGCCGCGAACAGGACCAGGATCACGAGCCCCAGGCCGAGCGCAAGCAGGGTCGTTCGCAGCATCCCAAGGTCCCCGCAGACGACGTCATCGCGGCCGGGCCAGGCGGTCCATCCCGCGGCCCCGGCCCGCTCATTCTACCAGCAGACTGAGGCGGATCGCCCCCCCCATCACGAGCGCCACGGACAGCCGAATCAGGGCCTCGAGGAGGGCGAGCGACAGGCAGAGGGCGGACGCCAGCCAGGCCGGCGAGTCCCCCCGCCGCGCGGCCTGGCACGCCATGACCGTCCACCCGGCCAGGGCGAAGAGCTCGACCTGGCGGAGCGCGAGCCAGAGCCAGGCCGGATGCGCCCCGGGGGGCAGGAAGAGGACCGCCGAGGTCTCCACGTCCGCGTCCCCCCGCCCGAGGGCCGCGGCCAGCCCGAGCCGGACCGCCAGCCCGAGCACCCAGAAGCCCTGGGCCATCGACGACTCGAACAGGGCCCGGTCGTAGCCGGGCGTCCTCCCCGCCAGCGCCGCGATCCCGGTGAACAGGGTCGCGACGAGCACGGCCCGGAAGGCCAGGGCCGCGGGCTCGACCAGGAAATCGCCGAGTGCGCCGATCACCGACCAGAACGACCGCGCGTCCCGCTGGTCGCGGATCGCCTTGCGGATCAGCTCTTCGCTCACCTCGCCCCGGATTCGGGACTCGACGCGCGATGCGCCCTCTTCTATGCCGGCGGCCAGCTCCGCCGCGGGAATCCCGCCGCCCCACCGCAACGACTGGAGGACGATGAAGATGCCTATCCAGGCGAGGAGGACGCGGCCGAAGCCGCCGGCCTTCACGACCCGCGGCCCGGTGTGGAAGTCCTGCGGACCCTCGTCGGCCGGCGTCGATGCGCCCGGGCTCGCCATCACGTCGGCCTTCCGTCATCAAGGGCCATCTTCAGCGACTCCCGGGAGATGCCGGCGCTCCCCGGGCATTGTACCCCGGTTGGGGGGTCGGAGTTTCGCATTCCTGGCAGGATTGTCCCCTCCCGCCCCCGGTCGCCGGGCCGTCACCTTTCGAAACGAACGCGACCGAGCCCGCCAGACGTGAATCCGGCGAGCTCGGTCGACAGGTCGGCATCTCGGACGGATGGGCACGTCGGCCCTCAGCCCGGAGATCAGTGCTGCGGCGAGGCCGCAGCCGCGGCCGCGGGGGCCGGGGCCGGGGCGGCCACGGTGACCGGCACCAGCACCTGGCGGGTCACGGCGACCTGGCGGGGGACCTGCCGCTGCTCGGTCTTGCAGGTCGTGACGGCGACCGTGTACGGGACCTGCTCGGCGTACTGCTCGGTGACGTTCTCGGTCACCTGCTTCTGCTGCGCCTGGTAGGTCGTCACCGGCACCGTGTAGGGCACCTGCACCGGGACCTGGCGGGTGACGTTCTCGGTCACCTGCTTCTGCTGTGCCTGGTAGGTCGTCACCGGCACCGTGTACGGGACCTGGACCGCATACTGCTGGGTGACGTTCTCGGTCACCTGCTTCTGCTGCGCCTGGTAGGTCGTCACCGGCACCGTGTAGGGCACCTGGACCGCATACTGCTGGGTGACGTTCTCGGTCACCTGCTTCTGCCGCGCCTGGTAGACGGTCGTCGGCACCGTGTACGGTACCTGGACCGCATACTGCTGGGTGGTGTTCTCGGTGACCTGCTTGTACACGGTCGTGGGGACCGTCTCGGTCCGCTGCTCGGCGACCTGGACGGTCGTCGTCACGGGGACGGTCTCGGTCACCTGCGAGGCCTGCATGGTGGTCACCGGGACCTGATACTGCTCGAGCTGCTGCACGTTCTCGACGTCCTGGACGAAGGTCGGGACGTACTCGAGGTGCGACTCGGGGACCTGGATGACCGTCTGCACGGGGACCTGGCGGGTCTTCGTCTGGGTCACGTAGGTCGTCTCCGGGATGTTGCGGACGACCGGCCGGGAGACGTAGACCTGCTGGCAGACGTAGCTGGTCTGGGTGATGCCGGCGACGCCGCCGCAAAGGCTACCCGCGCCGCCAACGCCACCGATGCCGCCGCAGGAGCCGCAACCGCCGCCGCAGCGGTGGCCGCAGAGATGGCCGCAGCCATGGCCCCGTCCGAGGCCGAGGAATCCACCGCCGGTGGCAACGCTGCCGGCGCCGGCCGGGCACCCCGCGGGGACGGTGGTGGTCACGGGGACCCTGCGATATTCGTAGCCCCCCTGCTCCTCCACGACCTGGCGGCAGGTGGTGACGGGCACGCTCTCGGTGTAGTTCTCGTTGACGTACTGGGTCTGCGTCCGGCTGACCAGGTTGGTGACGGTCTTCGGCTGCATGACCGTCCGGGTCACCGGCTTCTGGACGGTCACGTACCGCGACTGGGTCTGCATCGTCGTCACGGGATTGTAGACCGTCTTCGTGACCTGCTGGTTGACCGTCTGGGTCTTGGGGACGTACACCGTCGTCGTCCGCGTCTGGTTCACCGTCTCCGGCACGGTCCGCGTCACGGGGACGGTCTGGGTCCGCATCTCGGTCCGGTACTGGGTCTGATTGACCGTCACCGGGACGTTCTCGGTCACGGTCTTCGTCACCGGGACGGTCTGGGTCTTGTACTCGGTCCGGTACTGGGTCTGGTTCACCGTCACCGGCACGTTCTCGGTCACGACCTTGGTCACCGGAACGGTCTGGGTCTTGTACTCGGTCCGGTACTGGGTCTGATTCACCGTGACGGGGACGTTCTCGGTCACGGTCTTCGTCACCGGCACCGTCTCGGTCTTGTACTCGGTCCGGTACTGGGTCTGATTCACCGTGACGGGGACGTTCTCGGTCACGGTCTTCGTCACCGGCACCGTCCGGGTCTTCCACTCGGTCCGGTACTGGGTCTGGTTCACCGTGACGGGCACCTGCACCGTCTGAAGGTCGTAGACCGTCTCATAGGTCGTCTGACACTGGGGCACGAGCACCGTCGTGGTCCCGCCCTGGGCCGCCGGGGCCACCGCCGCGGCGCTCTGCGAACTGGGGGCCACCTGGCCATGCACCCGATTGGGGATGACGATCCCCATCCCGACCGCGCTGGCAAGGATCGCGCCGAGCACGACGCGCCGGCCAACCTTGCTGTCCCTACCTGGCTGCTGCTTCACGGTTGTCCTCCCCGAGATAAGTGCGTGCACGCACATGTCTCGCCTTGTTTGTCTGGATCCGACACTAAGCTTATACGCCCCACTTAGCCCGATTGCCACAATCCTGAAAATATCTCCGTTCGCTATTTTCTACCCATGCCGCTCCACAACTCCAGACATCCCTGGTTATCCAGTCAACCCTTCCCCCGATAATGGGCCGCAAAGTCTTGTGCTGGTATTGGTTGGTTGCGATCGAGGTCGTCATCGCTTAGCCTAGTGGTCCTGGTCCCGGAAAGCTGGCCGGGGGGATCTCCGTGCGGCGACCGGCGGTGCGGCCAGGGGCGCGGTCGGAACGCACACCTTTCCCTCGAATCCTGACATCTGTCCAGCCATGCAGCGAAGTCTTCCACTTATGTCCAAGACCGAACGCGAACGAAGCCTCGCCGTCTTCATCGACCTCGAGAACCTGGCGATGGGATTCCAGGGGCACCGAAAGATCCGCTTCGAGGTGCAGAAGGTGCTCGAGCGGCTGGTGGAGAAGGGGAAGCTCCTGGTGAAGAAGGCCTATGCCGACTGGAGCCGGTATCCCAGCTACACCGCGCCGTTCCACGAGTCCGCGATCGAGCTGATCGAGATCCCCAAGCGATCGCAGACGGGCAAGAACTCGGCCGACATCCGCCTGGTGGTGGATGCCATGGATCTGGCCTGGAGCAAGCCGCACGTCGACACCTTCGTGATCGTCTCCGGGGACTCGGACTTCTCGCCGCTCGTCTCCAAGCTGAAGGAGAACGGCAAGCACGTCATCGGCCTGGGGATGAAGGGCTCGACGTCGGAGCTGCTCCGGGACAACTGCGACGAGTTCATCTACTACGAGGACCTGGAGCGGCAGGAGGAGAACGAGCAGCGCCTGGCCACGAACCTGAATGCGTACCTGCCGCCGTCCCTCAACGAGAAGCAGCGCGAGGTCTTCAGCCTGCTCGTCGAGGCGTGCAACGCCCTCAGGCGAGAGAATCACGAGGTCCTCTACGCCTCGATGATCAAGGACACGATGAAGCGGAAGAAGCCGTCGTTCGACGAGAGCTACTACGGCTACCGGAGCTTCACGCACCTGATGGAAGACGCCGACAACCTCGCCCTGGTGGACATCGAGCGCAACCCCAAGAGCGGGACCTACGTCGTGACCCGGATCTGCGGCGAGGGCGAGGACCGCTCCCCGGGGACCATCTCCGATCGCCCGTCCGAGCCCGGCGCCAAGCCCACGCCAAGGCCGTCGCGAGGCCGGCATGGGAACGACAACTCGGGCGGGGGCGGGGGCCATCGTCGCTGATCGTTGAAAATAGCCACGATCAACATCCACCCGCCCCGGTGGTGGCGCCGATGGACGGGTCGGGCAGGAAAGAGAAGGCGGCGATGCGAGCCTTCCCCCGTCATTTCCGAAGACCCAGTCCATTGCTGTTTCCCCCGCCAGCGCCACCCGGGATCGGCGATCGGATCATCGTCCTGTCTGTCGTCATCGGCTTGACGGGCTACATCTGCCTCGCCACGACAAGCGCGGCACGTGCGATCCTCTTCAGTGATTGCGGACTTGGCCGCGATCAACCCTTCCTCGACCTGTATCTCCGCGTGCCGCTCGCCCTGGCCACGCTCGCCTTGATGTCCTGTGTCTCGACACGATACGTCCCGGCAGTCGCGAGGGTTGCGGCCATGGTCTCCGCCGGCCTGTGGGCGTGGTCGATCGGGGTTTCGCGAGGTTGGTGGTGAGGGCAGCAAGGCAAGCCTGAGTCGGGATGTAGAGCCTTGCGATATCGGCACTTCGACCCGCCGCGAAGCTCAGCCGATCTCGATCCGACTCGCTGCCACTGGCGCTCGCTTGGCTGGCTTCCGATCGATGACATCGAAATCATGTACCCGATCTGGGACGCGTGGACGACCAGGTTTGGCCACTACGAGCGATCCGGCGGCGATCCGGTCTTCCCACCACCGTTCCGGACCTGGGACCTTGCGTTCCTCTCTCGGCTCCCGGGTGAATTGGAGGAGATCGAGTCGGACTTGACGATGAGGATCCTCGCCGCCTTCCGGCACTGCACCCCGCGCGGAGAGCGACTCTGGGCCATCGAGCACTGGCAGCATACGTGGTATGAGTTCGATCCGCACGGCGGGATCACGGCCGCGACCCGCGACGAATGGGCGCTGCCGATCTTCCCCGATGGCGATTCGTACCACTTCGTGGCCATGGGCTTTAGCTACGGAGTGAGTGGAGACCGTCGCGGGAAGCTAACAGTGTTCGGCGAGACGATGCTGGCAGCTTTGGACGCCAACGGCGGCTGATTCATCGATCCCGGTCGA